>NZ_AP025028.1:3653421-3985339 GCF_003114835.2 Leptospira kobayashii | reverse complement strand
ATGAAGAATAAGAAAATTATGTCTCTTAAGGAATTTGTCCGAATTCTTTTCACCTAACGAGGTGAACTACTCAATTTCAGGAAAAGTTGAGATAATAAAAAATATTCCAAAGCTGGTATGTTGTAATGTAACTTTGATTTGAATTCCAGGATCGCATGGATCTTCCGGATATTGTTGTCGAAATTTTCCTTGCGATACTCGTATAACAAGAGTAAAGAGATCATTTCTAAAAAATCTATATTCGGAATTTTTTCTTTTCCTTTTGAATCCGACATTTTTTCCCGAATCCAATTTTCCAGTTTCAAAACCAAGATAGGATCCTGGCAAAGATTTCGCACGGTTTCATGCCACTCTTCGATCTGTTCATCGGAAATATCGAAAGGATTGAGAGATCCTCCGTAATATTCCTTAATCGTCTTATCCAGACTTCTCGCTATGGAATGTACTTTTGTTTGGGGAAGATAATGAAAAGGAATACACACGGATCGGGACACGATTGTTTTTTTCAACTTACTCAGATCATTAACAATCAAAATGAATTTCGTATGAGGAGGAGGTTCTTCTAAAGTTTTGAGAAGAGTTGTCTCCGCTTCATTGTTAATTCTATGTGCTTCCGGAAACAGTACGATTCTTTTGTGGGAAATATGAGGTTTGTAAATGATCCGACTTCCGAGTAGCCATCGAATGGTAAAATCCTCAGGATCTTTGTCTTTGCCTATGGCGATGTTTTTGTTTTTGGGAAACTGGATAAAATCCGGATGTTCCCCTTTCATAAAAAGCCGGCACGAATCACAAACTCCGCAGGAGTTATCATTCAAACAAAGTAGATGGCGGGAAAACCTTTCCGCAGCAAACCACTTCCCCACTCCGTCCGGTCCGTGAAAAATAAGTACGCCTGGAATTCTATCTTTCTCTTTTAGAAAAGAATGTAAGAAAGTAAGAGCAGTGTCTTGCCCGATCAGTTCATCTACTTGAAAGAAAGAATCAGTCATAAAATTAAATCAATAAACCGGTGTTAACCAGTCTTCGTATTTTGCCTCTTCTCCGCGAACCGCATTGAAGAACAAGGATTGGATCTTTTTGGTGACAGGTCCGATTTTTCCGTCTCCTACTTTTCTTCTATCCACTTCTTTCAACCAAGCCACTTGCACACCTGTCCCTGAAAAAAAGATTTCATCGGAGATATAGAGTTCGGAACGGGCAATGTCTCTTTCCACTACTTTGATACCTAAGTCGGCAGCGATTTTGAAAATGGATCTTCTCGTAATTCCTTCCAAGATGGAAGAAGGAACACTCGGAGTATGAATCTCTCCGTTGCGAACCAGAAAAATATTTTCCGCGGAACCTTCCGAAACAAACCCGCGTGCATCCAAAAATATGGCTTCGTCCATTCCGTTTTGAACCGCTTCGGATTTGGCAAGTGCGGAATTTACATATCCGCCGCTCACTTTGGAAAGAGTGGGAATTTGGTTATCGGAAAATCGAGTCCAGCTCGATACCATCGTGCGAAGTCCGTTTTGAGTATCGAGGTAATCATCCAGTTTTAAAACATAGATGGCGATCTCCGTCTTCACATCGTGGAAGCGGGGAGAGAGTTGGAGCGCTGAAGTGTAAACGATCGGCCTAACATAAACGTTTTGTTTTAAGTTCGAATCCCGAATCAATTTCAAAGTAATCTCTGCGAGTTCTTCCGGAGTTTTGTCGAACTGCAATTGCATGATTTTAGTCGAGTTCACCAAACGCTTGTAATGATCTAAAATCCTAAATACAAATACGTTTTTTCTCGTCTCATTATAATAACCTCGGATTCCGCCGAAGACGGCGGTTCCGTACTGAAAGGCATGAGTTTGGATGCTGATCTTGGCATCCTCGGAAGGAATGATTTTTCCTTCGAAATAAGAAAGGTCTTTGGTTTCGCCTGGCATATAAAATCCTGTGCTTCCAAAATTTCTGAGAATCGTTTTTAGAAAATGAATTTTATCTTTTTTTATCTCGAAGCATTCGATGCCGAAATTGTTATCGTTCTAGAAGGAAGTTTTACTTTCGCATTCTTAGATTAAGAATTGTTAGAAGACATAATATGAATCATTCGTTTTATCCAGACCAATTTGATTGTATCGTTGTGGGTGCGGGACACGCAGGATCCGAAGCCGCATACATTCCTGCGAAAGCAGGTTTTCGAACTCTACTCATCACAATGAACTTAGATACGATCGGGCAGATGAGTTGCAATCCTGCAATCGGTGGAATTGCAAAAGGACATATGGTCCGGGAAGTGGATGCCTTGGGTGGACTTATGGGAAGAACCATCGATGCCACAGGTATCCAATTTAAAATGTTAAACACTTCCAAAGGTCCATCCGTTTGGGCCCCCCGCGCTCAAGCGGAAAAAAAACAATATCAACTTACAATCAAACATCAGTTGGAACACACGGCCAACTTATCCATCCGACAAGATACGGTTGAAGATTTGATTGTAGAAGGAAATCAGATTGTTGGTCTTCGAACCGGTAGAGGATTCGAATTCAAAACCAATCATTTGATTTTAACAACAGGAACTTTTCTCTCTAGCGTCATTCATATAGGTACTTACCAAAAAGAATCGGGGAGAATCGGTGAACCGACTACCAAAGGATTGTCACGTTCTCTTTCCGGGTTTCAATTTAGATTGGGTCGATTGAAAACAGGAACTCCTGCTCGCGTTCATAAAAACTCCATCGATATTAAAAATTTGGAAGAACAACATGGTGATGAAAATCCAAAAGGTTTTTCTTTCTCTTCCGGTAAAATAGAAAGAAGACAGATTCCTTGTTACATCACTTATACAAATCAGAGCACTCATGATCTGATCCGACAAAATTTGGAATTCTCTCCGATGTATTCGGGACAGATACAAAGTATCGGTCCTCGTTATTGTCCATCCATTGAAGACAAAGTAGTTCGTTTTGCAGAAAGAGATCGTCATCAGATTTTTATCGAGCCGGAAGGATATGATACGAATGAGATGTATCTCAACGGAGTATCCACAAGTCTTCCCGAAGAGTTGCAATGGAAGTTTCTTCGAACGATCAAAGGTTTGGAAGAAGTGGAACTTATGCGTCCCGGTTATGCAGTTGAATACGACTTTGTTGATCCGACGGAACTTCATCCAACATTGGAGACTAAAAAAATCAAAGGGCTTTTCCACGCAGGACAAATCAACGGTACTACCGGTTATGAAGAAGCTGCCGCGCAAGGTTTGGTTGCCGCTTACAATGTAGTTCGTTCTTTGAAAAAAGAAAAACCTATGTTGTTTCCGAGAAGTGAATCTTATATCGGAGTGCTTGTCGACGATTTGGTTCACAAAGGTGTGGAAGATCCTTATCGAATGTTCACGAGTCGAGCCGAGTACAGACTACTTCTCAGGCAAGACAATGCGGATCAAAGATTGATGAAGTACGGATATGAGATGGGACTTGTTTCGAAAGAAGATTATGATTCCATGTTGGATCGTTACGGAAGAATCGATACTCTTCGTTCCAAGATGTATTCTTTGTCTATGAAACCGACCGTAGAATTGAGCGGAGTTTTGGAACGCAAAGGAATCGAAGATTATAAATTCGGTCACACGGTAGCTTCGTTTTTAAAACGAGCGGATATTAAAATCGGAGACATTGAACCTTTTATGTCCGAATTATCTTCTTTGAATGAAGAAGAAAAAGCAGTCCTTGAGATGGAAGTTAAGTACGAAGGATATTTGAAACGCGAACTTGAATCCATCGAGTATAGAAAAAAATATGCAAGCTTTGAAATCCCTTCCGACTTTGATTATCTTTCCGTGAAAGGATTGAAGACAGAAGCTGCCACCAAGTTGAATAAACATCGCCCTATGAATTTGGAAAAGGCTGCACATATTTCCGGAGTGGATCCTTCCGATATCGACTTGCTTCTCTTTCATCTGGTAGAGAAAAAATAAAACTCATCCGGCGATCGCGTCGGATGATCTTGCTCTTATTTATTCTTCCAATCGATTTTTTTTAGAACCAATCGTATCAGTTTTTTACCTCTTCTTACGCCGGGCAGATCTTCTTTATGTTTGCTCCGCATGGATGGTATTATGACAACAATCACTTCAATCTTAACGAGACATTCTTTCTCTGAATCCGAAGCGGATGCTTTTGAAAAGGCGATCGATAGAAAACTTTCCGAAGCATTGGCAAGTAACGAGTTGAAATTTGATAAAGAAGTACTGAGACCAATGCAGTATGAACAAGTAGGAATCCGGGTTGAGATTCGGCTCTTGGCAGGAAGGATTGATTTGCTTGTCGGGAAAATAGATCTTCTTGCGGAACGAATGCACCAGACAAATCAAATCATGAACGCAAGCTTTGATGTTGCTGATGAAAGATTCGAATCCATGCAGAAACAAATGACTTCCCGATTTGAATCTTTGGAAAAGATCATTCGAACACAAGCACGTGTTGCAAATGCAATCAACGGAACTATCTTGGTTGCGATCTTGGGAGGATTGTTGAAGTTGTTTTTGGGTTAAGAAGAAAGTTTCGGATTCTAATTTGCTTCAGATCCAATTAGAATCTAAGAAAAAGGGTAAGCGGTTTTAATAACTACTTACCCTTTTCATTTTAATGTTCTATAGGAGAATTGTTTCCGTTAGATAAGAACTCTTCCTTCTTATCTTGTTTGGAAACTTTGCTTTTGGAGTTCTCATCGTAGAGAAGGAAATGAGTTTTTTCTAGAACCCAATTGTCCCCTTGTTTCACGTGAAACGAAAAAGATTCCAGGCTTCCATCTGTTTTGTATTTCAATTTATTCACTCTATGAACTTCCGCTTGGAAGAATTCACGTTCCACCAAGTTTCCTTTGGCATCATACTTAAAGTGAATCTCCCCTAGTTTGATTTTCTTATCATCCAATAGGAATTGAATTTGAACGTTTAGTTTTTTAGGATCAGGAATGATACGAAAGGATTCTACATCTTTGGATTCTGAATTTTTACCTTCGCCACTGACTAGCATTCCGTCTTTGTCCGTTTCCAAAGTATAACTGATCAGATTCTTTCCTTCGAAGTTTTTAACGACCAGTCTTTTGAGAATTTTGCCTTTATAGACGAAGTCTTTTCTTTCTACAAGAGTGTTGTTCTGACCATAGACTTCTTCTGAAGTTACAAGTCCTTCTGTGTAACGAAAGATGGTTTTACCATCCGACTTACCTTCTTTATCAGAGTAAGTTTCTTGGACGAGATGACCGTCTTCATCATAAACATATTCCGCTACATAGATGACTTGTCCTTCTGAGTTGCGAACGATCTCTTTGGATGGACCTTTCTTTCCTTTGAAAAAAACAAACTGATCTTTGTGAGACCATTTTCCGGGAGTGAATGCAAACGAAGGAAGCGTAAGTAGTAAGAAAGCAATGAGTGTAAATGTTAAGATTAAAAATCGTTTCATGGAAAAGAATTCTCCTATTAGAACCATCGACGATTTTTAGAAATTAAGTAACAATTATGGCAGAAAATTTAGCGCGCGAAAAAGTTTCCTCTTTGCTTCCTCGGATATTTGAAAGTTTGGATGCACAATTTGATTGGAAGAAGATAGATCTCTATCACGAATTTTTGATTCGTGAAAATGAGAAAGGTGGCTTTTTCTCTAAGAATGATTCCGCGTTGATTTTAGATCGGCATATCATCGACTGTTTGGTTTTTGTTTTTAAACTAAAGGAGTCGGGATTTGTTTCACGTGAAACAAATCTGGCGGATGTAGGCACAGGCCCTGGTCTTCCCGGATTTCTTTTTTTATGTCTCAAAGAATCTCCTAAGCTTACACTCATCGATTCTCAAAAAAGAAAACTTTTCCTTCTGGAAGAAGAGGTCAGAAAAGGAAATTTGTCCGGGGCAAATGATAGAATTTCTTTTGAATATATGAGAGCAGAAGAAGAGAAAAGAAAATTTGATCTGGTAACTTCCCGTGCGGTAGTCCCCTACCCTTTTATGGTAGAAGTAGTTTCCAATTTAGTCAAGAAGGGAGGATATTTTTGCCCTTTCCTAGGTCAGAGAAATTTTGATGAGAAGATAGAAACAAAAGTTTTGAAATACAGTGGCTTCCGAATTAAAAAAGAAATCGAACTTACGGAATTAGAGTTTGTGGGAAAGCGACATATTAAAATACTGCAAAAGGATTCCGAACCAATTACGGGTTACCCCAGACTTTGGAAAGACATCAGCAAGGAGAGTAAAGAAGGCAATGGGTAAAATAGTTTCGATTAGCAACCAGAAAGGTGGAGTGGGAAAAACAACCACAGCGATCAATCTAGCGTCGAACCTAGTTGAGCTCGGAAAGAAAATTTTACTCTTGGACATTGATCCGCAAGGAAACTCAGGATCCGGTTTGGGATTGGAAGTGCAGTCACTCAACAAAACAACTTACGAGGTTTTGATTGGAGAACTTTCCGCAAGAGAGGCGATTCAAAAATCTTTTATAGCAAACCTTGATATCATTCCTGCCAACATCAACTTATCAGGATTGGAAGTCGACTTCCTTGGAATTGAGAAAAAAGAATTCAAACTCAAAGACGCACTCGCAAGTGTGCAAGCAGATTACGATTACATCTTGATCGATTGTCCTCCTTCCCTCGGAGTACTTACCATCAATGCACTTTGCGCTTCTCAGTCTGTGATGATCACTTTGCAAACAGAGTATTTTGCTTTGGAAGGTTTATCACAACTCATGAGAATCATCTCGCTTGTTCAATCTCAATGGAATAAAAGTTTGGAATTGGAAGGAGTGCTTCTTACGATGTATGACAAAAGAACAAACCTTGCCAATCAAGTAGCGGAAGATGTTCGCAACTACTTCAAAGAAAAAGTTTATAATACAATCATTCCTAGAAATATAAAATTGTCGGAAGCTCCTTCTTTTGGAAAACCAATCAACTACTACGACCCGGAAGGGATCGGTGCGAAAAGTTATAAAAGTCTAGCAGAAGAAATCGTCGGTCAGGGTTAAGAAAATGGCACTGGGCAAAGGAAAAGTTTTAGGAAGAGGACTTGGTAACCTAATTCCCGTTAACGAAAAGAATGTTGAACTCAATACAGATGATGTTTCCGGATTACGCGAAATACGAATCTCTGAGATTGTTCCTAACCCTCACCAACCTAGAAAACATTTTTCAGAAACGGCGATCCAGGAACTTTCACAAACCATCCAACAGCATGGAGTGATTCAACCGATCGTCGTTCAAAAGAATACCGCGGGTGCCGGCTTCATTCTGATTGCCGGCGAGAGAAGACTACGCGCTTGCAAGCTTGCCGGTTTCCAAAAAATTCCAGCTATCGTTAAAGACGTTTCCGATGCGGACATGATGGAACTCGCATTAATCGAAAATTTGCAAAGAGAAGATTTAAACCCGATAGAAGAAGCGCAAGCTTATCAAAATCTAATTGAAAAAAGATCTTTGAAAGTGACGGACCTTGCGACTCGGGTTGGAAAAAACAGATCCACCATTGCCAACTTGATTCGCCTTTTGGGTCTTCCTTCTCAAGTTCAGGATTTGATTAAAGAAGGAAAACTTTCCGAAGGTCAAACAAGGCCATTGCTTTCTCTTCCCGAAACTAAAAAACAAATCGAAGTTGCGAACAAGATCATCACTGAAAATTGGACTGCCCGCGAAGTAGAGAATTATGTTTCTTCCATTTTAAACCCGGATAAAAAACAAAAGAGTTCCGGTTCGGGATCAGAGAAAGATGCAAGCATTGTAAAGATCGAAGGCAAACTTAGAAACAAGTTCAGTGCCAAAGTGGAAATCTCTCATAATGATAATAATGGAAAAGGAAAGATCACATTCAATTATGCAAATCTTTCCGACATGGAACGAATCCTAGAGCAATTAGGTTTGAAATTGTAATTTGGAAAGTCGCGCATAAAGTTCACTTTGGTTCTGTAACTCTTCATGAGTTCCGATAGAATCAATCTTACCTTGTTGGATCACAACAATCTGATCGGAGCGAACGATGGTTGCCAGTCTATGTGCAATCATCAGAGTCGTTCTGTCTTTCATCAAAGAATCCAAAGCTTTCTGAACCATTCTTTCCGATTCAGAATCCAAAGCGGATGTTGCTTCATCCAGAAGTAAAATTTTAGGATTTCTTAAAATCGCCCGAGCAATTGCGATTCTTTGCTTTTGCCCTCCGGAAAGTCGAGTGCCCATATGACCTAGATCCGTATTGTATCCGTCTTTCAAATGATCCATAAATTCGGTAACATACGCTTGTTCTGCGGCACGTTCAATTTCTTCAAGAGTTGCATCCGGTCTTCCGTATGCGATGTTTTCACGGAGTGTTCCAGAAAACAAAATCGGTTGTTGGGGAACAAATCCTATGAGGGAACGAAGGTCCTTCAATGTAAGAGTTCGGATATCGATTCCATCGATTGTTATCCTTCCTTCCTGCGGATCATAAAAACGTAAAATGAGTTCGAAGAGTGTAGACTTTCCTCCTCCGGAAGGTCCAACAAGTGCGGTGGATTTTTGGGCCGGTAGGTTTAAATGGAAAGAGTCAATTGCATTTCTATCGGGACGGGAAGGATAATGAAAGGAAAGATTTTCAAATCGAATTTCCCCGATTGTATCAATAGGTAAATGAATCGGTGTGAGAGGATCTTTGATGTTGGATTCGGAATCCAAAAGTTCCATTAATCTTTCCGTAGCACCGGCGGCTCTTTGCAAATCTCCGATGACTTCGGAAATAGCTCCGACGGAATTTGCCACCATGATTGCATAAAAAGAAAATGCAATCAGCTCCCCGCCTGTGATCCTTCCTTCCAAAACATCCAATCCACCGATCCATAACATGAAACTGATTCCGGCTAAGATGAGTAAAATGACAGTCGCTATCAGCATGGATCTTTGTCGGATACGGAGAACGGAAACCTCGAAAGCATCTTCCACAGTTTCATGAAATTTTCGTTTGTCTATTTCCTGGTGAAAAAAGCTCTGAACGATTTTGATATTGAAAAGAGATTCGCTTACATAAGATCCTACGTTTGCGATTTTATCCTGAGTATCGCGGGAGAGTTTACGGACCTTTCGTCCGTAAAATAAAATAGGAAACAATACAAACGGAACACTCAAAAGTACGATCGCAGTCAATTTCACATTGGTGACAAAAAGAAAGATCATTCCTCCGATAAACAGTAGAAAATTACGAAGCGCGATGGAAGCGGAAGAACCTATCACTGTTTGCAAAAGAGTAGTGTCCGTTGTAATTCTGGATTGAATTTCTCCCGGCGAATTGGTTTCAAAAAAATGAGGATGCAGATCCACAACATGACGGAATACATCGGTTCTGATATCGGAAGAAACTCTCTCTCCGATCCAAGAGACCAAGTAATGTCTCAAATATGTTCCACTGGCTAACAAAAATCCAATGAAGATCAGTATAAAAAGAGAGAATGTGAGCTCTTCTTTGGATCTTGCAGTGAAGCCCGCATCGACCAAATGTTTCAATCCCTGACCGAGGGAAAGTGTGATCGCAGCGGTGAAAAGTAAGGCAAAAGAGGAAAGGGATACTTGTAAACGATAAGGCTTTATATAAGCCATGGTTTTGCTAAGAACCTTTAGGTTCTTACTGATGGGGCGGTTCGAGTCTTTCAAAAAATTATCCTTTTAGATCAATCAATAGACCTCTGATTTCATCTAATTGTTTCAAAATTGCGAAGGCGGAGTTGTTGGGGGAAAACATGGTTTTTGCCAAAAGATCCAATTTCTCATCTACAATCTTGACATAACGAATGTCTTTGTTATCATTTCTACCCCGGGAAGGTGCCTGCATGACTTTATGATTTTTCTTCAAAATCAATTGAGCAATGTTTTTGATATGCTCTTTGTATTCTTTCAGGTTGGAATGATTCGGATTGGCAATGAGGGCTTTTTCCAAATCGGGAAGATCTTTCCAAAGCTCGTTTAATTCTTTTGTGTTTTCCCCGTCGGAAGGGACGATGGATTCCAAAATTTCCAGGAAGGTTAAATTTTTGGATTCGGAAGTTTCCTGGAGTTTTTCTTTTTCTCCCGGTTTGCGTTTGGGGGAATTGGATACCGGTTTGTTATTTGTATTTTGTACGAACATAGATCCCCCGAAACTTTAAGTAGGGTTGATCGTACACTTACCGTGAAAAACCACGCCCTCTTCCACAATCAATCTAGGAGTTACAACATCTCCTTCCAATCGACAGCTGGAAAGAAGAGTCACCCTTTCAGTTGCAAAAATATTGCCCCGGATTTCTCCACCGGCAACTACTACTTTCGCTCTGATATCAGTATCGACGATTCCGGTTTTTCCTATAAGGACTTTCCCGTCGGTTTCCAAAACTCCACGGAATCTTCCGTCGATACGGATGAGGCCGGAAAATTTGAATTCACCGGTGAACTCAGCACCTTCTCCGATGACACTATTGACTAAAAACTCTTCTTCTATTTCAGGTGAGGGCATTATTCTTGAATTTGGTTGAGAAAGGAAAACGGATTGAGTGGTTGTGTTCCGACATGGACTTCATAATGTAAATGGTAGATTGGATTTTCGGGAGTTTTTCCCACATAACCAATCACATCCGACTTGGATATACGCTCTCCTTTTTTCACTTTGACCCGGTCAAGATTGGAGTAAATCGTTTTCCATCCGAACTTGTGCGCGAGTTTGATATAGTATCCCGTAGCAGGAGAAAATCCAGTATCAAAAACTAAACCGGGAGCAGTAGCAACTACTTCGGCTCCCGGAAAAGATCCGATGTCGAGTCCCTTGTTCAATTCTTCTTTTCCAGTGATGGGAGAAAGGTACTTTCCGAAAGGAAACAAAACATATCCTTTGGTCGGCCAGATGGAAGGAGTATTGCGGATGATACTTTTTCTTTTTTTGATGAGTTTGATGATCTCATCGGATAGTTCGGAAGATAATTTTAAATTGTGAATGTCTTCTTTGATACGGAAAGACTCATCAGTGATGTCTGTTTGCGGTGTACCTTGTAAAGAAGCGAATTGGTTTAAGTTTGCAGCGCCGCCCATACCTTTGGAAACACGAGCCGGGTCTCCGCCAAGTTTGATATACAGACTGGAAATCTTTTCATAATAATATTGGATCGTTTCATGGAGAGATCCCACTTCTTCTTTCATTTTAGAAGACTGACGGATAAAATCTTTGTTCGTGAGATTAAGCTCTGTTAATTGGTGAACGGAACCGCTATGAGAAAGTACATTCACAGCGCTAATGACAAGTAAGATAACGACAATACCTATGAAAATGGAAATAGCTTTGTAAGATATGATGAAATTGATCGTTCTACGGTCGGTATGGGGAATGACCATAATGGTCAGTCTTTCCCGGCCTTTTTTATCTAAATCTTCGTAACGCTGGGAAAGGCGTAACTTCCACTCCTGGAATTTATACCGAAGACGGTAAAAAATTAGATTTAGGCGGCTCTTGAAATTCACTTTAGTTTTTGCTTATCCCGTCGTTTAATAAAACATTACGTTCTTCTATAACTTTCGATGGAATTTTCATTTTCAGTCAATCTAATTTGCAAAACCTGAGCTATATGGCCTATTCTTTAATCGATACACATTGTCATTTAGACATAATTCAGGAACAAGGACAAGATATAGCCGAATCCTTACAAAAATCCGCTGTTGCCGGTGTGAAAAAAATTGTACAGATCGGAATCGACTTACCAAGTTCTTTGAAGGCTAGGGAAATTGCTGACAGTTTTTCTACGGAAGACTTGGGAATTCACTACACTGTCGGATGCCATCCTACGGAGACTCATGAATTTCCAAATGCGGATCAGATACTTAAATTTGCCGAAGAACAATTGGATCATCCACGTTTTACGGGAATCGGAGAAATCGGAATGGATTTGTATCATGACGCTTCCACTAAAAAACTACAAAGAGAAATCTTTTCCAAATTTTTGGAATTTTCCGCAAAACACAAATTGCCTGTAGTCATTCATTCCAGAGATGCTTTCAAAGAAACATACGAAGCCCTTTCCGAATACAAAGGAAAAGCATTCGGTGTGATTCATTGTTTTACTTACGATTATGAAGCCGGGAAAAAATTCGTAGATTTAGGTTATTACGTTTCTTTCTCAGGAATCGTTGCTTTTAAAAATGCTACGGACATTCATGAAGCGGCGAAAAAACTTCCTTTGCAATCTTTGTTGATCGAAACGGATTCTCCTTTTCTCGCCCCTCCTCCTCATCGGGGAAAAAGAAATGACTCATCTAACATGCCTTATATATTAGAAAGGATGTTTTCTTTGCGGGAAGAAACCAATGCTGTCGTTACGGAACAATTATACTCCAATTCGGAAAAATTTATAAATAAAAAGGCTTACCATGCTTGATATCAATCGAATTCTACAAGACCCGGAAGAACTGATTCTTTCTTTGAAAAAACGCGGAGCTTATAACGCTGACATCGAGACAAAAATCAAAGATGTTGCCACAAAACAAAAATCTTTAAAACAAGAAGCTGAGAACCTTCGTGCCGAAAGAAATAAAGTTTCCAAAGAGATTGGGATTTTAAAGGCGCAAGGAAAAGACATCACTGAAGTTTCCAATTCCGTCAAAGGTGTGGGAGATAGAATCAAAGAAATCGAAGAAGAACTCGCTAAACAAGAAGAGTCTCTTCATGATTTGAATATAGGTCTTCCGAATATTTTGGATGAATCCGTTCCCGAAGGAAAAAGCGAAGAAGACAATGTGTTGGTTCGCAGTTGGGGAGAAATTCCAAAATTCAAATTTTCGCCTAAGCCGCATTATGATATCGGTGAAGCTTTGAAAATTTTCGATTTTGAAAGAGGGGTCAAACTCTCCGGTGCCCGCTTTTATACATACCGAGGTTTGGGCGCGAAGATGGAAAGAGCGTTGATGAACTTGATGTTGGACACTCATACCGGTTCCAACGG
Organism: Leptospira kobayashii; assembly: GCF_003114835.2. NCBI lineage: Bacteria > Pseudomonadati > Spirochaetota > Leptospiria > Leptospirales > Leptospiraceae > Leptospira > Leptospira kobayashii. Next base: position 3,972,389 of record NZ_AP025028.1, on the reverse strand, counting down.
TTATGAAGAGATGTGGGTTCCGGTGCTTGTGAACGATGAGTCCATGACGGCTACAGGGCAACTGCCAAAGTTTGCGGAAGATTTTTACCGTTTGGAAAAAGACGGACTCAATTTGATTCCTACGGCGGAAGTTCCTCTCACCAACTACTATCGCGATGAAATTTTAAATGAGAAGGATCTTCCCATTTCCGTTTGCGCCCATACTCCTTGTTTTCGAAGAGAGGCTGGTTCTTATGGAAGAGATACAAGGGGACTCGTTCGGGTTCATCAATTTCAAAAAGTGGAATTGGTAAAATTCACGAGCCAGGAATCTTCCAAAGAAGAACACGAAAAGATGCTTTCCGACGCAGAATCCATTTTACAAAAACTAAATCTTCCCTATAGAGTGATGCTTCTTTGCAGCAAGGACATTTCCAGTGCATCGTCCAAGACTTACGATATTGAAGTTTGGATGCCCGGTTTGAACCGTTTTATGGAAATTTCCTCCGTTTCTAATTTCAAAGACTATCAAGCAAGAAGGGGAAAAATTCGATACAAATCGAAGGAAGGTAAAAACCTACTCGTCCACACTCTAAACGGTTCGGGGCTCGCGATCGGAAGAACGCTTGCTGCTGTGATTGAAAATTACCAATTAGAGGACGGCACTTTCCAAATTCCGGAGGCATTGAAGAAATACCTTCCGTAATTTTTATAAAAAGCGGATACCAGGGAGGTCTCCATGTTGAAATCAACTTTCTTGGTATTCGTATTCTGTTTTGCAGGCGTATCGATTTTTTCGCAAAACAAAGAAAACTCTCCCATCATAGTAGAACCTATCAAAGGTAAAATCAATACCAACTTCCAAGAGTTTGCACCTACTCTTACGCCTGATGCTAAGACTTTGTATTTTTATTCCAAAAGAAGTAATACGAGTTATACGGATATATTCAAAAGCAATTTGGAAAAAGACGGTCAGTGGTCTTTTCCTGAAGAAGTGGATGAGCTCAATTCTGAATTTGACGACCAAAGTCCTTTTATCTCAAGGGATGGAAAAACGTTGCTACTTTCTTCCAACCGGGATGGAGCAGTTGAGGTAGAACTTCCGACAGGGAAAGTAGGGATATCCAGGGATATTTACATTTCCCAATGGCAGGGAAAAGAATGGAGTAATCCGCAAGCACTACCCTCTTCGATCAATACCGAGGAAATTGAAGAAAATCCACACCTGTTAGGTGATAGTTTATTGTTTACCAGATATCCTTTCGGACAGCCGGATAAGGCAAAGATTTATATCTCCAAGCGAAAAGGAAATTCCTGGGCCAAGCCCACTCCTCTGCCCGATCCCATTAATGATTCGAATTCAACAATCGCAGCCGCATGGAATGATGAAGGAACGATTCTGTTTTTTGCTTCCAATCGCGCAGGAGGATTCGGAGGATACGATCTTTATATGATAAAACATGATTCAGGTAAATTTTCCGATCTGGAAAATTTGGGAGAAGGGATCAACTCGGAAGCGGATGAAGCCTATATTGTTTATCAACAGGTAAAGAAGACTTTTGTATTTTGTAGAAGGGTGGAAAACAGATCCTTTGATATTTATACGGCATCCATCCCTAAAAAAGAAAACGTCATTGAAGAAATGTTAGTGGAAAAGAAACGGATTTCTTTGGATAATATCTACTTTGAAAGAGCTTCTGCAAAATTAAAAAACGAGTCCACGCCTCCTCTGGATTCGATCGTCGATTATCTTCACGAAAACAAATCCGTTCGTATGAAGATCATCGGTCATACCGATGTCACCGGCACGTTCGAAGACAATATGGTTCTTTCCAAAGATAGGGCAAAATCCGTGAAAGATTATCTGATTTCCAAAGGTGTGGATGCGAAACGTTTGGAAACGGATGGGAAGGGACCGACCGAACCGCTCATCAACAAGTCTGACGAAGAATCTTCCCGTAAAAACCGCAGAACGGAATTTGTATTGATAGAGAATTAATTTTTCCTTGATTCCTTTTTCAATTTAAAAGGGAATCAAGGACAGTGGTTTTTGCGAATTTCAAATACTTAGCAAGCGAAAAAACGATGTTAGTTTCGCTTATTCTGTTATTCAGTTTTCCTGTTTTTTCCCAAACAAGTCCAACATTAGATAAAATAAAAAAAACGAAACTCCTTACGGTTTCCGTGAATGAGTTTTACGATCCTTTCTATATTGAAAATCCATTGCCGGATTTCCCGGGCTTGGATGTCGAGCTAGCTCAAGAATATGCTAAGTTTTTAGATGTGGACTTGCGTATCATTCCGTTACGAACTTTTGATCAACATGCCCGCACTTTGGAAAAAGGAGATACTCAGATTGCTCTTGCAGGGTTGTCTTCATCCATAGCCCGATTCAAAGATGTTTATTTTACCGATCCATATTTGATATCCACTCCGGCCGGTTTGGTCAGTCGTTCCAGTTTACCGCGGAACCGGAAGGACAGATCGTAACCGTGCAACTTTTTCGAAATTTGGGTGATTTGCAAAACGTTGCCGGTATATCTTATTCGGTCTTATCAAATAGTTCCAATCATCATTATTTAAAGGAAACATTTCCAAAAGCACAGGTATATTCTTATTTCACCAGCGAAGCCGCGTTAAATGAGTTAAAGAAAAACAATGTGAATTGTTTCGTAGCGGATTCTTTTTACATACAGGCTTTATTGCAAAAAGAACCTTCACTTCGCGCATCCTACCTTCCTATTTTAGGAGTGGTTCAAGAAGATCATATCAGTATGGCTGTGGCTAAGAAAGATTTGGAGTTTATCTATCATTTGAACTTTTTTATCAAAGAATACAAACGAACTGGTAGAATGCAAAAATTGGTTAGCAAGTATTTCAAATCGAATCAGTGGGTTAAACAAGAATAACCGAAGATGAAAAAACCGTTTTTATTCTTTGTATTCATTCTATTTAGCTCCGGATTGTGGGCCCAAGAGGAGGAGTCTCAGAAAACTTCTTTGAACTTCAACGGATCCTTTCGCGTAAGGGCTACGAACGTGGGAAGAGACGTTCTCTTGAGTAGGACAACGCCGGTTACACCCGTAAAGGATCCTGAAAAAGAATACAATGATCGGGTCCAATCGGATGCGACTGCAATTTCACAGGATTTGGAAAGAAGAAAGTTAGGGCAACCGTCTCAACTAACACCCCGTAAAGAAGATGTAAGCTATTATGATACTCGATTCCTTTATAATATGAGTTTTTCTACGGGAAAATATGTAGAGGGGATTTGGGGGATGCAAGTAGGAGATATTCCTTTTGGGGGGAAAGGACTTCGTTCGACTGGTCCTGATGGATTTGATCCCGGAGTCATCGGTCCCGGTTCCGGAGGAGAGAGAGGAAGGACTTCTGCGGTAAACGTTCAAACAAACTTTTTATATCTCAATTTCAGAATTCCTGAATCGGCCTTATTCATTAAAGTGGGGCAACAATTGTTTTCCAGTGCGCAAGGTAGAGTTTTATTTTCTACGGGAACCGGTGTGAGTGTGTTGAAAAATTTTCAATTTCTCAGACTTTCCTGGGAGGGTGGAGTTTTAAGAGCAAAAGACCAAAGTTTTTTGGATGTGGATAAGAACGGATTTGCGGACAAGAACTATCAAAGCTCAAACATTTTTTATAATAAGATGCGCATCGAGTATTTTCGAAATGTAAGAAATGAAATCTACAGTTACTATCTGGATGATAACGACAAAACGGATAGCGAGACTTCACGTTTGTTCTGGCATGGTTTTCATAACGAATTCAATTTTCAAACTTTCTCTTTTGTAGTTCATGGAATCTATAACGCGGGTATTGTGAAAAAGCTCACACCTCTTGTGGATGAAAATCAAGTCACATATTATAATACCACAAGAAGGCATGCCATAAAGGGCGGTATGTATGATTTTCAATTCACTTATAGATGGAACGAATCTTTGAATTTCAACCTAATTGCATTGGGAACAACCGGAAGACCCGGTTATGATAAAAATGGAGAAGAAGCAAATCTGAAAGGAAACGGGTATAGAACTTTGGCACCGGGATTTTCCATTTCCAACATCGCTACCGACTTTACGGGTGGTTATGCGTTGTTCAACGGTTCCAGTTTTTCCGGTTTGAATGAGTATGGTTTTTTTACAAACATCATCGCCTTCGGTCCCTATCAATTCACTTTAGGTTACTATCAACTTTGGGCTACAAAATCTCCCGAGATTAAAATCAATCGGGAATTTAACGAATGGGCCGGTTACAAAACTTCCACTTATATGGGAATGGAATACAACCTGAATGTTCGTTATAATGTGACATCTGATTTTCAAATTATATTCAGATCGGGCTATTATGTTGCCGGAGATGCGCTTTTTGTGCTATTGGATTCGAAATACGGTAGAGTTCTTAGAGAAGCATTCGTTACATTCGAACATAGATTTTAACAATCCAAATTTTAAAGAGTCAATCTGGACTTGATCGCTTTTCCAAGAGTGTATTGGTCCGAATATTCGATCGTTCCACCGATTGTGATCCCATGAGCAATTCTAGTTACTTTGATATCTCTTTCTTTGATCAAATGCGATAAATAGGAAGCGGTCGCATCTCCCTCTAACGTAGGGTTGGTGGCGACCAGGACTTCTTTGATTGCAGATTCTTCCAGTCTTTCCATAAGAGGTCTGATTCTGAGTTGATCCGGACCGATTCCATCCAAAGGGGAAATGGAACCGTTCAGAACATGGTATGTTCCGAAAAATTCCTTTGTATTTTCTATGAAAAAAATATCTTCGGGCTGCTCTACAACACATAGAATCGCCTTGTCTCTCTTAGGTGAATCGCAGATATCGCAAATTGTTTCTTCCGTTAAACCACCGCAGATTTGGCAAAAATGCAATCTTTCCCGCGCTTCCTTTAATCCGTTCAACCAGGACTGGAATGTGGAGTCTTCCATCCGAAGGACGTGAAATCCGATACGGGTGGCACTTTTTTTTCCGATCCCGGGTAAGATGGAAAAGGAAGAAACTAGTTTCTGGAATTGATTTTCAGACAGAAGGATTTCCTCCGGGTGGATTCATCTGATTCATCATTGCTTCAATATCTTTTGGATTGAAACCCAAAACATTTTTTACTTCATGAGCCATCACATCCTTCGATTTGCGAAGCACTTCGTTAGTGGCGGAGATAATTAGGTCTTCCAACATCTTTGCATCGTCTGCATTGAACATGATGGGATTGATCTTCAAATCAGTGATGATTCCGTCGGCAGTCGCGGTGATTTCCACCATACCGGCTCCTGCTGAGGCAGTGACGCGGATTCCGGACAAACGTTTTTGCAATTCAGCTTGTTTCTCTTGCATATTTCCCAATTGAGAAAATGCTTCTTTCATTTGTTTGACTTGATCAAATATTCCCATGGCGCCTATCTATTAGATCTATAAATTTTTAAATTGGCCGGGATCGACTTCCATACCGGCAAATTTTTCTTTGAGTAATTTTTCCATTTCATTCGGGTCAGCAGAAGATTTCGGTTTTGTTTCCGTATCCGGTGTAGAACTTGTCACAGTTTCCTTCGGAGTTTCCTGTCTGGGAGGTGAAGGTTTTTCATCGAGAGCTGCCGAAGTAGTTGCAGTAGGTTTGTTTACATTCGTTGGAATCTGAGCGGTTGGTCTTTTGGCTTCGGGAATGACAGGTTTTTTTACTTCTGTTTCTTTATCTCCGGCTTCCGAAAGGTTTCCGATATCGGATTGGATCTGTTTCGTTAGATCCGATAGTTTTGCAAGCAGTCCCGAAACAGACGGCTTTTCCCTTTCGAGGATTAATTTTCTAAATTGAATCTCGAGATAAACTTTCACTTCGTAAGAGCTACGAAGTTTCATCTGATTCATTTTTTCATGAATGAGAAATAGATTTTCAGCGAGTAAGATCAGAACTTCACGATCCAATTCCCTGAATTGAAGCTTAAGTTTTTGCAAATCTTCCACGGGAATATTCAAAGACTCCCGATCCGCAAGATTGTCTTTTATGAGTAAAAGAGAATTTAAAAATTCGAGAAAGTCCCAAGTGAATTTGATCAGATCCATTCCTTCTTGAAAGAATGTCTCCAACTTTTCAAAAATTTTAGCGGAACGAGCGGGATCTAAAATATCCTCTAAAAGTTCGATGAAAGTATCAATTCCATGATAACCGATCATCTTTCTTAGTTTTGCACCTGTTAGATTGCCATCGGTGAAAACAACTGCTTGTTCCATAAAGGAAAGAGTATCTCTAACGGAACCGTCTCCTTTCTTAGCAATCCAGAAAAGACCTTCGGAGTCGAATTTGAAATTTTCCTTAACACAAAGTGTTTCTACATACTGTTGGAGTACGGCAACAGGTACTTTTCTAAAATGAAAATCCTGGCAACGGGAGAGAATGGTTTCCGGGATTTTGTGATATTCCGTTGTAGCTAGGATAAAGACCACATGAGGAGGAGGTTCTTCCAAAGTTTTCAGAAGTGCATTGAATGCGGCACTGCTGAGCATATGAACCTCATCTAAAATATAAACTCTATATCTTCCGCCCATTGCGTTGAATTTCACATTTTCACGCAAGTCGCGAATATTATCCACACCGCTGTTGGAAGCGGCATCAATTTCCATTACATCGTTGGAATTCCCTTTTGTAATCTCCATGCAAGATAAACATTTGTTACATGGTTCAACTCCGTCCGGATTTTCGCAATTCAAACGTTTGGCAAGAATGCGAGCGATTGTGGTCTTTCCGACCCCACGAGGTCCGATAAAGATATAGGCATGACCGATTTTTTTAGTCTTGAATGCGTTTTGAAGGGACCCTACAGCCAGGTCTTGGTAAATTACGTCTTTAAAGAACTGAGGGCGATATTTGCGGAATAGGACTTGGTGGTTTTCGTTCATTTAGGAACCATTCGGAGAAGCCGGGATTCGAACCCGGGGTGCTTTTGGCACACATGCTTTCCAAGCATGCACAATAGACCGCTCTGACACTTCTCCAATGGATTCTACGAACTTCCATAAAAAGAAATGGTCAATAGAATTCTACCTTTTCTCTTTGAAAAATTCCCGAAATTCATTTTTTATCGCAGAATTTTCAATCAACCGGATGGTCGGGAAATGATTCAGCAGATAAATGGATTCTGTCGAGTAAGAAGAGATTCCTTCACCCGGTTTTGCAGGTAGAAGGTAATATACTTTCGGTAATTTAACACGGAGTATAGCTCCGGCACATTGCAAACAAGGTTCCAGAGCAGTGATCAAGACGGCATCAGTTAGATATTTCTCGTTTAGCTTTTTGACTGCGGCTTCGATCGCGATGATTTCGCTATGAAGGGTAGCATTTCTTTCCGATTCTACATGATTGAAAGACTCGGAGATAACTTCGTTGTTTGTTTCGGAATAGATTTGTGTGAAGGAAGGTATTTCGTTCGGGAAGTTTTTTCTGATTTCAAACCAGCGATGCAAAAACGAATCGAAAAAAACTCGTGCGCCCAAGAGGACTTGAACCTCTAACCTTCTGATCCGTAGTCAGATACTCTATCCAATTGAGCTATGGGCGCAAATAAGCTCGAAAGCTTTTTTTCCCAGTCTGAAAGAATGGGTATATCAATGGTTTTTTTCAAGCGGAGAGAGTAAATCAAAAATCCCGACAATCCAAGATAAAGTAGAATGGATACGAGATGCACAAAATTAGATAAAAAAGATCCTACGAAGGGAAGAAAGGATAAAATCTGAGCCGCGAATAGCAATGCAAAAAATAAACCGGTGTTAATTGCTGAATAAAGGCACAAATGGCGGATTTTTAAAATCCGATCGTTAAAACTCAAAATAGGAACCCAGGAAAAATACAAAGGCAAAGCGGCAAAGAGGAGTTTCGCCTCTTCCGTTTTGAGAAACTTGGTAAGTCGATCTAGTATTTCTTTGATCCGGGGTGACATCTGGGTTAGTATATCGGAGACGCAGGGATTCGAACCCTGGGTACACTTTAGGCGTACGACGGTTTAGCAAACCGCTCCTTTCGGCCACTCAGGCACGTCTCCATTTGTACTGTCGGAGAAGGTAGGATTCGAACCCACGGTGGGATTACCACGACGGTTTTCAAGACCGCTGCTTTAGACCACTCAGCCACTTCTCCAGTAGTACCTATCCGTTATGGTAAATACGAGTGCGGTGTCAATGGAATTATCAATCCATGGATTAAACCAATGAAAAAGATTCGATTAAAATTAGAAAAATGGGCTCACGGTGGCTATACTCTGTCTCATCACGAAGGTCATCCTGTTTTTGTAACGGGAGGAATTCCCGGCGAAGAAGTGGAATTGGTGATTGAAAAGGATGGGAAAAAGGAATGGTTCGGTCGTGTTCTGGAAGTTCATGAATTTTCTCCCCAAAGAATCAAGATCGATTGCGAAGCGTTTGGTGAATGCGGCGGATGTTCTTACCGCCATATTTCTTATGAAAAAGAGTTAGAACTCAAACTTTCTCTTCTAAAGGAATTATTTCCAGATTTTAAAAAACAAATCTCTCTGATCTCGGGCCCTTCTTCACATTACAGAAATAATGTGCAATGGCAGATTGTGGATGGCAAACCCGGTTTTTACGAAAGATTTTCCCATGATTTAGTGGAATCTTCAGCAAAAGAATGTTTGAATTTGGACTCGAAACTCCAGTGGAAAGCTCTCTCGAACGAAATCAAAAAACCGAAACAAAGTTTAAATCCAAAATTTCACAAATCCAAATCGGATAGTATTCAAGCACGCATATCTCTGGATAAAGTTGTTCCTTACGAGAAAGAGAATACTTTGTTTCTCATCAAAGGGAAAACCATTTATGCACCGCCTAACGGTTTTTTTCAAATCAATCAATTTCTAATTGAGCCATGGATCGATAAAATCGGTTCTTGGTTATCGACTTCGGAGAAAGTATTGGAGCTTTTTTGCGGGTCAGGTTCTATCGGGATTTGTTTGAATGATAAAATCGAATCTCTTATGGGTTACGAAAGCCATCCTAAGAGCATTCAATTTGCAAAGAAGAATGCTTCCAAAAACGGAATAGATCATTACTTATATGAAGTGAAAGATCTATACACTCAAAAAATAGATCCGGCACCGAAAGGATATCCTACTTGGATTGTAAATCCTCCTCGTGCAGGATTGAATCCTTTGCTTTTGGAACAAGTGGAAAAGTACAAACCGAAAAAACTGATTTATTCCAGTTGTAATGCGAGCACTCTAAGGAGAGATGCGATGGGATTGGAAAAGATTGGTTATGAAATCAAAGAAATCGTTTTAGTGGACTTTTTTCCTAGAACAGCACATTATGAAGTGCTTATTTTGTTTGGAAATATTCAGCGATAAAGGCTCCTCGCAAGTCGCCTACTTTATAACCGAATGCTTTGTCGTTCGGATAGATTTTTAAAATTTCCTTTTTCACTTCCGGCAAAATTTCTTTTTCTATTCCATGGCAACCCAAACAATTGGGCGCAATCAAAATGGGTTTCATCACGAAGAATCTCTCTTCATTGTTGTAAATGAAAGTATCGGGAGCGAATTTGTTTTGAATTTTCTCCTCCCAATGTTTTAGGACGGACAATTGAATTTCATCCGGGCTGTGATTCGGATTTCGGTTTTTTTCGGAAATCCTTTTGATCTTCCAATTTGTTCCGGAGATTTCATTTTCCAACTTAGGAGATATTCGGGAACAATGAGAGATTGAAGCAACCAGACCTTGGTTTTTAATGGATTCCGTAAGATTAGTCAAAAGCTCCTTTTGCATTTTGCTCATCAGCTCTAAAGCCTGTCCTTTTCTGTCTTCCTGGTTTTCTTTTGAACAATTAACAAAGATCAGAAAAGAAAGGATGAGAAGGAACCGAATGATCATACCGGCTTTCTTGTTTTGGTAGAAAGATTTTTTTGAAAATAGATCGGGCAAAATCCGACCACAGCGGTGCTGATCAAATAAAGTCCGATGGGGGCAAAAACAATTGCTGTGAAACCTTGGATGGAGCCGGTTAAGTAGACGACTGCAATTACAATTCCAACTAACGCACGTAATAAACGATCGAGTATTCCTAAGTTTATATTCATCTTCGACTCCATGCTAAAATGAGACGAGCAGGAGTTCTAGAATTTATATTTGTTTTTTTTAACCCAAGATAAAATTTCTTCAACGACCGCTTCCGGTTCTTCCCAATGTAGGAAATGTCCGCAATTTTTGAATCCGATTTTTTTCAGACCTTGGGGAAAGTCCGAATCTTTCAATAATTGTTCGAATAAGTTTCTATGAAAGCAACCGTCTTCTTCTCCATACAATACTTGGGTAGGAGTTCCAACAACCGCATCCAAAATTCCCAAAATACTTTCTCTTCCTGATTCCGTAAGCAAATCGTTGAGGTTTCTATAATAAGAAAGAGCCGAAGATAGAACTCCCGGATTTTGAAAATTATTTTTAATCTCTGCTAGGTGGTCCTGATTCGGCAACAATTCCGGCGACCAATCTTTCCAAAGGTAATCAATCATTGCAAAATGATTGGAACGAATGGTAAGTTCCGCAAGAAAAGGAATTTGAAATAGAAGGAGGTACCAGGAATGAAAGGATTGTTGCGGTGCCCAGATCAGAGTTTCCTGATAGTTTTTTAAGAGTGGCACTCCTATGGCTGTAATGGAAGAAATCCGCATCGGATAATAAATACCCGCGGCATAAGCAATGACCGCTCCCCAATTATGACCTACCAGATGGACATGATCCCAGCCCCGATCGTCCATCCATCCTAATATATCCAAAACCAGATCGTTGATATGAAGTTTCGACCAATGAGAGATTGTTTTCGGCTCATAACCACGCATAACAGGGGCTACGCAATGATATCCTTGTCTTCCGATCGGTTCCATGATTTGAGAAAAGGTTTTGTTATTATCCGGAAATCCGTGCAGAAAGAGGATGGGTTCTCCCGATCCGGTTTCCAAAGTAGAGAATGTCGTTTGTTTGTTTCGAATTTCCGAATAAAACATTAATTGCCGCCCAGGTAGTTTGTCTTAGGAGTTTCTTTAAAAAAATCCAATACAGCAGAAGATGCATCCAAATCTTCCGAAAGATATCCGTATTTTTTATCGTTATGATAAAAAAATCCATGCGGCCAAATATGACCTCCATTTTCCAAAAGGAAGGCTCTTAATTTTAAAGAACTATTTGCGGATTCGTAATCGTAACGAATGATATCCTTATTGATTTTCGGTTTAAGTCCTTGGATATAACGTTTGTTTTCCGAAGTACATTGCAATTTTTCAGACCAGAATTTCAAACTATCTTGAAAGGAAATACTTTCCCCTGCACCGATTCTATCCTTATCATTTGAAGGATTTTTGGGGATATAAATGGTTCCCCCGTTATAAGGAATGATATCATCTTTTTTTCCGAATATGAACCCGATGGATAAAGGGCCGTTCAGAGTGCAATTTTGAGATAAGAATTTGGATGTAGTTGCGGCAACGGAAAACGAGGAAGCGAAAATATCGGGTGCTTCACAGGCCAATCTCTGGGCCATAAAACCTCCGTTAGATAAACCGACCACATGAATCCGACTCTCATCTATCTGATAGTTTTTTTTGAAATAAGTTACCATATCCCGAAAGAACAAAACGTCTTCAGTATTCTTCTGATCCGTGATGGAATGTTTGATTCCTCTTCCGTCATTCCATCGATTGGCAAAGCCTTCCGGATAAACTACGATGAATCTGTCCTGATCGACTTTTTCGGAAAGCCTGGTCAGGTAAATCATCGCTTCGCTACTACCACCACCTCCGTGTAATACGAAGATCAAAGGAAGGGAATTTTTTTTATATTCGCCCGGTAACAAATAACGAAAGCTCCGTTCGATCCCATTGCTTATGATTTGTGAAGATTTATGATTTTGAACCGGTATAAACTTCGGTAGTGTTTTACAGCTGAAAAAAGTAAACATGAATATGGAAAATAGGATCCTCATCACTGAAATAATTTTTTCCAAGACTCATTTGTCTTAGCACATTCCGGATCGCCTTCGCTTGGATATTTGGAATGAAATTCTTTATCCGTTGTTTCTATATACGGTCCGGACTTTCCTTCAAAACAAACCGCCACAGGACTTAGACAAACTAAGTTATGCCAAACCCCCGGTTGAATGTCTATTCCGTAGACCGGACCTTCCGAAGACAGCAGATGTTTTTCTTTTACATTCCCTTCTTCGTCATAAATGAGAAAACCTACCTTTCCTTGGAGAATCAAAAAGGTTTCATGTTTTGGATCGGAAAGATGTCTGTGAACGGAGACATATGTATCTTCCATCAGGACATTTAAAAATCTTTGGTAAACTTCTGTTAATTGGTGAAAATTATGATTGGTGCGCTTTCGCGGAGAGGAACCCGCTTTGGAAATGACTGTTTGGATTAAATGGTTATCGATAAGTTGAATGTCCTGCAAGTTCTAGCCCCTCTAGTTCATTTTGAATGAATTGGAGCATATCGCTTACACAAGCAGTGCAAGTATCGGCAGCTCCCATTTCCTTCGCTACTTCTAGTATAGGGCGATTTGTATCTTTGACAACATTTAAGATCTCTTCAAAGAAAACTTCTGCGCAGTGACATTTGATCATGGTGCTATTGAGAATCAATCTCGTTCCTGGCAGTACCATGACAAGTTTTTTTTTCGGAGGTTTTTTACGAAATACGGGGTTATTTTTGAGGAGATGGTCGGGACTTAACCGTTTTCTGCGAATCCTTCGATTTCGGATTGGTACAATGAATTCAAATTCTCGATCGCATTTTTCCAGGGAAACCGTTTTGAATTGGTTTCTCCTAATTTGGTAAGTTGTTTTTGTTTTTTTTGATTCTTTAGGATTTCCGATAATTTGATCTTCAGATCATTTTTATCGGAAGGATCGAAATACTCTGCCGTATCTTTTAAAATTTCAGGCAAAACGCTTGCAGAAGAAGATAATACAGGAGTTCCCGAAGTTTGTGCTTCCAAAACGGGAAACCCGAATCCTTCATACATAGAAGGATATATGAATAATTTCGCAGATTGATAGACTAATGGTAGTTTATCGTAAGGTAAATGAGGGAGAAAATAAATCAGAGTTTTATGTTTTTTTTGAAATTCCAAAAGTTCGTCCGGAATTTTTTTACTGATACCGCCGATCACCAAAGGTGATTTCAGGGATTTGTCCTGCCACATTTCTTCCAAAGTTTCCAATAAAAAAGGAAAGTTTTTATGTGCCTTTCCTATTCCTACCGTAAAAATATAATCTTTTGGCAATTTGTATTTCGTTTGAAAGGAAGATAGTTCAGCCGGTTTTCTTTTGGAGAAAGTTTCTGTATCGATTCCGTTATAAATTACGGAGATCCGGGATGTTTGGTAATGAAATTCCCGGATCAGATCTTGTTTTGTAAATTCGGATACTGCGATGATCTTGTGAGCAAACCACTTGATCCAACGAAAAATAAACTGCATGTAGATTCTTTTGACGAGAGAACTATGTGCCGCTTTGAAATGATACGGGATCAAATCGTGAATGGTAACAATGCATTTGCGTATGTGAAAAATCGGCACATTGAAATGAGGGATATCCAGAATGTCCATTTTTTTCATGGAAGGATGGCCTAACCATTCTCTTACGGAATATATTTTTGCAGTATAGGGAATGATTTTGGAATGGGAAGGTAAGTCATGTTTGGAAAGAAGACTTGGATCACCAAATACATGTAATTCGACCTCTTTTTCCGAAAGGGGCCAAAACTTTAAAATATGCTGAATGCGAATTCCGATTCCGGAATTTTCAATCATCCTCGCGTCAAAGCCGACTTTGATAGGCATCGTATTATTAGATTATGTCCTAAAGAATTTGAAAAAAGGAAATGTGCCTATCTAATTCTGAATAAAACTAGTCAAATTGATAGTAATTTCTCTGAATTCAGATTTTAGAATCAGAGCAGGCGAGCAATACTATTTCTGGAAAGGGAAACACGAATGGAAGATTTAATCGAGGGAATCATCAAACAAATCGGCGAAGACCCGGGTCGGGAAGGACTTCTCAAAACTCCTAGTCGTGTAAAAAAGGCTTATGAATTTTTAACAAGCGGTTATAAAGCCGATCTTGATTCCCTTGTAAACGGCGCCATCTTCGAAGAAAATACCACAGGCATGGTTCTCGTTCGGGACATTGAAATGTATTCTTTATGCGAACATCATCTTCTTCCTTTCTACGGTCGCGCTCATGTCGCCTATATTCCGAATAAAAAAATCATAGGAATCAGTAAAATCCCGCGCATTGTAGATGTATTTGCCCGAAGACTTCAGGTTCAGGAAAGACTCACGGATCAAATTGCACAGGCGATCCAAGAGACTTTGGATCCTTTGGGTGTAGGGGTTGTTATCAAAGCCAAACATCTTTGTATGATGATGAGGGGTGTGGAAAAACAAAATTCGGAGTTGTTCACGTCCAGTCTTTTAGGGCTTTTCAAATCCGATCCTACCACTCGAAGCGAATTTTTGGATCTGATCCGAACCGGATCGCACTAAGAGGATTCAATAACATTTATCATTACGAAAGTTTCGAAACTTTCTGGACAACTCTTCCATCCTGTTGTTTAATTTTCCCCTGAGAGGGAAGAGATGGCTAAGGAAAGAGTTGTTCCACCGAATAAAGAATTTGTCAAACAGACAAACATCAATTTAAAAGATTACAAAAAGTTATACAAACAATCCATCGAAAAGCCTGAAAAGTTTTGGGCGGAACAGGCAGACCGTCTAACATGGTTTAAGAAGTGGAAGAAAGTTCTAAGCCATGATTTTAAAAATGCAAAAGTCAAATGGTTTGAAGGCGGGAAATTAAACGTATCTTATAATTGTTTGGATCGTCATTTGGATTCCCCTCATAAAAACAAAGCGGCGATCATCTGGGAAGGGGACAATCCTGAAGAATCAAAAGTCTTCACCTATCACGATCTTTATCGCGAAGTCAATAAACTCGCAAATATTCTAAAAAACTTAAAAGTTAAAAAAGGAGATAGAGTTCTCATTTACCTTCCGATGATTCCGGAACTTGCCATCTCCGCTTTGGCTTGTACTCGGATCGGTGCCGTTCATTCCGTAGTATTCGGAGGGTTTTCTCCCGAGGCACTTTTGAGCCGGATTGAAGATTGCAAACCGAGCCTGATTATTACAGCTGACGGCGGTTATAGGGGAGGCAAACCGATCGAGTTGAAAAAAAACATAGATGCGGCCTTAGAAGAAACGAAAGTTCAGATCAACGATGTCATTGTAGTGAGAAGGACCGGTGACGAAACCAATCTCAACTGGAAGGAAGGACGTGATCATTGGTATCATTTCCTGATGAAGGACAAGGATTTAAAGGCTTACTGCCCACCGGCAGAAATAGATGCGGAAGATCCTCTATTTATTTTATACACTTCCGGTTCCACCGGAAAACCAAAAGGTGTTTTGCATACGACCGGAGGATATTTGCTCGGGGCGAATTTGACTTTCAGTACTGTTTTCGATTATAAAGAAACGGACACATATTGGTGTACTGCCGATGTGGGTTGGATCACAGGACATAGTTATATTGTTTACGGCCCTCTTTCCAACGGAGCCACCTCACTGATGTTTGAGGGAGTTCCCAGTTATCCGGATGCGGGGAGATTTTGGGATGTGATCGACAAATACGGTGTGACTGTATTTTATACTGCTCCTACTGCGATTCGTGCATTGATGCGGGAAGGATTGGGACCGATTCAGTCCCGATCCTTGAAATCACTTCGTTTGCTCGGTTCCGTGGGAGAACCGATCAATCCGGAAGCATGGGAATGGTATTATAAAAACATCGGAAAATCCAAATGCCCTGTCGTGGATACCTGGTGGCAAACGGAAACGGGATCTATTATGATCACTTCCTTGCCGGGAGCGGCTCCGCAAAAACCGGGATCAGCCGGGCTTCCTTTTTTCGGAATCAAACCTGTATTAGTTGATAACGACGGAAAGGAAATCATATCTAAGGGAGAAGCATCCGGAAATTTATGTTTGAGTTCTCCTTGGCCTTCCATCATGAGGGGAGTTTACGGAGATTCCAAAAGATTTTACGATACATACTTTTCCCAATTCAAAGGTTATTATTTCACGGGAGACGGTGCAAACCGTGACAAAGACGGATACATTACCATTACCGGTAGAGTGGACGATGTATTGAATGTATCCGGGCATAGGATCGGTTCCGCCGAAGTGGAAAGCGCGATTGTAGAACATAAATCCATTGCCGAGGCGGCTGTCGTCGGATTCCCTCATGATATCAAGGGTCAGGCGATTTATGCTTACGTTACCGTCAAACAAGGTGTACATTCAAATGATGATTTGAAAAAAGAACTGATTACGATGGTTGAAAAGATGATCGGTAAAATTGCAAGACCGGACGTGATCCATTGGGCCCCGGGATTGCCGAAGACCAGATCCGGCAAAATCATGAGAAGGATACTTAGAAAGATTGCATGCGGTGAATTTGACTCGTTAGGTGATATCTCTACTCTTGCCGATCCTAGCGTAGTACAAACTTTGATCGAAGATAAAAAGAAATATCACACCGGTTAAAGTTCCAGATTTTCCAAAGCGAAGGGACCAATGACGAATAGGAATTCTTTTACCTCATTCTCTTGGTCTCTTTCTTTTAGCAATCCGCGATATAGATTTGTTTTTTTCTCGTTTTTGTCTTTGAACCAATAAACGGCAAATTGTAAATATTCCCTGTTTTTCCTATGAGTTTGGATATGGTTTTCTAAATCTTCATCTTTTAACGAATCTCTTCGTTTGATATCTTTTACCAAAAGATCGATTGCCAGGGTTTCTTTTTCCCAACCCAAGTTTGCATAACTTTGCCTTAACAAAAACAAAATCTCGTCCCAATCTCCTTTTGTTTCAAATTTTAAGGCATTGAAGAACGCTCTCCTGAATATGGAAAGGGCTTCCAAATATCTGCCGTTCTCTTGCAGATAAACTCCGTATCTTACAAAATATCTTGTCTCTTCTTTGAAAGTAACGCATGCTAAAATATATGCTTCTTCCAAAAGAGGGGATTTTTTTCCCCTTCTGGAAAGAATTAAGTATTCATACATTCCTTCCGTTCGGGGGAAAAAGGGAATGTATCGAATTGTGAGTTCTTCCGCTTCTTTCCATTTTTTATTTTTGATATGTTTAGATAAACTGGATTGAAGAGCATCTTCTTCCGTAGCGAAAGAAGTATCACTTTCTAATAATTTAATATACTTTTGGTAGGATTCCTCTTTGCCGATCCGGCGGGAAAGTATAGCGGCTTTATAAATTCGATTTTTGTCAGTGGGAACCAGTAAAAGGTATTTTTCCGTGAATAAGAGTGCTCTGTCCGGCTTTCTATTGTTTTCGTAATAATCCGAGATCCTTAAAAACAAAGGAAACTGGTTCGAATTTAACTCTACCGATTTTTCGAAAGCCTCCATCGCTTCGTTATCTTGCCCTAGTTTTGAATGTGCTTCCCCCAAAATATTGTAATAACGATAGTCCGGCTCGGGACGGAGCTCTTTTGCTTTTGCTAAAAAATTAAATGCCTTGGTGGGAGTGTAAGTAGTGATCTTTTCCTCTGCAACGTGCAAAAGATGGTCATAAGTATAGAATACTTTTACCGGATCAGGGGATTCTGCCCAAATTCTGACGCAGAAAAGAAATAGAGTTGTAGCCAAAACCCTTAACTGCCATTTTCTCCTTGACCGTGATGCCATCTATAGATTCTCATCGGTCATCTTCTAAATTTTCTTAGAAAATCAAATATTCAATCCAAAAGAGGACTTCATGAATGCAGAGCTGATCATTATCGTCTTGGGCTTACTTTCTATAGCCACGGCGATTTTCTACGCTGGACGAGTCGTAAGGATTCAAGTCGGTGCAGAAGGCGGCAACGTCGAACAAAACAACCGCTTAAAAGAAATAGCGGCGGCTATCTCGGAAGGCGCTATGGCTTTCCTACTCCGCGAATACCGCGTCATTTTACTTTTCATTAGTTTCATGACTGTGCTTATTTTTCTTCTTCTGGATAATCCTAAAACGGATTTCAACGAAGGAATTTACACATCGATCGCTTTTGTCAGTGGTGCGTTGATTTCCTGCCTTTCCGGTTTTGTGGGCATGTCGATTGCCACAAAAGGAAACGTGAGAACTGCGCAAGCTGCAAAGACTTCCCTTTCCAAAGCATTTCGAGTGGCTTATGACTCAGGTGCGGTAATGGGATTCGGCCTAGTTGGACTAGCTGTTTTAGGCTTAGTCGGACTCTTTATTCTTTTTACAGTTTTAAATGTGGATGTTCCCAAACACATCCTTATGGAGTCACTTGCCGGTTTCGGTTTGGGTGGTTCTTCTGTGGCACTTTTCGGTCGTGTAGGCGGTGGTATTTATACGAAAGCTGCGGACGTAGGTGCTGACTTGGTAGGTAAAGTGGAAAAGGGGATTCCGGAAGATGACCCTCGTAACCCGGCTACCATTGCAGACAACGTGGGAGATAACGTAGGTGATATCGCAGGAATGGGTGCCGATCTTTTTGGTTCCGCTGCGGAAGCCACTTGTGCGGCTCTTGTAATCGGTGCCACTGCATCTGCGTTAGCTGGCAATAACACTGCTCTACTTTATCCTTTGCTGATTCTTGCCATCGGGATTCCTGCTTCCCTAATCACTTCCTTCTTTGCAAGAGTGAAAGAAACCGGTAGCGTTGAATTTGCACTTAAACTTCAACTTTGGATTTCCACAGCGATTGTTGCCGTTGCACTTTATTTCGTAACGGACTTCTTTATGGTAGATAGCTTCCAAATCGGTGAAAAGACGATTACTAAGTGGAATATATTCACCGCAGTATCTCTTGGACTATTTGCGGGAATGCTCATCGGTTGGGTTACGGAATATTACACATCCCATGCTTACAAACCAGTAAGAGAAGTTGTCGAATCCTGTGAAACGGGTGCTGCAACTAACATTATTTACGGTTTGGCGTTAGGATACCATTCCTCCGTTGTTCCTGTCGTATTGCTCGTGATCGTGATTGTTATCTCCAATCTACTTGCCGGAATGTATGGAATCGCACTCGCTGCGATTGGTATGATTTCCACAATCGCAATTGGACTTACGATCGATGCTTACGGCCCCGTTTCCGATAACGCAGGCGGTATTGCCGAGATGGCGGAACTAGGAAAAGAAGTTCGTGATAGAACGGATAACCTTGATGCTGCCGGAAATACAACTGCTGCCGTAGGAAAGGGATTTGCGATCGGTTCTGCCGCGCTTACTTCTCTTGCACTTTTTGCAGCATTCATTACCAGAACTCAACTCGCATCAAAGGAGTTAGGCGAAGGAGCCGTTGATCTTACCACAATCGAACTACTTGATCCTTGGGTTTTCGGCGGTCTTTTATTCGGTGCTATGTTACCGTTTATCTTTTCCGCAATGACGATGAAATCCGTGGGTAAAGCCGCTTTGGATATGGTAAAAGAAGTGAGACGCCAATTCAAAGAGATTCCTGGACTTATGGAAGGAACTGCAAAACCTGAGTATGCAAAATGTGTGGATATTTCCACTTCGGCTGCTCTTCGTGAAATGATTCCTCCCGGCCTTTTGGTTTTACTTAGCCCGATCGTTGTGGGCTATTTATTCGGTGTGAAGTCTCTTGCAGGATTACTGGCAGGTGCTCTTGTTTCCGGTGTGGTTCTTGCGATCTCTTCCGCAAACTCAGGTGGAGCTTGGGACAACGCTAAAAAGTACATCGAAAAGAAAGCCGGTGGAAAAGGTTCTGATATGCACAAAGCTGCGGTTGTGGGAGATACGGTAGGAGATCCATTAAAGGATACTTCCGGACCTGCCATCAACATTCTGATCAAACTTATGGCGATCACATCACTTGTGTTTGCTGAATTCTTTGTTCTGAAAGGCGGAGTGATTTTACAACTTTTCAAATAAGATAAGACTAAATCCGAACGGATTGTATAAGAAGCCTGAGTGGAAACACTCGGGCTTTTTTATTGAGTAGTGAAACCGAAAGTATATGCTTCCGTAAGAGCAGTTCCGGTTGTATCTTTGATTCCTGTTTTCAAAGTGAAAGTATAAGTGGACTGGGCATCAAAGGTAGTATTCGGTCTAAGGGTAACTACTTTGTTATTGGTGCTTGCGGAGAGACTTGTGATTTTATTGGAAGCAGGTTGAGTGAGAGTTATATTTCCGGCAACGCTGGACTGATCCACATTTTTGGAAAACGTGATCGTTATATTCACGTTCGTGGGGACCGCAGTTTCATTTTTTGCCGGGTTCGTCGTTTCTACTTTGAAAGTAGACGATGTATCCGAACTTCCCGAAGGCAGTGCTAGTAGACCTAAAAGATAAGGCTCAGGTTTCGGAGGTCCACATTGAATGGAAAATAATACGCATCCAAATAGGATTATGTAACTTGAAAGTTTTATCGATCTGGAAAACATGGGCTCTCTATTATTTAACGACTAATTTCCTTTTGTTACAATGCAAACTTTAGCATAGATTCCTAAAATACTAAAAGAATTTTGCTCGATCAGATTGATTTTAGTTAGTAAACCCTTCTCTCTTGCCTTTCCTATGCTGGCATCTCCCCAGGCCAAAAGTCCAAGTATCGAAAAAGCGCAGGCAGAACCTTCCTTCCCGGAATCGATTTGGTTCGCATAAAGTCCGATGGAGTGATTTGTGAAGAGCAATCCTTGCGGTCCGTAGCCCGTGGAAGCACAGTTTAAGCTGATGACTAGAAAAATCAGAACAGCTAGCGGTTTGATCAAATGAGAGAGAAAAATCATGGATTAGGAATTGAGTTCTTTATCAAGTAATGAGGAGAGTTGATTTTGTAAATGAATGATTTCACCGATTAGTTTTTGAATTTCAATTTCTTTGGATTCAATTTTTTTCTGAAGGGATTCTATCGATTTGTCTTTTTTGCCGGACTTCTTTTTTTGATAGGTCAGCAGTTTGGATTGGAGGTTTTCGTACAATTCGCCCGATTTGATCTGTTTTGAAAACTCTTTAAGATTTTCTAGATCTTCATTCATTTGCCAAGTAGGACAGTGCAGAATTCCTGTAAAAAAAGATACTGTGTTTTTGTTACATGATTGATGGAATAAATCTCTTTCAATTTTGCCATTCTTGCCGCAGACTCGGCGCTGGCATCTCCCCAAGAGAATAGTCCGAAGTAGGAAGTAATACAACTTTCCCCGATCACAAAATCATCCTTGGAAGAAATCGCGGTTCCAGCAAAACCGCTCGTGCCTCGATTGTAAAGCATAGTCATGGAAGGATTTCCCTGTTGGATGCTGATACATCCAACGAAGAAAACTGGTAGTAGGGATGAAAAAAACCTCATTCGCCTGTCGTATCGAAAAAATAAATATAGGAGAATCTGATTCCCCGATCAATGGCATTTTCATTTTTGGCAAGCACAGGGAATAACAAGGATAAGCTGAATGTTCCCGCTTTTTCGGTCGCATAAGATACTCCCGGATAAAAATTGAAAAACCTGGTTCTTGTATCGATATCTTTGGCAAAAGGTTCTCTATATTCCAATTCTGTGAAAACTCTTAATGACGGGGTGACTGCAAAAGAAGGTGCAATCCCTAATTGATAATAACGACGAAATTCCTGGATGTTGGATTCTTTCAATTTGGAATTGGTTTCGGTTTGAAACCGTAGTTCCGTCATGATTTCAAAGGCTCCGTTTTTGTATCCCATCCCGATGTTCGGTCTGACAAGATATAATTCGGGATTTTCCCTTTCTTTTAATTCCGAATTTCTTTTTCTATCGTACAATCTGAGTCCAGCACCAAATAACCATTGTGAGGTTCCGTTGTCCCAAACTTTCCCGTATTTTAAACCTGCATTCCATCTGTCCCAGGTTTTTTCCGTTTCTGAGTCCGTAAAAGAATATTGATTTCTTCCTAAGGAAGAAGTCACGGAAAGTGTTTTCGTAAAAGCATACTCTCCTTCTATATTGATGTTTTTGTTCTCCTCATAAACACCGAGATACTTTTTATCCCAATAGATGGCATTGACACGTACTTTCGTATAAATGGCTACAGGTTCGATTTGGATCGGGTGAGCGAACTTTGACGATGTAGATGGTGCCGCAGTAGTAGTCGTAGTAGCGGTAGCAGTGCCCGTAATGGTTGTTTCTCCCTCCGCTTGCAGGATAGAAACCGGAATTGCAATCAATAGGAGTAATATGATATAAAAACGCATTTGATTAATTTCCTTCTTTGGTAATGGGTGCGATGAGTGGAGCTAGTCTTCCGGCAAGAAAGGAAAAACCCAAACTGTTCGGATGAATACAGTCAAACATCAATTCCGGATTAGATACGTTAGGGCCGCCTAGTGTCCTTCGTAAATCCACATAATAAAAGTAAGGTTCTTCTTTGGTAAATCCTCTTAGCATTTCGTTGAATCCATCCAATTGTTTTGCGGAGAATACGGGAACCTCTGCGTCCGTCAGAACAATTCCTGCACTTGCAAAAGCGGATTTGCAACCTTCATCTGAGTTTAGAATGACCGGGGTTTTGAACGGATTTGAATAATCGTACCCGTGTATGATCCAACGAATCGGTTGCCCGCCGTATTTGGAAGTTTTATAGGCATTTCCGGCTTGGATCATGGTTCGCAACTGGGATTTGATTGTAGAGAGTCTTGCTGCTTGGACGGAATCGGGATTGGAACTGTATTCGCTTAAACGGGCTTGAATGTCATTTCCGCCTAGGGAAAGTATGATGGAATGGATATCTGCGCCTGCCTGGTCGATCACCTGGAAATGGAGTCCCTGGTTAAAAACTGCATTTAAAGTCTGTCCACCCAATGTAGCACCTGTTATCTGATAGCCATGGTTTTTTTCCAACTGAACTCTCAGAGTGTCGACAGCAGGAAAACCTAATAATAAATCCGTCCAGCTATCTCCGATCATTCCTACCCTAGTAGGATTGGTTTTGTTGCAGGCTGCGAGAGTATAACAAAGCATATTTGCAGTTATGTCATTGGTATATTCTTTCTTTGTATCGCAGTTCGAAACGAATCCGAAGAATCCGATTACAAGAATTAGTTTGTGAAGATGACCCATTTTCGTTTAATCCTTCCACCAGTGATCCATTATGACAGCAGCTGTCAAATCTCCACTGAGATTTACAGATGTTCGGCACATATCTAAAAATCGGTCAACCCCAAAAAGGATTGCGATGCCCTCAATCGGTATATGAAAGGAATGTAAAATAGAACCTAGGATAACAATCCCTACACCCGGCGTTGCAGCGGTTCCGATGGAAGCTCCGGTCACGGTAAATACCAGAAGAATCAGTTCCGTAATGCTAAAATCAATTTGATAAACCTGACTGAGAAATATCGTCGCCACTCCTTGGTACAATGCGGTTCCGTCCATATTCACTGTAGCGCCTAAGGGAAGTACAAAGTCCGCGATCTTTTCTCTGATTTTCATCTTCTCTTTTGCAATTTTCAAAGAAAAGGGTAACACGGAACTCGAACTGGATGTGGAAAACCCGAGAATTTGAATTTCTCTGATTTCATTTAGAAATTGAATCGGCTTTCTGTTTCCAAATAGGTAAGCAAAAAGCAAATACATAAGCAATACTAAAAATAGAC
Organism: Leptospira kobayashii; assembly: GCF_003114835.2. NCBI lineage: Bacteria > Pseudomonadati > Spirochaetota > Leptospiria > Leptospirales > Leptospiraceae > Leptospira > Leptospira kobayashii. The sequence goes on along the minus strand of NZ_AP025028.1, from coordinate 3,948,705 downwards.
CGGCTAACACGGTAAAAACATAATAAAATAATCCCGTAAGTAGCGCTACTCCCACTTGGGTCAATGCGTATGCCATAAGTCCGAAGACTGCAAAGGGAGCTATCTTCATAGCTTGTTCTACAACCCAAATGCAAAAACCCTCCAAGGAAGTTAGCAGGTTTCTGAGGGGCGCTACTTTGATCGAATCCGCGGATAAAAAGAAGATTCCGAGAAAAATTCCGAAAACTACAAGAGATAACATTTGTTTTTCGGCTATGGCTTTGATAAGATTACTGGGAATGATGTCTGCAATGATTTTAGGAATAGGCTCCTCTTTTTCGGATTTCGAAATATCCTTCTTTGTTTCGGACAATGATACTTCGGCTTGGTTGATTTTGTTACCCGGTTTGATAAGTAGTGCCAATGAAATACCGATGGAAATGGAAAGAACAGTAGTAAGAATAAAGTATAAAAATACCCTTGTTCCCAATTTATAAAGATCGGACAAGTTGGAAAGACTGGAAACACCTAATGCAACCGATGCGATCACCAAAGGAATCATGATCATCTGCAAAAGATTTAAAAAAACATCTCCGGGGAATCGTAACCAGGGAAGAAACATGGATGCGGTTTTTTCGGAAATAAAATTTCTATCCGGATGAAAACAAACTCCGGCTACAACGCCCAATATCAGACCAATAAAAATCTTTAACCAAAAAGGAATCTTATCTGTTTGCATGAACAAATCAGATAAGATTTTTAGCAGATTGTAAATGAATTTAATATGCTATGTAAGTTTGAAACAATTCGATTTTGTGAGTGATCTTCGATCCGTTTCTAACTTTTCGAATTTCAATTTCAAATTCTTCTTTGGCCCGTTGGATTTCTTTCATTGTTCTATGTAAGACTGCTTTTTTTTCGGGCCGAGTGTCCCATTTATAAGCAGCTTCTTGTCGCATCAGTTTTTCTTCCAATTGCCGAATCGTTTTTTGATGAGATAGTTCGATCTTATATTCTTCTTTTTGAAAAATAGAAAGGGTTTCCTTTCTTAAGGTTTCTTTTCTTTTTTCCACGTTGTTTTCAATATAAGGAAAGGATTGAATGAATGCATGTTCCAATACAGACATGGAAAGTTCTTTGTCTGCAACGTAAGTTGTGGCTTTTTCCCATTCGGGAGTCTTTTCCGATAGAACTTTGATTTCTTTTTTATTCAAATCATATTCTAAAAAGCTAATTTCCATTCGTTTCAATGAGAACTGAAATTCCACAAGGAAAACAAAAAGGATTTTGTTTTTGATGGTATCGGAATGCACGTATTTTTTTCTGGTGCCCACATGAGATGCTGTCAAGAGTTCCGTCACCTTTTCTACGAATGGATGGCCGAATGCCAAAAATTCAACGGAATCATTTGTGAGTGCGTATTCGGAATCAAAAGTCGCCGGCTTTACTTTTCCATCCGGGTGAGTGTAATTATATCTTCCTTTTCCTGCTTGCGTAAGACTGCCGGGCAATTGGTTGTAAAAAAATTTGGAACCTAGAGACACAACTTCTTCCAAGTGTTGGTTGTTCCAATCCCTTTCGTCTTGGGTATGATCATAATAATCTTTCAAATTGAAATCGAGAAGTTTCGGAGTGACTAGGGAATTCAATTTCTGAAAGCCTTTCTGAGCCACTTGAATTCGAAGATCGAATTCGGTTTCCAATTCTTCTTTGGATTTTGTTCCGGTGATAAACTTCATAAAACTGGAGTTAAAGTCCAATTCTCCTTCGATGGTACCGAGAAGTTCGTCGGAAGCGCCGATGGATTCTTCGAATAGTTTGATCTTGTTGGAAAGTACTTCTAAAATTCTTTCTGCAACCGTATCTTTGGAAGCGAAGTTGAAAATATAAACATTATCTTTCTGACCGAATCTATGAATCCTTCCAATCCTTTGTTCAATCTTTAACGGGCTCCAGGGAAGATCGTAATTGAAAAGAATATTGGCGAATTGTAAATTTCTTCCTTCACCACCTGCTTCGGTACAGATGATGATTTCATATTCTTCTTTGAATTTTTGAATCGCTCTTTCCTTATCATCCATGCTAAGGGAACCGTGAAAAGATACGATTTTGAAATCGGGCTCCAGCAATGCATGGATATGATCCTGAGTAGTTCTGAATTGAGTGAAGATGATGAATTTTTTATGACCTTCTTTTTTCAATTTGGCCAAAGTTTCTTTCAGTTTTTGAGACTTGCGGTCTTCTTTGATTTGTTTGCCCAAATGAATGAGTCGGTTCAAAGTGAATAGTTCGCGTTTCACTCTTTGGAAATTGGACATTTCCGACTCGTCAAGAACGGTTAGGAAATCTTCCACTCCTTCCGTCTCATCCAAGTCCCAATCATCCACACTTACTTCCTGTTCTTTCATATAGTGAAATTTGGATTCCAGCATGAATTTTCTTTTTTGCAAAGCGGATAACAAAGCAATAACGGAACTATCCAAAAGTTTTTGGAAAACGATCATTACGAAACCGACGGCACGGTTTTTTGTTCCCATTGCCAGATTGTATTCACGTTTTACATAATCGGTGGTTTCTTCATAAAACTGACGTTCGATGGGAGAGAGATCAATCTGCACTGTCTTTGCAAAACGTTTTGTAAATCCGCCTACTTCGACTTTTCTTCGACGAAGTAGTACTTTGGAGATCTTTTCTTTCAAATCGGTTTTTCCACCGATCACGTAATCATTTACAAACGTATGGTAAGGTCCTAGGATATTCGGATCAACCAAATGTAAGAGATAAAACAATTCTTCCAATTTTCCCCGAAACGGAGTTGCGGTAAGTAACAACAAACATTCCGTTTTGCGGGAGATTTTTTCCGCAAAGAGATATCCTCTTGTGATTTTGGAATAATCTCTTCGGAGTCTGTGAGCCTCATCAAAAACGACGATATCCCATTTTACTTTTAGAATTTCTTCGGCATAAATCGGATTTTTGATAAAATCTATAGATGTGATCACCTTATTAAAATTACGCCAATGGTCTTCCCCGTTGGTGACAAAATTTCTTCTGCGAACAATGGCGAAATCCTCGTTGAATTTGTTTCGCATTTCCTGTTGCCATTGAACGAGCAAAGGAGATGGAGCTACAACTAATACCCGTTTGAGTCCCCGACGAAACATCAACTCTTTCATCGCAAGTCCGGCTTCGATGGTTTTTCCGAGTCCTACTTCATCCGCCAATATAAATCTGGGGCGAAGGCTGTTTGCTACGATAAAAGTGGATTCGATCTGGTGAGGAAGGAGTCTTGTTCTGGAATTTGATAAGGAAGAAAGTTTATCGAAACTATGGGTCAGTTTGAGTTGGTAGGCCTGGAGCGCCACTTCCATAGCACGTGGAAATTCCTCCCATTCCCGGAGAGAATTCGGATACTTTTTTAAATAATAGAGTTTTGGATTTTTTTTGGAGATGGTTTTGAAGATTTCTTTGGATTCGAAAAGTACTTCGAGAGATACATTGGTTTCGCTTAAAATTTTACCGAAACCTAATTCGGGTTCATCGATTAAAAATGCATATTCATAAGTTTGTTTTGCTTCTTGGGTAGACTCAAAATCTAAACTCAGTTGTGTTGGGATTTCCATCAAACTCCTTTTTTATTACCCCATAATACTTTGTGTATTTGTAGCGACAAACGTGCTTTAGGCGGATTTTCTTTTTTGATCCATTCTACAAGTTCGTTTGCATCCATTTCTCCAAAAACTGGTGAATAAAGTATATTCGTATCGGGGGAAAATTCGCGGAGAACTTCTAAACTTCTTTCAAAATCGTATCTATCACGCACCACGAACTTGATTTCGTCAAGAATATTATGTCTCTTTCTCAGAACGGAAAAATTTTCTTTTTCCATTTGGTCTTCCATCCCCGACCCGGGCAGCTTGTAGTCCATTGTATAAACCCGATTTATTTCATCGTTAATTCTTTCTTTGCCGTTTGTTTCAATTCTAGGCGCAGGATAGGGCTTGTTTGCATGGATTCGTGTTTGGTAGATATGTTTACAAAGAAGAGAACTCATTTCTCCGTTTTTACCTTCCAAAGGTTCTCCACCAGTCAGTAAAATTTGTGAAGCATGGAAAGGATCGATTGTTTCCATTTCTTTGATAATGGAATCCAAGTCCATGGACTTTCCCTGATTGGGGCCAAGTGCGTACGGTGTGTCACACCATAGTTTTTTATTTTCGGTTTTTCCACAGCGAAGAGAACAACCTGCAAAACGAATAAAGATTGTCGGGATTCCTTGCGAAATGCCTTCTCCCGAGACAGAATGATATATTTCGTGAACGTTACCCAACATAGAATTGAAAAACCATTAGATGACAATAAATCATAAATTGTTCTTGCGGAAAGTTAAAATAGATAAATCTTCATAGCGTCATGCAGATTGAGGCAAAATTCGAATATCCGAACGTAGTATCGGGTGTTTCCCAAGAAAATCATCTCTTGCTTAGGCTAAGAACCCCCGCTAATCCCAGTTTAACACAAAGACAACCTATCGTCATCGGTCTTGTTATTGATAAAAGTTGGTCCATGAAAGGGGACAAGATAGAAGCGGTGATAGAAGCTTCCTGTGCTTTGGTCAATTGGCTCACTCGTCATGACTTACTTGCCATTATCGCTTATTCCGCGGATGTACAGATCATCCAAGCGGTGACTCATCTTACCGAAAAGATTTCCGTATCCGACAGACTTCGTAGCATTCAAGTAGGCACTTCCACCAATTTAAGCGGTGGTTGGCTTTCCGCGCTTCGCGCCGTAGAAGCCGCCTCGGTTCCGAATGCATACAAACGTGTGATTTTACTTACGGATGGAAACCCAACCTCAGGGATCAAAGAACCTGATCCGTTGATTCAGATTGCGAAAGATCATTTTGCAAGAGGAATATCTACTACCACAATCGGTGTAGGAAGCGATTTCAATGAATCTATGTTAGTTGATATTGCCAAAGCCGGTGGAGGCAATTTTTACTTCGTAGACAATCCGGAAACCGCATCCGATATTTTCTTTCAAGAGTTCGGAGATATTGGAGCTCTTTATGCACAGGCGATTGATTTGGAACTTACTCTTGCTCCGGGTGTACATTTCAAAGAACTATTGAACGATTTTTCCCATCAGGTGTCGGAAGAAATTGCAGAGTTCCAAGGCGATGCTAAAAGTCTGGGTCGTCAAAAGATCAATATTCAAACAGGTGATATACGATCCGATGATATTCGAAATATTGTGCTGAAACTGGAAATCGACGAATCCATTCGTAAAATCGACGAGCCTGTCTTTCATTCCAAAGTAACTTATTATAATTTAGTCAATCAGATGAAGTTGGAATCGCAAGAGATGGATTTCCCGATTCAGTACGGAGATGCAAAAGGAAAGCAAGATCCGGATGTGTTGGTAGAGATGCTTGTTGCCAACGCGGGAAAAGGTATCTCCAAAATCAGCGATCTTGTCAAACAAGGCAATCTTGAAGATGCTAGATTGATTTTGCTGGGACTGATCCAGGACATCGATGCAAACAAACATTTTTCTCCGAACGCACTCGGTTCTTTGGTTCACAGATTGCAATTGATGGATGCAAAAATTCAAGAAAAGTCGAACAACCTCACCAAACATATATTTGCCGGATCTTCGTTTATTGCCAGAGGTCCTGAAAAAATAGATCTGAAAGGGGTTCAGGTCCATGATGAAATTTTCGAATATAAAACAAAGGGAGATATCGATCTCTACAAATGTCCTGAAATCAAAACCATGGTGGAGAAAAAACTGGAAGAAGGGTTTCGTTATGTGATTTTCGATTTTTCAGATACGGCGCACATCGATTCATCCGCGATAGGAACGTTGATTCAAATTGTAGGATGGTTGCGACGCAGAGGCGGGGAATTTGTGGCCGCAAATATCCGTGATTCCGTTAAGAAGGTTTTTGAAATTACCCGTCTCTACAATCACATTCGTGTCGCAGAGACGTTGCCTTTGGCAAGAGAAACTTTACAAAGGATTATATTTGCAAATCAGGGAGAAACGGAAAGCTAAGCTAACCAGCGTTCTGCTTCTTCGATCGCTTCTTTCAATTCGCCTATTACGCTGGGTGAAAGTGCGACTCCTTTTTGGGTGGGTTTGAATTCTCCTGTAGCGTCTTGGTACCAAACTCGGATGTTAAAGAAAGTTTGTCCTTTGTATTCGGAAATTTCCACCCGAATCACTTCACCTCTTCCCTTGTCGATATCTTTGATAATTCCTAGTTTCGCCATCTTAGTAAGTCTCCACAAATAGTTGGTCTTTTGACTCTAGATCTTTCTTAAATTCTTCATAAGACAAAGTACTTTTTGCAGCCTTGAGCATTTCTTCGATGACCCCTTTTTCCATTCCTTTCGGTCCGCCGCAGATGTAAAAACGGCCGTTATTGGAAATAGCGGTGGAAACTTCATTTGCGAGCTCTCGGACTCTGTGGCTGATATATAATTTTCCACCGTCAAATGAGTTTTTTTCTTCACGGCTAACTGCTGTGATGAATTTGAAATTGGAATGTTTCTTTTCCATAGTCTCGAAATATTCCCGCAGAACGATTTCATCCGAGTAAGGGGCGCCGTAGATCAGATATACGTTTCCTTTGAATTGGATGAGTTTGTGTTCCAAAATTTCTTCCACCATCCCAAAGTAAGGAGCAACTCCCGTTCCCGTAGCCAGGAAAAAAAGATCTCCTGTATAATCCGAAAGAGGGAGAAGGAATTTTTTACCGGCAGGACCGGTCAGAATTACTTCCGCTCCTTCTTCCAGATCGCAAATATAATTGGAACAAGCTCCTTTGTGAAGAAGGTTACCGTTTTCATCATACACGTCATCGCGTTTGATCACAAATTCGATATTGTCCTGGGTTTTCCCGAAACTAAGGGAAGGGGAAGCGATAGAATACAACCGAACTGCGTATGTTGTGTCCGGTAGACCTTTCTCTACCTTCACCGGGTCCAAACCGGGTGGAATCACACCTGCACTTTGTCCGATCAGGTAGGGATAAGCACTATGATCGAGTGAGAGTGTAATTCTATATATGGCAGACTCACCTTCGTTTGCCGGTCTTTTGCCTTTTCCTTTCTCAGGAGTCAGTCTTTCGTTCCGAATGAGCTTGGCTTTGATAGGATTTGATTTTTTAAAAAGATTAATCTGTGGAGTGCGCAAAGTCTTCCTCTAGAGTTAGCGTTTTTCGTCAAGCCCGCTCCGTCAATGAAAGCTGGAAAAGTAAGTGGACGGGTTCTCTCTTTTCTTGCTCGGAATTATGTCTCTTGATTGACTGAATTTTTCCTGTTTTTAGGCTTTAGTCATTCTGGCGACTCTGCCGATTTTAAAGTTAACAGGATAAATTAAAAAGCATGCTATCTTACGATTCGAAGAATTATGAAACCAGTCCTTCTTTCCCGCCTGTTACTCAATTATCCAAAAAATTAGAAATTTTTACAAACAACCTGCTGCAAGGTATGCAAGAGAAAAAGGAAGAAGAAAGCACTTGGGCAGTTATCAGTTTGCAAGGAGAGATTCTGGCAAAGGGATCTTACGCCTTCCCGATGGAAAATTCCGATCTTTTGTTCCGCGAGGGGTAATCATGTTCCGAAATTTTATTTTTATCGGCGTATCTTTTCTTAGCCTACTTAGTGTTAGTTTATCAGCAGTCAATTACGGTATGGCAGGTTGCGGATTAGGTTCTATGATACCAGCTTGGAAAAACGATATTTCCCAAGTGATGGCTGCAACTACAAACGGGACCTCTTCCAGTCAGACATTCGGGATCACATCCGGAACTTCCAATTGCACAAACGATGGAATTGTAAAAGCCGAAAAAGCTCAGGAAGTATTTGTTCATTACAACCAAGCCGGTTTGGAATCTGAAATGGCTGCAGGGCGCGGCGAACGTATTGACGCGTTTGCACAGTTGTTAGGTTGTCCTACTCATTCGCAACAATTGGGAAATCTTGTTAAAAAAAACTATTCTAAAATCGTAACTACGGATACAAGAAAGGATTCCAAATTATTACTCGTATCTTTAAAGAAAGAAATTGGATCTGATCTTGAATTGAGTGAAGCCTGTCAGTTTTGATTAAACTGTGCGAGCCAAGTCTGTTCTCCAACACTTAGTTTTAACATTTTTATTTTTTTCTTTTCCTCTATTTTCACAAACAAACGATGAAGGCCATGGACCTAAAAGGGTTTCCGGCAGCATAGGTTATTCAAGCTTGGGCAGTTTTGCCGAAATTCAATTTCGACCGGCTTACCATGATTTATTGAATACCGATAAAGGATTTGTTCCCAATTCGGAAACCCAGGTAATGAACGGGGCAGTCCGTTATTATGAAGGCTCCAGAAAGTTGGAATTAACCCGCTTAAATGTTATTAGGATGTATTCTCTTAATCCTTATAATAGTATTTCCGAATCAAAAACCTATGCCTTGGATTTGGGAGCGGAAACAGTAACCGTTAAAACCAAACACCAACCGTTCTGGAAGGACAAGGAAGAATATTCCAGAATCACTCCGGTAAATGCGGAGGCGTCTTACGGTTATTCGTTCCAGAATGAATTTTCCAGGGAAGATTCTCCCTTTTTATTTACCGTAATGGCAGGTGTAAAAGCGCAAGCACACGGATATTTTAAAAATGAAGCCAGGATTGCTCCGCAAGGAGTTTTGAATTTTTTATACAATATAGGTTCCTGGAAAATCCAAACTTATTATGCTTATCATTATTATAATATTTCTCAGAATGAGAACGATTATACCGCTAACCTAAGATTGCGTTATGCGATTCAAAAAAATCATGAAGTTCGTTTCGAATTTTCGAAACATACTTATTATCAGGATGTTTCTTTTTCTTATCACTATTTGTTTTAATCGGAAGAAGCGAGAATTCTGGAAATTTCGGAATTGTATCTATGCGCGGTTTCCGATTGTGATAAAAATCCGTAAGATCCCAATTCAAATAGAAACGAAGCAGTCAATCCGTATCCACCGTCTAACGTAGAATCACATCCTTTTTTACCGGAAGGAACAATGTTTAAGTCTCTTGCATTGAGAAAACGGAAATTGTCGGGACAAGGAACATGCGAATATTCTTTTCCATCGGCATGTCTTGCTTCATGGAGAAGAATCAATGCCCGATCCAATTTTGGTAATTGAAAGAAGGACTTGCCTAGTACTACTTCTCCTTCATGGAAGTAAGCGATGAAATCCCCCGTTGATCCTTTCGAATAATTTTTAATCCTGGATTGGATCCATCTACTCAGCTTTTTACCGGAATAGTGGAAATGAAAGAACGATTCGAAATTCGAATAACGGCTATAAGTTTGTTTGCTGATTTTTAAACGGCTCGGTTCTAAAGATTCTATATAACGAAAAGTTTCTTTTAATGTTTTGGAGTCTTTATTGGAAAGTTTGGATTCTTGCGCTAAGAGAGTAGGTACAATTGATATCGTTAAATTTAGTAGTAGTACGAAGTAGAGAGTTTGAATCCACAAAGGTCTTCTCCATCCTATCCTGAGCATTCTCTCTCATTCCACCTAGATGAGATAAGGACAAATCTATGTAGTAGAATGTCCACATCTAATTCTTAGGGTGGTGAAAACCGCTTATCTATTTTGGAAGAAAAAGAGCTTTGTTGCGGAGCAAAAAAAGAGTAAACGCCGTTTAGAAATTCGAAAAATCGGAAAGAAAACCTTTGGATCTTCAAGTACGGAAAAAAAATCTATTGTAAGAACCGCATTTTCTCGTCTTCTTATTCTTAGTTCATGTCATCTAAAAATCTCACAGTTTATATTGAAAAAAACGACTCGGATTTTTATTTAACCCTTCTTAGTGACATAAAGAAAAATTTCGAAACAATTGTTTTTTCCGAATTTGCGGAACTTGACTCTTTCTCATCCGACTTATGCTCACGGAATGTTCTTTTTTTTTGGCAGGATGAGAAGCTTTTAGAAAAGCAAAAATTTCTTTTTGAACGTTATCCGAATCTTCCTTCCGTACTACTTTTTGAAAATTCAAGCCCGAAAGAAAATCTATCTCATCCTACACAGCTTCATCTTTCCAGGAATTATTATTCTTTCGAACTTTTGTCCATTACTCTTAACTTTGCGGAAAGATTGATCCAAGATCAAGAAAGATCTCGTGAATTTGAAGAGATCAAAGAGAGGATGGCCGTACTTGAAAATGTATTCGAAGAATCGTTGGATATAGTTATTCAGATAGATCCTCAATCCAAACAAATCATAGGGATAAACAAACAAGCATTAAATGTTCTAAATTATGACGAAAATGAATTGAAAGGCAAAGATTTTTCCATTTTACTCTCAAAGGTAGCAAGTGATGAAGCCGAATTTCAAGGGAGTCTGATTGAAGGAGGTTCTCTAGTCACAAAGAATGATGAATTGATTCCAACAGAATCATCCTTTCGATTGTATTCTGTAAATGGAAAAATGGTAATCTGGGCAACGTTTCGTGATATTTCGGAAAGAAAAAAAGCGCAGGAACAGGTCAAAAGACAAAAAGCATTTTATGAATTCATTTTAGATAATATCGACTCCGATATATCGGTATTAGGTGATGATTTCAAATATGAATATTCGAATCCGGTTTTAGTTCCGAGTACTGAGATTCGATCCTGGATGTATGGAAAGACCGATACGGAACTTTCCAAAAGATTGAATTTACTTCCTGAGTTTTCCGATAAAAGGCAAAAATTTTTAGATGTGGCTTTAAACAAAAACGATATAGTTCAGTTTGAAGAATTGCTCCCCGACGAGCAGGATGGGAAAAAATATCTATTAAGAAAATACATTCCTATCGAAGATCCCGATTCCAAGACAAGAAAAATCATCAGTTACGGAATTGATATCACCGAAAGAAAGTTAGCTGAGGAAAGAATTTCCTATTTGGCTTACTACGATTCTTTGACCGGACTTTCCAATCGTACTTTATTTATTGATCACACGAATCAAGCTCTTAAAAATCATAAATCCACAGAGACATTGATTGCCTGTTATTTTTTCGATATTGATAATTTCAAATTCATCAATGATAGTTTGGGACATGCAAAGGGAGATATGCTTTTGCAAATGGTAGCCGCCCGATTGAAACGGATTATGACCGAGGTGGATACTGTTGCACGTTTCGGCGGAGATGAATTCGGAATATTGAAAGTCGGTATTCTCAACAGAGGAGAAGCAGCCGAATTTGCTTCCCGTATACTTGATATACTCAGTCAGCCTTTCCATGTGACCGGAAGGGATTTATATACCACAATCAGTATGGGCATTGCACTTTCACCTAATGATGGTATTACGACCCAAGAGCTGCTGAAAAATGCTGATATGGCAATGTATAAGGCAAAGGAAGTCGGAAGAAACAATTTCCGGTTTTATACCAATGAACTGATTCTCCGTTCCGAAAAACGATTGTACATTGAAAGTTCGCTTAGAAAGGCGTTGCAAAACAATGAACTCAGTTTGTTTTTCCAGCCTCAGATTTCCATGAAATCGGATCGAATTTGCGGAGCGGAAGCATTGATTCGCTGGAAACATCCGGAACGAGGCTGGGTTCCTCCTATTGAATTCATTCCGGTTGCTGAAGATTCCGGACTGATTGAAAGAATCGGAGATTGGGTTTTGGAAGAAGCTTGTCGTTTGAAGAAAAGTTGGCAGGAAGAAAATATCGGGGGATTCAACATTAGCATCAACGTGAGCGGCAAACAATTGAAAAAGAATAATTGGGCTCACAAAGTTCATGCAACAATGGAACATTTTAAAATCGATGCGCATGAAATCGAACTGGAGCTAACGGAAAGCTCCATTATGGAAAACCCTGAGAAAAGTATTGAAGCGTTTCGTTATCTCTCCGATCTCGGAGTCAAAGTTTCCATCGATGATTTTGGAACCGGTTATTCTTCCTTGAGTTATTTGAAAAAAATAAATGCGGATATCCTGAAAATCGATCGATCCTTCGTAATTGATTTAGAAAAAAATGAAGATGACCAGGCAATTTGCAGAGCGATCATCAACATGGCAGTTTCTCTCGGTATGGAAGTCATTGCGGAAGGTGTGGAAACAGAAGTGCAACGGAATTTATTGAAAAGTTTCGGATGCCATATCATTCAGGGATACTACTATAGCAAGCCGCTCCCTGTTGAAGATTTTATATCCTATGTAAAAAAAATTAACCGCTAAAGAAGGGGAATCCGGCCGATTCTTTATCTAATGAAAGAACAAATTCTAGCTTTCAGTCTGTTATTTATTAGTTTTTCTCTCTTTGCCGAGGGAAAAAAATTACATCAACCGAATGGAATCAAAAATTCATCCAATTACTTTGTAAAAAAAGAAGAAAAAAACTTTTTTCTTCTTCTGGAAGCGAGGAAATTCGGAAGAGGTGAGGCGATTCTTTTTCGACTAACACCTAAAGATAAAAAATGGATTCATGAAAATTTCAAAGTATTTTGGATGGGGAAGGAAGTTATCTTATCCAAACAAGGAAATAGTCAGATCGGTTTTTTGGCAATTTCTCCCGACGCTGCTCCGGGACCGATGAATTTAGAAATCCAATCAAAGATCTTTTTTGTAAAACGCGGAACGAAACAATATCAAATTCAACTTGAACCGACTAAATTTCAAGTGATCCAGAAAAATCAAACCATCAAAGTCGATGAGAAATTCGTAACTCAGGAACTTTCCAAAGAAACGTTGGAATTCATAAAAGAATGTTCGAAAGCAAAAGAAGTTGCTTTTGCAAAAGAATCCGGCTTGCAGTTCAATGATAATTTCAAATTACCTTTGGAACGAATTCATATTACCAGTAAATTCTATGTTAGACGGGATTATAACAAGAAAAAGGGAAAACCACATGGTGGCGTGGATTTCCGAGGTAAATCGGGAACTCCTATCTTGGCAATACAGGACGGAACCGTGGTCCTTGCCCGGCCGATGTATTATGAAGGAAATTTTACAATTCTGGATCATGGAAATAAGATCTTCACTTTCTATATGCATCAGAGTGAAATGTTAGTGAAGGTGGGTGATAAGGTTAAAAAAGGACAAGTGATTGGAAAAGTAGGTTCTACGGGAATGTCTACCGGCCCTCATTTGCATTTAGGTGCTAAAATTGCCAATACCCTAATCGATCCTTTGTCATTGATTTCGATTGCGGGCATTATGGAAGAATCAGGTGAGGAGCTGGCCAGTTCTAAAAAATAAATCTATTTTGGGTCTTCCGGGTTCGGCTCCGGAGCTTCGTTTTCACTAAAACGTACGGATTTTAGAATAGATTCGATGCCAGGTTCATGGGCTTGGCCTTTTTCGAGATTTTCCGTGATGTGAAGCAGGATCTTGTCGTGATTTGCATTTTCTATAAGTATAAATCCTGATTTCGCATAACGGGGTCTAAGCGAATCATAGAATGTCCAGAACTTGCTTCCTAAGTTCGGAAGCAGATTTTCTGCGGAGGAAATTTCCTGCAAATCTTCTATCTCTTGTTTACTGATTTGCATGTTCAAATAGGAAGATACTTCCGATGCGGCTTGATTTATCTCAAAGCTGACGTAAGAAGGAAAATAAAACATTCGGATAAACGGATAACGATTTGCGTCGGTATCACTGGAAGCAATGAGTCCTGCTATTTGTCCGGCTCCGGTTTTCTGTTCCAGATTTAAATCTTCCGGTTTGAAAAAATAAAAATCTTCGGGAATTGTGAATCCCATTTTCAATTCTTCATTCCAGTAACTGTTTTCGGTTTCGGACTTCGTCCAGGAGTTCAGATTGACTTCTTCAAATTTGAATTTGTTCTTAAAAAGAACATAGGAAGATAAGATTTCCACTGTTTGCAAGGCGCGGAAAGACAACAATCCGTTGCCGACCAAAAGTATCGTTGCCAGTGAAATCTTGACATAAAAATCCATTCGCAAAACACGAATTAGTATGATTACGAATGATAGGATGAAAAAGAATACCTTGCCTGCTCTGAAATAAAATACTTCGGAAAGCCAAAGTGCGAAGATAAAAGTTAGAGCAGCAACAATCTCGATCAACGGATGGTAAGGATTGGCCCAATATTCCCGGATCGCATATAAGGTGCCGAATAGTAAAATAGATCCGCATATCAATGCGGCCAAACTAAGCAGTGTGATGTAATGCCAAGGCAGGTGCCACTCATGATATACAAAGAAGGGAAGTGCGATCAGAGTATAGGCGATTAAGAGATTTATAAGGGTGGATCCCTTCGTAAATTTATATAAGAAATCTCTTGCCTGATTCAATAATTTATTCGTAAATTGGCTCATGTCTGCCGTATTTGATTTCTTTCAAAAAATCCAAAAACAAATCCTCGACCTTCAAAATTCCATTCGTGAATTTCAGGAAAGTTGGGATCGTTTCCAAAAGTTTTGGGATCTGTTTTTTCAAATAGTTCCTTGGGAAGTTCTCCTTTTACTTGTGTTTTCTGTCATTCTCCTTTCCTTATTTAATTCGATTTCTCCTACAACTCCTAAGACAAATTTAACAGTTTCGATTTTGCTACTTTGCGGGATTTGGGGTTATTTGTGGAGTCTGTTCAGTGAAACTCCGAATTACGGTAAGATTCTTTGGATTTGTTTGTACATTCTGCTTCCTTTGCATGCGTTCGGATTGGGCAAATTCGCGTATGAAAAAATTCGAAAGAAAATTCTCGCGAAAAAAAGAATCAAACCGAGAGATTGGGAAGAGAGTTTGAATCAGGTTTCGAAAGATTACAACGGTTTGATGGCGCTCGCTCATTCCAAAATCGATTCGGCTCACGAAAACAAATCGGAAATCCAATCCAAAATTTCTGATTTGGAAAAATCGATTTCCGGAATCAAAAGTTTGCTTCAATGAAATCCAAAGCCACTTTTACAGTGTCGATCGTAGAAGATAATATTCACACTGCCAAAAATTTAAAAGGTTTATTGGCAAAAGATAAACAGTTTAAATTTTTAAAACATTATGTTAGTGCGGACGAGGCGATCGAAGAAATTCCCAAAGAGCCGGCCGATATTACTATTCTGGATATCGGTTTGCCAGGTAAAAGCGGACTGGACTGTTTGCGTGCTTTGAAACCAATTACACATAACACAAAGTATGTGATATATACTGTTTTTGAGGATGAAGAGAAGATTATCAACGCAATTCAGAACGGTGCATCGGGTTATTTATTGAAGGACACTGCTCCGGATCTTTTGCTTGCGGAATTGAATGTAATCGTTTTGGGAGGTGCTCCATTGACTCCTAGAATTGCGGACAAGATCATTCTTGAATTTGCAAAGCAGGGAGAATTGAATTCCAATCCGGAGCCTAACGATTCGGGATTGACTGCACGAGAATTGCAAATTCTGAATTTTGTGGCATTGGGTATGACTTTTCCTGACATTGCAGAAGAGCTGGATATCTCCTCGCATACGGTAAGCCGTCATATAGAAAAAATATATAAAAAGTTGGAAGTCCATTCTAAGTCGGAGGCAATCATTCGAGGTCGACGAATGGGTATTATACGAAATATTCCCGGTTACCCTTAATGAAAAAAATTTCATTAGTTTTCTTTTTTCTCTCCTCTCTGTTTCAATGCTCCGATGTGATTAAGCCAAAATCATTTCCTGTTTCTTCGTCTGGAAAAATTTCTATTCAAAGGGAAGATCTTTTGAATAGAGTATTGCCTTTGTCGGGAAAATGGGAGTTTTACTGGAATCATTCTCCGGAAGATTTGAAAAAACAAAATCCGAAGCCATCCTACGTTCCGGTTCCGGGGATCTGGAGGGAATACGATGTCAGCTTACACACATTAAAAGGGTTTGGTGTTTATAAATTAAAAGTTCAAATACCGGATGAAATTTCCGGATTGAAATTAAAAATACCTAGATTGCCAGGAATCTATGAAGTTTATCTGAATGATGCAAAAGTTTTTTCCAACGGCCACCCGGGAAAAAGCAGTTCGGATACTTATCTTACGGCGCATCCTTTCCAAACGATTCTTTCGGTTCCAGAAAAGGATTTTTCTCTAACAGTAGCCGTCTCCAATTTCCATGGAAATATTTTGAAGGCTGGGATTAGAGAACCGTTTTTACTTAGCCGCGGAGAATTATTGGAGAAAGAAGAAAAGAAAACGGAATGGCTGGAAATATTTTTAATTACCGTTATATTTTCGTTCGGTTTGTACCATTTTGTATTTTATCTTTCCTATAGAAAGGATCTCGCTCCTTTTTATTTTTCTTTATTTTGTGTGATCGTATCATCTTACAGTTTCATCACTTCGGAGATTCAATATAGAATGATTCCCGATCTGACGTTGGATTTGAGAATCAGAGCTGAGTTTTTTTGTGAAGTAGCATTCGTTCCGATTGTATATTTGCTTTTTAGTAAGATGTTTCCCAACCAGTATCGGTCAAAATGGATTTCCTATCCGATTCTGACGACGATTGTATTTTTCTTAGGTATTATCTTTTTTTCGGAGTCGGGTGTCATTGAGCTTTATCAATACTATCTGTATTTTCCGCCTTTGTATGCTGTTCCTATCCTCGGTGGTCTTGTACTGGCAATTAAAGACAAAGAACCGAAGGCGATAACCATTTTCCTGACCGGATTGATTCTCGCCATTACAATGTTAAACGATGTAATTTACGGATTGTATGAAATATATATTTTGTTTCCTTACAGCTTTCCCGTCGGCTTGGTCGGATTTGTTGCTTTGAATTCTTATATTATCTCTTATCGGTTTACGGATGATTTGGAGAAATCCAAAGAATTCGCTCAATTGCAGTTGAGATATAATGAACAGCTTAAATTTCAAACGGAAGAAAGAAGTCGCATCGCTTCCGATATACATGATTCGATCGGCTCCGAGTTGACTGCGATTTTGTTTGAGCTGGAAGCGAAAGGAAAAAGGGATCAGACTCTTTTGAAGTTAAAGAAAGAGATGAGTCAATTGATTTCGAATGTAAGGGATATTGTGTTTTTAATGCATCATCAAGGAAGCAAAAACGAATTGGTGGAAGAGGTAATCATCCGTTATTGCAAAAGAATTCATGAAACGGGCAGAATCCAAGTTCATTCCAAAATAGGAGACGTTTCAGGAGTTTTGAAAATTGATGAATGCCTTCATGTTCAGAAAATCTTTTTGGAAGTAATGTCCAACATTCTCCGCCATGGGGAAGCCGAATCAATTCATGTTTTCTGGCATAAAGAATCCCAAGGGTTAATTTTAAAGATTGCGAATGACGGGAAAAAATTCGAGGACCCCGATTTGGAAACTAAAGGTATCGGCCTGGAAAGTATCAAAATGAGAGCCTCGAAACTGGGAAGTAATGTTCGATTTTACTACGAAAAATCCAAATCCCATTTTGAACTTAGAATTCCCCGGTAGGTTTCCTATAGGGTAAAACATCCTATACAAATCACTTCTAATCTTCTATGCGGCACGTTTCCCTTTTACTATAAGAATATTAGAATGAGTGTCCGTATTCGGTTTTTAGGAATCGGGTGCGGAGATCTAAGCTTTCAACGCTTTTTGCGGGAAAGAGACCTTGTTTGTTAATTCAAATTTCGGACTCCTCCCGCCTTTTTCTTCCATCGCATAATTTACATTAGAGGATAAATAATGAACTCGAAGAGAACTGTATTTCTTTTTGCTATTGCCGCCATTTTATTTTATAATTCGTGTTTCGGTGAGAAAGAGAAAGCTTGGGTAGAACGTTTTGCCAAAGGATATGGCGAAAGTATTTGTCAGGTCACTGCTTTGAACAAGGCAGGTTACAAACAGGATAGTGATAAAATGATTATCGCTTTGAGTGAAAAGATAGAAAATAGAATGAAGTTTCAGGTCACGATTGATACCGGAATTGCACATAAAGAATATGGAAAAAAAATCCTAAACGATTATATTCATCAAAACTGCGAGCTTGAGCCTTTTATTGACGGAGAAGACGTTATATTGCTATCTACTAATCTTTAAAATTGTAGTCGGACAGGTATTAGATGCGCAAAGTAAAAATCTTTTTTACTATTCTCTATGATTATACTGACTTTACTAAAATTACTAGGTTATAAGCCGGATTATGAGCTATTACTTTCCGAATTAAGGGAAGAGATTACTTCTGATTTGGATAAGGCAAATAATAAATACAAAGGAAAAACTTTAAAGATTACTGGGTCTCAAAGAGAAACGATGGCAGTGAATGAAGAATATGTTTTATTCGGATTGATGGATCGCGGAACGGATCATAAAGCTCCCGTATTATTTACCGAATGCAAATTATCTTATAATCAAAATGAAAAAGCTATGGCGTTGGATCTTGGCGCCACAGTGGTGTTATATGGAGTTTACGGTAAAGCTTCGAAAGATAGTTATGGAAATTTTGAATTAATATTGGATAAATGTCGTCTGGAATAATCAGCAGATCGGAATGGGGCGCCGAAGGGCACCAAGGCGCCCGTCGGGAATTGGTATATAAGCGAAGCCGTTATTCTACCCAGTTTGGGAATAGTCCGAGTTTTTCTTGCACCGTTAAATCATGGGCTGGAATTAATTTTAAATCAGGATAGACTTTTAAAAGTTGATGTACTTTTGTTAACTCTTTTCCTAGGTCGCTCGGGTCTTTGTCTACGATCGAGCGCGAACCTCTTGGTCGATGGGCCGGAAATAGAAATCCTTTTTCCGACCAGGTTGTATCTCCTGTGAAAAAATATCTTCTTCCATCTGGAAAGTTTAAGAACATTCCTAAAGATCCCGCACTATGGCCTGCCATAGGAACAAATACCACACTTCCATCACCAAACCAATCTTTGCTGGTAGTGAAATTTTCATAAGGAATGGGATCAAATTCCAAGAATTTCCAATGTATGGAATCACCGTCAAATTGCCTTTTGATATAACCGGATTTTTCGAATGCTGATTGATACTCTTCTTTTGTTGTTATAAATTCTGTATTGGGAAAGTCTTTGATTCCACTTGCATGGTCCCAATGAAGGTGAGATAAGAAAGCGGTTTTGATTGTTTCTGGGGGAATATTTTGTTTGGAGAGTTGTTGTACGGCTGGGTTGTGATTTTTGAATCTCATTACAATTCTTAGAAATAATGGGTGTTCTGCGAATTCTTCTTCTACATTTGTTCCCAGCCCCGTATCAAATAAAAATCTGTCTTTGGAATGTTCTACTAAGATGGCCGGATGGGAAATCCTTCCTTTTTGAAAAGGATTTCCTCCTTCTACGACAAATGCTTCGGAAGTAATCGCTTCTCCGGTTTTGATGATCGTAAACCTTAATTTTTCAAAAGGGGTTTTATACCGGCTCTTGGAAATGGTCGTAGTATTTTCTTCCGGAGTAAGAGGAGGATAACCTAATCTCCATAAGATGAGTAGAAAAATGCTGGTAACAACAAGTAATGAAATAGAAAAATATTTTTTTGCTTTTCCCATAATTAGACTTCCTTAGTAATTTTAGTTAATTCCGATTGGATTAAGAATTCAGCCGTTTTGGTTGCTGCCTTCAAAGGTTCGGTGGTTTTGTTTGTTTTGGATAGCAAAACGGCCCCTTCCCATAGCGAAAGTATAGAATAAGAAAGCTCTTTTGCTTTCTTCGCCTGCACTTTATTATGTTGTAAATATAGAGAAAGTTTATCCGCCCAAGATGTGAAAATCGTAGAACAAGTCTTGTTTACCAAATTATTTTCTGAAGCGGTTTCCAGTGCGGTCGTTGCAATCGGACATCCTTTGGCATAATTGCTTTTTAGAATTCTTTCTTCTAAAACTTGAAAGATTTTAGAAATTCCTTGGGCAGGTGATTTTGCAGATTTGAGTAGTTCCGCAAATTCTTCTCCCATATCTTCCCCTGTGCGTGTCAAAGCCTGCGAGGCGAGATCTTCTTTTCCTCCCGGAAAATGGAAATAGAGAGATCCTTTGGGAGAATCTGTAGCTTTTACAATTTCGTTCATCCCTGTTCCGGAATAACCAATAGTTTCTAAGGATTCAGCCATCGCTTTGATCATTTTTAATTTGGTTTGATCCCCTTTGGTGCTCATTGGATCAATTTACTTTAATAAGTAGACCGGTCAATATAATCTTGAGATTGCCTGATCCGGAAAGTTTGGATCAATTTATTGGAAATGGGAATCGGTAGGGTGTGTGGAAGAAATTTAGAGTAAATAGGTCATTTTGGTTTTGTACTTATGCTGGATTGGGTAGGGTAGGAGTTGGGACTTGAGAGAGAGGAAGGGGAAGGATGCAATAGGTCTAACAAACCCCGCCTCACCCAACTTCGCCCCCCACCCCAACAAATCCAACTCCAATAACTTCGCAAAAAGACAACACCGCGAAACCCCCAAAAACTCCGCCAAAAGACTCAATTCCACCCAATCCCTTTCCCGCACCCGAGCACCCAATCTTCGCAATTCCAAACCTTCCTCTTGGTAAAGAATTGCCGATCGACCACCCTGGGCACCCCGTCCCATTCCTTTCGAAACCATTTCAGAATACCGGCTCAAAAGCACACTCAAGGCGCGGGCAATCCCACCAAACCGCCGCAAAACAGAAAGATGGGGCATAAACTCATAAGGAACCAAAAACATGACCCCCACTTTTTCAAGAGAACGAAACCTAGCTCGGTCTCGAGTCGAAACGAATCGGCTGGAATACATCGGATTCTTAATAAAGTTCTTCATCAACGAAAGAAGGCTCAAAAACAATCCGATTGGCTCCTAAATCTTATTGTTTTTTGGAACTCCCGCCGATAAATTTAGTAATCGGGATTCTCAGTCAAAGTTTATGCTCAATAAGAAGCCATCACTCACAGGTCGCCAAAAAGCCGCAATCTTCCTAGTAGCTGTAGGAAACGACGTAGCTTCTGAGATTTTCAAACACCTTCGCGAAGACGAGATCGAACAAATCACTTTCGAAATCGCTCGTTTAGATAAAATCACTCCGGAAGACAAAGAAAAAGTTTTAGTCGAGTTCAATGAACTCATGATGGCTCAGGAGTTTATCACTAATGGTGGTATCGACTTTGCCCGCGGACTTTTAGAAAAAGCACTCGGTAACCAAAAAGCGATCGATATCATCAATCGACTTACCTCTTCCCTCCAGGTCAGACCATTTGACTTTATTCGAAGAACCGACCCCGCTCACCTCCTCAACTTTATTCAGGGGGAGCACCCGCAAACTATCGCTTTGATTTTATCATACCTCGATCCCCAAAAAGCATCGAACATCCTTTCCAACCTCCCGCACCAAATCCAAGCGGAAGTTGCAAAAAGGATCGCAACGATGGACCGTGTATCTCCGGACGTACTCCGCGAGGTAGAACGAGTGTTAGAGAGAAAACTTTCCACTCTCGCTTCGGAAGATTATACCTCTGCCGGTGGTATCGATTCCGTGGTTGAAATCCTCAACCTTGTGGATAGGGGAACGGAGAAAACCATCATTGAAGCTCTGGAAGAAGAAGACCCGGAACTTGCGGAAGAAATCAAAAAACGAATGTTCGTATTCGAAGATATCGTGTTATTGGACGACCGTGCGATCCAAAAAGTAATGCGTGAAGTAGATAACACTGATTTGGCGAAAGCACTCAAATCGGTAGACTCCGAAGTACAAGATAAAATCTTTAAAAACATGTCCAAACGGGCCGCCAACCTCCTTCGGGAAGATATGGATTTTATGGGCCCGGTCCGACTCAAAGACGTGGAAGACGCACAGCAAAAAATCGTAAACATCATCCGTAAACTCGAAGAAGCAGGCGAGATCGTTGTTGCACGTGCCGGAGAAGACGAACTCGTCGTTTAGTTTTTTCCACCACTTAGTTTCTTTTTATCTTTCGGGCGACTTTCGCACCTTAGGCGGTGCGAAACCGGGCTCTTCCGCGGCTCCGCCTACCGGCTTCGGTCCTTCGGACGGCGCCTTCGGCGCCCCGCTCCGATCCCTGTCGCATCCAATTCGAAACTATCATCCAAGCCCCCACCCCTATAAAAAATCCTTTCTTTTCCTTATTGATTTCCTAACTTATGAACCAATTCAAATGGAGTTTTTATGAAATTTCGATTCATCTTTCGTTATCTTAGTTTGTTTTTTATTTTCCTTCTACTTGCAGATTGCTCATCCTCTGCAATTAAGAATGCACCCTTAAATGGCAAAATAGATTGGCAAGGACATCGTGGGGCTAGGGGCTTAAAACCGGAAAACACATGGCCCGCTTTCGAAGAAGCCATCCAGCACAAAATGACTACCTTGGAATTGGATACCGTTCTGACCAAAGACAAACGAATCGTGATTCATCATGACTCGGAAACCAACCCGGTGATTTGCCAAAATTCCGATGGATCTTCCATCAAAAAAACATCTCTTTATAATCTGACTCTAACCGAATTACAAGCATTAGATTGTGGATCAAAAAAGAACCCTTCCTTTCCTGAACAGGTGGCTGTTCCCGGAACCAAACTCATTACTATTGAAGATTTTTTTCAGAAAGTATCCGAGGCGGAAAAGAAAGCGAAACAAAAGTTCTTATTCAATATAGAAACAAAATTTCCTGACGATGGATCCGCCTCCGATTCGATCGTAGAAGAACATACGAATTTACTTGTTTCCGCAATTGAAAAAGCAAAAGTCACCGATCGAACCACAATTCAATCCTTTGATATGAGAACGATTCCCTTCGCACAAAAAAAGAATTCCAAGATCAAAACCAGTGCTTTATTCGCTCCTACTTATCCCCAAGGATTTCTTATGACCATCGGTTTTGGAAACGGTTATAGAGAAGACATCATAGAAAAAACGAAATCTTTGAAGGCCAATATCATTTCTCCTTATTTTCTGTATGTAACTCCCGAATTTGTAAAACAAGCTCATGATTCTCAAATTGAAGTGATTCCATGGACTGTAAACAACGAGAAAGAAGTTTATCGTTTGTTAGGCTGCGGGGTCGACGGAGTGATCTCGGATTATCCGAATTTACTTAGAAAAGTAGCGGATTCTAATTCCCGGTAACAATCGTACACAAAGAGGAATATACCGACAAAATGTTAAACGCCTCTTTGTTCACCGATTTGATATCTATAATTCGTCCGTTTTTTGCCGCCGCTTCCAAACTTGCATCTCCGGTCACATAAAGAAAAGCATATCGTTTCAGACATGCTTTTCCCGTTTTGGAAGCGGTTTCTATTTCCTTATTTTCCGAAATCCCAATTCGATAAGAACTGTAAAGAGTCCCTGTCGGTCCAAGTCCTTGCGGATTTCCCAAATTCACACAACCGAGTTGAAAAAAGAAAAAAAAGAAAACCCACCTGAAACCATTGAAATGCTGAAACGATTTGTAATTAAAAAATAAATTCATTAATCTTAATTATTTTCCACCCGCTTCTACGCATAACGAAGAATAAATGCCAAAAAGGGAGATGGCCTCCCAATTGATTTCTTCTACAACATTGATTCTTGCTTTTCGTTTTGCATTTTCAACGGAGCCGTCTCCGTAAGCAAAAAGTCCCAATAGTGAAAACACACAGGCCTTCCCGAATTTCTGACTTTTTTCCCCGGTTCCGAAAATACCGATTTTAGTTTGGGTTACCAATAATCCATTCGGACCGAATCCGGGAGAAGCGCAAGAAAGCTCCCAAATGCTAAAAAATAAAATCAATAGTCCTTTTGTTTTCATTTAAAAATAATAAATTTCTATTTATTGAAAATGTTTCTTTTTCATCCCTAAACATTTCGTTTCCAAATCAATCTGTTTCAACAATGTTTTTTGAATCGAAACAGGCAGTCGAGGATGATTGGAAACGAATTTTTTCAAAATCAACTTCGTTTCTTCCTTACAGAAATTAGGCGCCAAACTTTTTGCAAAACCATCCAGATAATTTTCGTCTTCACCGGGAGTGAAATTTTCCAATGCATCCAGGTAATCATTCAAATAGAGAAATTGTAAATCCTTTTGGTTCACAGGAAATAAATGATAAGCTACCGTTCTCAAACTGGAAGAGGAAAGACCCGATTTTTTAGGATTACGAAGCAAGTCCATCCACTTTGCTTTTGTTTCTTTTTCGGGAAACGATGCTTCAATCGCCAAACTTGAATTTACTCCTCTAAAGGAAGGATCAGCCTTTTTTTCTTTCTCTACAGCAAGGGCAATGAGTTCTTTCTGATAATTTAAACTGGCAAGTTTTGTAAGCAAAGACCATTTGATATCTTGATCTATTTTCAATCCGGGTATGAGGATTTTACCGTTATAAATTTCCCAAATTTTGTCTATGGAAGTTTTTGTGTAAGCGGATTCCAAATAAGCAAAAAACCAATATTTTTGTTCATCCGATCCGATCGTTGCCCGATTCAAACCTTCCCAGAAAAACTCGCCTAATTTTGTTAGTTGCTCTTTCTTCAAATCCTCAGGATACCAAAACCTACTTGTAAAATAAGTAAATCCCCGGTCGGAAGATAATTTTGATAAAACCCATTTTTTGATTTTAAGATTTTCTTCTTTGGGTACTACTTCCCGAGCCAATTCCAGGAAAGAATCGAACGTGGTTTTCCCCAAGGTGACTTGGTTATAAAAAGAAGTCCATAGTATCAATTTTCGAAAAGAATCTTTGTCTTTTGAGAGAACTAGCTTTAATTCTTTCAAATTAACTTCATTCCAGGTCCAGATTACAAAATCATGATCTTCGTCGTTAACCAATACGAAATTAGGACAGGATGAAACAGATATTATACCGGAAATGGATCTGCCTCCGTAAAGGACGGGGATGGAATTGTATTTGAGTTCTTTTTCTTCCGATCCTAGAGCAGGATTTTTTTCCAGAGAATACAACCCGATATTGATTTTGTGATCTCTCAATTTGTTTGCATTGCCCGGTGCGTTTTGTATGAGCTTCCAACCCAGATGATTTCCTTCGCAAATGGTTAAAAATTCGATTTCGTTTGTACCTTTTGTTTCCAACCAATCTTTGGACCATTTTTTCAATGGAAAGCCGCTCGCAAATTCTAGTTCGGAAAGAAATCCGCCTAACGTTGCATTGGAATAGGAATATTTTTTCAAATAAGACTGAACACCTTTCTGAAAGGATGTCTCTCCGATAAAGAATACCAATTGTTTGAGAACTGAGGCCCCTTTCCCATAAGTGATCCCGTCAAATTGAGTGAAGGCTTCTTCCGTATTATTTACTTTTGCTTCTACAGGATGATTTGTTACAAAGGAATCTTCATCGTAAGCCCATTGTTTCATCTTTTCAAAGAAAGATTCCCAGGTTTCTACAAACTCTGAATTTTTTTCCTGTGCGAGGCTTGCCATATAAGTCGCAAAACTTTCGTTCAACCAAAGTCCGTTCCACCATTTCATCGTCACAAGATTTCCGAACCACATATGAGCCATTTCATGCAAGATAACATCGGATAGGTTTTCTCTTTGCGCTCTGGTCATTGGGCTTCTGCTTACAAATCTTTCCGAAAAAGTGACAGCGGCGACATTTTCCATAGCACCGAAATTAAATTCCGGCACGATGATTTGATCGTACTTTAGGAATGGATAAACAATTCCGAAATATCCGTCAAAAAACTCAAATCCTTGTTTGGTGAATAAAAACCAATCTTTGGGATCTACATGTTTTGCAAGGGATTTACGTACAAAAAGTCTAAGAGGAATCGTATTGTATTTGTCTTCCCAAACCTGGTAAGATCCCGCATGCAAAGAAAAAACGTAAGTGGAGATCTTGGAAGTTTCGGGAAAAACGTGCAGACTGTTCTCCGGATCCGAAGGATTCGGGGATATGGAATCAGCCAAAGTAGTTGAGATTACTTTCCAAGTTTTGGGCGCATTGACGGACAGAGTGAATTTTGCTTTCAAGTCCGGTTGATCAAAACAAGGAAACATTTTGTTCGCGTGGAATGCTTCGAATTGAGAATAGATATAAGTTTCCTTGTCATCCGGATCAACAAACTTGTGTAATCCGTTTCCGGTTCTGGAATAAGGAGTTTCAAATTCGATTGAAACGACGTTTTCGCCTAAAACGATTTCATCCGCTGGAAGAAAAAAGAAACCTTCCTTTTTCAAAATGGAATCCGTAACCGATTTCGAATTTAAAACTACATTTATCAGCTTACCCGAAAAATAATCGACTCTCAGATTTTCTTTCTCTTTGGCTATAAAACGGATCTCTACATTCCCGGTAAAAGTATCCTGTTTGGGTAGATTGATATTCAGTTTATAAGAAACACTTTCAACGATCTCGGATCTTAATTGAGCATCTCTTTGCGTTAGATGGTATAAATCCGATTGACTTGAGCATGAGATCGCCAAAAGGACAAAACTAGATCCAATTAATTTAAGTAACGTACTGAATTTCATGATTCCATTCCTTTTTCTTACGGTTGAAAATTTCGATATAAAATAGCCCAATCCGGATCTTTTCTTTTTTTCCAATCCGGTTCTGAAAAGTATTTTCCACCAATTGACTTCAAAATCAATTCCATATACTCTTCTCCTGGATCAAAGTCTTTTGCATTTAGGAAAATGGAACCGCCCCATTTTTTCTTAGCTTGGGTGTGGCTAAAGATGCCTGAAAAAGAAGCAATATCTTCGTTGGTAATCGGGATTTTGTATTTTTTACAAAGTTCCGTCACAAGTAATTTTATCTTTTCCAACTGATCCGGCTGAGCAAGAAGTTCCGCCGTATCCAAAGCGACGATTTCGATTTGAATGCAGTTGTCATTGGTTCCCGTCGCAGCTGCGGCGCGGTCTTCCAAAACATCCACCAACTGGTAAGCTTTTCCGTCTTTATCCACCATAATTGATGCGGTTAGATTTCGATTTTCCAAAGTTTTTAAGGACCGGAAATAATCGGGGATCGCAGTATAATGCAAAACGATGCAAGTAGGATTGATTTTTCCCCTGTGCGTATAACGAACTCTATATGATTCCAATGGAAAACCGGACTCGTCTTTTTCCAAACTGGGAATGGCGGTCTTTG
This sequence comes from Leptospira kobayashii, assembly GCF_003114835.2. NCBI lineage: Bacteria > Pseudomonadati > Spirochaetota > Leptospiria > Leptospirales > Leptospiraceae > Leptospira > Leptospira kobayashii. The sequence goes on along the minus strand of NZ_AP025028.1, from coordinate 3,921,733 downwards.
TCGCCTTCGTAATTCCCCTTCCGTTGGTAGGATGAAAGGATTCCTGTAGCTTTTGTTTGCTTTCTTTTTTCAAAGACCAACCGGACTCGAAACGATCCACCCAATTGTCTTCCTCGAAGAATTGGCCACCCAGATTTTTGAGAATGGTTTGCATCGCCAATTCCCCGCCACATGCGGAAAAATCTACAAAACCTCCGAATCTCCTCTTTGTTTGGTTATGCGAAAAGATCCCTTTTTTGGTGATTACATCCTGGTTCGTTTTAGGAATATCCAATTCTTCAGAAAGAGTATCGATTACCGAACTAAGTTTTGTTAGTTGAATTTGGTTGGCCAAAAGAGATTCTTGTGTACCTTCATAGGCGATATGAATGCTTTCCTTGTCGATTCCGGGTGCAGCGGTGAAAATTTTGGTTAGGAAGAAAGGATCAGCATAAACTTTTCCCGACTTATCAACTAACAGATGAATCATGAACCCGTTTTCAATGGAAAGTTTGAGGTAATCCGATGGGTTCTTTCTGTCCGTGGAATGCAGAATGAGTGCGGTCACATCATTCGGAGTTCTGGGAGTGAATTCTATTTTTTCCAGAACCTTTTCCTGGGGGACGATCGTGGAAAAAGGCAAGAGATCCCTTTGAAATGATTCGGGAATCGATCTTTTGTTTCGAAAAACCGCGCATGCTTCAAAGAAAATAAGGAAAATGAGTGATATTTTTAAGAAATTATGCCATACTACTCGGAAAAATAAAGAACTTCGGGGGAAAGACTTGGAACCCTTTACACTTTCTAGGAATCGTTTTTTTAAATTTACGCTCAAATGTTTTGCCTTAACCGCAGTTTCTTTAAAAGGGATCAATTGTGGAGCGGGACTTCCCTTACCCTCTTTACGCGGAATCTCAGAGGAAGAATATCACAATTTCCGGTCTTTGCAAGAGGTCTTCCTGCAGGACTGTCCCATTGCCAATTTTGATTTAGGTCTTGCCTTAGACAATTACGTTTATGGTCATCCTTATCCGATTGATACCGAAAGCGTTATACAACTGTTAGCTAGCGTTCCTTCTTCCGTACTTGCCGCAATTTTTTTGGATTTTTCCTTCACTCCGTTGGTGAAACTTCCTCCGAAAGAAAGACTCGAACGTCTGATTGCTTGGAAAACATCCTCTCTGGGACTGAAACGAGGCGTTTATCTGATTCTCAGACAGACTTCCTTTTTTCTATTAAGCTCTGATAAAGAGTATCAAAAATTTGTCGGCTATCTCTAGTAAGGCGGTTTAATTATAATGGGCATTCCTTTACATAACGAAAAAATCATTACACCAAAAAAACATGCACAAATCATCAAAGACAATCAGATCAAAAACGGAAAGTGGAGTTTAACTGCAGACGTAGTAGTGATCGGTTCCGGGGCAGGTGGAGCAGTCGCAGCAGCGGAACTTGCCAAGAGCGGTTGGAAAGTGGTACTGATCGAAGAAGGTGGTTACTTCACACCGGCACAATTCAATTCGGATGAATTTCTTTCTCAATCTAGACTTTATCGGGACGCTGGATTCATCATCGCGGAAGAACAAACCATCTCTATTTTGCAAGGACGTTCCATCGGGGGATCTACTACAGTCAATTGGCAGACCTCCCTTTATCCTCCCGAGTATGTTACAAGCGAATGGGAAAATCGTTTCGGTTGGAAAGGTTATTCCAGAGAAGATATGGATCCATACATCAATGAAGTTCACACCCGGCTTGGTGTACATGATGTTCCGGACAATCTGATCAATGCGAATAATAACGTATTACGGGTAGGGGGAAAAAAATTAGGCCTCAAACCTCTCGTTCTTAAAAACAATAATAACGGATGTATCGGTTTGGGCAGATGTGGACTGGGATGTCCGATTAACGCAAAACAGTCGGCTTTTCTCACTTGGATTCCCGATGCTATAGAACACGGCGCTACGGTAGTTTCCAATATGAGAGCCGTAAAAATCAAAGACGGATCGGTCAAGACCGTGATTGCCGAATTTACAGTCGATCCTTATCAAAAGTCGCCTTCGGAAATCATTGAGTCTATGGAAATCAAAGCTCCGGTTGTGATTGTAAGTGCCGGTGCCATTGAAGGTCCCGCTTTATTGCAGAGAAGCGGAATCGGAAACGATTGGGTGGGCCGGAATTTAAAAGTCCATCCTACTTCCACTATTTTCGGAAAATTCAATTCCGATATCAAAATGTTCCAGGGTCCTCCGCAATCCATTGTGATCAAAGACGGTCACAACCAAAACGGAACAGGTTACGGATATTGGTTGGAAGCGGCACCTTACCGACCGACTCTTGCTTCTTCCCTTGTGCCATTTTACGGAAAACAACAATTCGATGTGATGAAGGATTATAACAAGTACAATGCGGGAATCGTTCTGGTTCGGGATGGAGCCGATGGAGAAGCGAACGCGAAAGTAGAATGGAGTTTCGGGCGTAGAAAGGTTTATTTTGAACTAACACCTACGGACGGGCAGAATATGTTACGCGGTCTGAAATCGCTTGCGGAAATCACCGCTGCAGCCGGTGCAACGGAACTTGTTTTTCCTTTCACACGATTTACAGAGCCAGTTAAAGTTGATTCCAAAACCAATTTCGATTGGGTATTGAAAGAAAGTATCCGATCGGGGGATTTGAGCGTGGGTTCGGCTCATCCACATGGTTCCATTCAGTCGGCAAAGGAAGAAACCTTGGGCGCCGTAGATTTAAATTTGGAAATTTATGGTCATAAAAACATCTTTGTCATGGATGCTTCCGTATATCCCACAGGTCTTTCGGTGAATCCGCAGATCACTACAATGAGTATTGTATTGCGAGCCTCTCGCAATTTGGCGAAGCAAAAAGAAGAAAGAACAAAGGTCTAATTTTTTTAAAAATTCCCTTTCATTCCCATGAGTTTCATACATACTGGACTTGTGGGAAAATTTATTTCCTTAATTCTAAGTCTATCCTTCGCCTTTGGTATTCTTGCTAGTGAAGACGCCGTTCTGAAAGAAGCAAAACAGGCGTTCTCCAGAAAAGCATATTCGGAAGCGATCAAAAAGTTTTCAAAATATTCCGACCTCCATCCTTCGGAAGGGGTTGGAAATATGTACATGGGTTATATATATGAATATAAAAAAGATTATCCCAAGTCGATTCAGAACTTTAGAAAAGCCGCCGAACTCAATTTAGATAAAGACCAAAGAAAAACAGTTCTGCTCAAGTTGGCTTTATTCTTCAATTATCATCAGGATTGGAACCTTGCAGCTACTTACTCTTCCCGTTACTTGAAATATGATTCCAAAAACGAAGAGATGCAAAAAATTTACAACCGTGCTGTCGGCAACCGGGGCAATCCAGGTTCAAACACAAGTTATGTGCATGTCATCAAGCCGCAAGAAACCAAAAAAGATGATAAAGTAAAAGACGACCGCCAGGATAAAAAGGACAATTCCAAACAACAGTCTCAAAATTCTTTGGAAGATGGTTCCGAAGCTCAAAAATCGAGCGCCGATTTGGAAAAATCGGTCGCAGCCAATCCTAACAACGAAGAGTTGCGTTGGGAATACTCTCTGGCTTTATTTGATGAAAAAAAATACGATCTGGCCGAAGAAAATATAAAAATACTTTTAGAAAAAGATCCTTCCCGCACCCGCTATCATTATAAAATGGGGATCGTAAAACTTCGTAAAGACGATCCTAAAGCCGCAATCGAATCTTTCGAAAAAGCGAGAAAAAACCCTTTCTCAAAAGAAACCAATGTATTTTTCTATTATGTTTATTTGAACGAAGGACTTGCTTATCAAAAACTAAATCAATTGGAGCAGGCTGAGGAATCTTACAAAGCAGCCTTCAAACAGGTTCAGAAAGATCCTCCTTTGCTTGGTTTGGCAAGATTGAATCATCAAAAATCGGAATGGGTTGCTTGCAGCGAACATGCTGATAATGCGGTTGCCATTGCGGGACAAACGGAATCTCATATGTTCCGTTTTGTCTGTTTGGGAGAACTGGGAAAGTCCGGTTCAAAATTTCAAAATAGTTTTGATAAATACCATCAGTTTTTAGAATCCAATTTTCCTGACCCGAAAAAATCACCTGACAAGTATAAGGTTGGATTCCTCAGATTGGCGCGTCATTTGACGACTTTGGGAAAAGAGGCCAATGCGGAAAAATATTTTGCGTCTTTGGAAAATGAAGCGGATGTAAATACGACAAGAGAGTATTTGTTTTACCGCGGCAAAAACTTGTTTTACTTGGGGAAGTCGGATGATGCGATCCCTCTTTTACAAAAAGTTCCGAGTTCTTCCGCCGCCTACTTTTTGTTAGCTAGAATCTATGCCAAGAAAGGTGATTTGAATTCCACAAAATCGAATCTGAAACTTGCGGGTGGATTGAAAGATGAGTATTGGTCAATGGCGAATACGGAAGCTGATTTTGCCGAATTTCGAAAAGATCCTAAATTCGTTCAATTTATAAATAGAAAAGGTTCGGATGATGTGGCTCCGAAAGAGCCACCTGCGGGAAATTCGAAATCTACTCCTCTTCCTTCTGTTCCTTTGCAGTCGAAGAACCCTTAAATAAGTCGGATCTTAATTTTCTAAATGTATCAATCGAAATCTGGCCCGGAGCCTTCGGCGTACCGAGCGTAATATAAGTATAAGACGATTTGAAATAATCACCAAACACGCGTGATAAGATTCCCGTTTCACCCATACAAATTCCTATCATAGTATTTGTTTTGGAAAGAATTTTGATATCATTCATAAATTCTGCGGTTTCTTCAATGTCTTCCGGAGTGATTGCAAATTTAAAAACGGGATTTTTCTTTTTTACCGGCTTTGCATTTTGAATGAAATCTCTCATTTCTTTTGCATAGATTGATTTTTTAAAGGAATGATAAGAATATATAATTCTGAAATTGAGTTGATCATAGTTTCGGAAGATAGTATCATCCCGGTTAAGCTCGATATCCAGATAGTTCGAATTATCATTAAAATCTTTCAGGATACCTTCCACATCTTCAGGAAATAATTTCACATAAGATTTCACGCTACTGTCTTCGGCACGTCGGTATGTAAAAAGGGCTGGTAAGCCGAGAGACTTGATCTTTTTTTTCATCTCTTTCTGGATATAATTTCTGGAAAACAAATCCAAACGAATTTCAAGTACATCAATATCTTTTGTGTCTTTCTTTTGAAGATGGCGAATATCATCTTCTCCAAGAGTGGCAACGATCTTAAACGATTCTGGCATTTTTATAATCCTTTTTGCAATAAGTCATGTAGAGAAACCATACCTACGAATTTTTTATCTTTTGTAACTACGGGAGCAACGGATATGGGGCGTTCCCTATTTTCCATTTTTGTCAAAACATCATAAGCTTTTTCTTCCGGTGAAAAGTAAGAAGGAGAAACATTCATCATTTCCTTGGCTGTAACACCTTCGGTCAATTTTTTATTGGTAAGTGCTTTTCTGATATCAAAGTCGGTGATCAGGCCGAGTAAGATCCCTTCGGAGTCGACTACACCTGTTGCACCCAGACCTTTACGAGTGATCTCTTTCAGGATTTCATCCAATCCTGCATGTTCGGTAACGAATGCGTTTTTATCGTCTTTGCGCATAACGTCCGATATATGTAGTGAAAGTCTTTTTCCCAATCTTCCGGCAGGATGGTATAGTGCAAAATCGTCGGCTTGAAAGTTTTTCAATTCCATCAGTGCCATTGCTATTGCATCACCTAGCATAAGTGCAATGGTAGTCGAAGAAGTAGGGGCTAGTTCCAGCGGACAGGCTTCCCGTAAAATAGGGGTAAGGATCAGAATATCGGAAAGTTCCGCGAGTTTGGATTTGGGATTTGCCGTAATGCCTACTACTTTTGCACCTAGGTTTTTCAAAGTGGGTAAAATATAATTTAATTCTTCCGACTCACCGCTTTTTCCAATGGCGAGAACCACGTCGCCTTTTCCTACAACGCCCGAATCTCCGTGAGCCGCATCAGTCGGATGTAAGAATATGGCAGCTGTTCCGGTGGAAGACATTGTGTGGGAAATTTTTTGTGCAATATCTCCCGATTTACCCACGCCGGTAACTACAACTTTTCCTTTGCTATTTAAAATCAGCTCTACGCATTCGGAAATGCGTTCGTCCAGGTTGTCTCTAAAATGTTGGATGGAGGCAATCTCATCGTCGAGCGCACGTTCTACGATCTTCAATATATTTTTCAATGTTCCGTTTCCTCCCATGAAATTTTGTCAATACTCATCTCTGCAATGATTGCTTGGTCTATGCTCGGAAACCGAAGGATCAGAGTGACATCATTTTTTCTTTTTATGATTTCCATCTTTCTGCCGGCAAAAGGTCCTTCCGTAATTTTTACTATTTTGCCAGGCTGAAGCGCTTCGTTTTTTATTACTTCGGTCTGTGCACCGTAATTTTCCACAAGATCTTTTAATTTTTCCATCTCTTCTTCTTCCAATACGGCAGGGACTCCTTTGGCAAAAACGAAATGGTGGGCACCAGGGAGTTGGAGGACGGTTACTTTATCTTTCCAAAAAATGATATTTACAAAAATATAAGATTTGAGTCGGGGAGTTTCGATGATTTTGAATCGATCACTCCATTTTTTCCTTTCTTTGATCAGAGGAAGGTAGTGATCTATTTTGTATTTTTTAAATAAACGAGATAGGCTTTTTTCCGCACGGGGGTTTGTGTATAAGGCAAACCATTGTTTTTGAGTATTGAGGGGATCATTCTCTTGCATGGATGCGAAACCGAATTGGAAGAGTAATTTCTTTCCCCTTTGAAAAATTGAATTTCCAACCTTGGATTTGGTTGCGAAATTGTTGGTCGAAGACGCTATAGCGACACGGAACCAGCACACCCACCTTCTCAACTGACCCATTTTCTGCAACAGTTACTCGGAAACTACAATCATCTTCCAGGCGTTGCTCCAAAGCAAGGGCAGGATAACTGAGAGAATTTCGAAACCTGTTTACTTCTTCTTCGGGGTCGATCGTTCCTTCCAAATCCGCATTTGATTGATTTTGACTGGAAAGAGAACCGCTCCCTGCGGAATAAGGGCTGGGAACCAAGAGTCGAATCGTATTACCTTTAGTTAGGTGGATTTCTTCCGTATCCTTGTTTTGCCAAAACTTTCCGAAAAGAACGATAAAAAGAATTCCATGTAATACGGCGGAAAGAATCCAGAAATATAGGAAGCTTTTGGTTCTAAAGAATACGGTTTGGTCAGCTGACATAAGTCCCGAAAATTGATCCACTTGTAGAGGAAAAACTTTATGGATAGATTGCAAACCTGATTTTAAATGACAGCATATGCCTTCCACTTGGGGAAAGATTTTTAAAGTATCCACTTATGGAGAATCTCACGGTGTTTCCGTCGGAGTTGTTGTAGAGGGAGTGCCTGCCGGTCTTCCTTTTCCGGAAGAAGAGATTCAAAAAGATTTAACACGCAGAAGACCGGGTCAAAACGACCTTACGACTCCTCGTGATGAAGAAGACAGAGTTGTCGTGGAATCCGGGGTTTTTCAGGGAAAAACGACAGGAAGCCCGATTCTCTTAAAAGTTAATAATAAAAATACAATCGGTAGTGATTACGATGAAATGGCTCATGTCTTTCGACCGTCTCACGCGGATTATACGTATTCCGAAAAATACGGCCATCGTGCCCATGTAGGCGGAGGAAGGTCTTCCGTTCGGGAAACCATCGGACGGGTTGCAGCGGCCGGACTTGCGAGGGTGATCCTGGAACGCGAACTTGGAATTCAAACGGTAGCTTGGGTGGATTCCGTTGGAGAAATCGACTCGCTGATTTCAGAATCGGAATATCCGGTTTCGCGCGATTTCGTTGATCAATTTCCAACCCGGTGTCCTAAAAAAACAACCAATGACGAGATGGAAGCTCTGATCCGTAAATTGAGAGACGAAGGGGATTCCGTCGGTGGAACAGTTAAGGCGATTGTTAGAAATCTTCCCCCCGGTCTCGGTGATCCCGTTTATGATAAGTTAGATGCCGATTTGGCAAAAGCCTTATTGTCCATATCCGCTTGCAAAGGTTTTGAAGTCGGATCCGGGTTCGGAGGAACCCGCCAAACCGGAAGCATTCATAATGATGAATTTTATATAGAAGAAAAAACCGGTAAGGTCAAAACCAGAACCAATAATTCCGGAGGTATCCAAGGTGGTATTTCCAACGGAATGGATCTTGTTATACGGGCAGCTTTCAAGCCTACTTCTACAATTAAAAAAGAACAGAAAACTGTTGACGATAAAAACAAAGAGACTATCTTAAAAGCGAAGGGCAGACACGACCCTTGCGTACTTCCCCGAGCCATACCGATTGTTGAAGCCGTCATTAATTTAGTGTTAGTGGATGCTTATTTTTATCAGCGAGCATTGCAACCTAAGTGGTTTTTAAAATATGCAAATTTAGATTCTATCCCAAATCAGTAAGGAAATCATGAAAAAGGTTTATAAAGTTCTACTTGCCGAAGACGATGATAGTTCCGCAAAATTACTCATTCATACCTTGGAAAGATACAATTTCCAAGTGGTCCATGTAACAGATGGCATGGCGGGACTTACCAAGATCCGCAGCCAGACATTCGATTTGGTGATCAGCGATATTATGATGCCTTATTTGGACGGGTTATCTTTTGTTGAAAAGGGAAAAGATTATTTAAAAACCACTCCTGTGATTATGCTTACCTCCGTTGGGGAAAAAGATCAAATTGTTCGTGCGGCACAAAGTAGAGTGAGTGCCTATCTTCTAAAACCTGTCACAACCGGGTCTCTTATGGAAAAAATTCAATCCGTTCTGATGCTTGGACCGGAGATGATCATAGACAAAAAGACGATTCCTTTCATGATCAAGATCTCCGAATTATCCATATCGGAAATTCTGATCGAGCTGACCGGAGTTCCTTCCAGAAAAGCAAATGATGAAATTTATGAAAAATTCCATCATTATCTGGCAGGCAGAAGTAGTTTTACTAATTTGAGAATCAATATCAATACGGACTTTTTTTATGAAACCTCAGCTCTGCAAGTTTTGGATGATCTGATCGGAAAAATAGTAAAAAGCACAAACATTCGAACCAATTCCGTGTTCATCGATTCGGATTATTTTGCGGAAACGGTAATCGATCTGGCAAAATACTCCTACTTACATGCAACCAACATTATTTCCAAATGAAGGTTTGACAGAATAACAAAGCTCCGTTCTAATATAGAAGGGGGCTCATTCTTTGGTAAAAATAAAGATCGATGGCGTCGAATTTGAAGTCGACGAAAAGAAAAACCTAATTGATGCCGCAAAAGAAGTCGGCGTAGATATCCCTTATTTTTGTTATCATCCCGCTCTATCCGTCGTTGGTATGTGCCGTATGTGTTTGATTGAGATTGAAGGTGTTCCTCGTCTCCAAGCCGCTTGTAATACTCCCGTAAAAGAAAATATGGGAATCATCACGAAGTCGGATCGTGTGAAAGAAGCTCGCGCCGGCACCATGGAATTTCTTCTCGCAAATCACCCGTTAGACTGTCCTGTCTGCGATAAAGCGGGAGAATGTCGTTTGCAAGACAATGCGTTCGGTTCCGGCCAAGGCCATTCCCGTTTTGAATTTCAAAAACGAAATGTTCCTCAGGAAGAGATCGGAAGTAATCTCATCATCAATCACAATCGTTGCATCGTTTGTTACAGATGCGTTCGTTTTGAAGAAGAAAAAGTCGGAGAATCCAACCTCGGTTTGTTTGAAAGAGGAAATGATTCTTTGATAGGTCTTGCCAATAACGAGCCGATCAATCACAACTTTCAAGGTGCACTTGCCGATATTTGTCCCGTAGGCGCACTACTCAATAATAAGACTTTATTCAAATCCAGAGTATGGTGGTACAAATCCCATTCTTCCGTATGCCACGGATGTTCCACCGGTTGTAATGTAACAACGAATGTACGAGACAATAAAATGTATCGTTATATGGTGAAGGAAAATCATGAAAAAAACATGTTCTTTCTTTGCGATAAAGGTCGTTTTGATTTGGATTGGATGAATGAAAACAGATTGTTTTCCTATATGGAAAACGGAACTCCATCCACTTCTATCAATGTGATTCCAAAAATTGCAAATGCACTGCGTTCTACTAACGGGGTTGCAGTGATCGGTGGAGCCCATGAATCCAACGAAAATCTTGCTCGTATTAAATCCGCTCTCACCGAACTTTCAAAGGAATTGAGTAAACCGATTCAATTTGAAGTGAGAGTAACGGAACCTCAGTACAAAGAAACCGAACAAGTTGACTTTTTGTTAACCAAAGATTATCATCCGAATACAAGAGGGGCTTTGGATTTGGAAATTTCCACTCCTCAAGGTCTTACCGGAATCGTTTCCGATATTTTATCCGGTGCCATTGACTTGGTATTCGTTTTGAAAGAAGAAATACCTTCGTCTATTTTAGGTAAGGCGACGATCGTTCAACTGGATACGAATATCACTTCCTCCGCAAAGGCGGCAAACTTCGCCGCTCCGATCAAACTTTTTGCGGACGAAGCGGGAAGTTTCACAAATAAAAATGGTTTGAAACAGGATTTCGAAAAATCCATGGAAGCTCCGAAAGGGCTTCCGTCTTCAGCGGAATTTTTCGAGAAAGTTTTATCTGAAATTCGTAAGAAAGAGGAGGCACTCCTTGGCAACCGTTAATGTAGTCAATGTAGCAAAACGCCACCAATTCTCTTGGTATGAGCAGTTTTATTTTTGGTCGATCGGAAAAGGTCTGTGGATCACTCTCAAACATTTCGTGAAAGTGGCTTTCTTTAACAGACAAAAGACGATCGAATATCCTGAGAAAAAAAGACAATATTCATCGCGTTTTCGGGGAATGCATTCCATGAAACGGGATGAACAGGGTCGGGAAAGATGTACTGCTTGTTTTTGCTGTATGTGGATCTGTCCTGCCAATGCAATCCTGATCCAGGCCGCTGAAGTTCCCGCCGACAGACAACATCTTCATCCGGAAGACAAATACGCGCAAAAGTTTGAAATCAATCTATTGCGTTGCATCTTCTGCGGGTTATGTGAAGAGGCTTGTCCTAAAGGTGCGATTTACCTGGACGGAACAGGTGAGATGGCTGCTGACAACCGTGAAGATCTCATTTTAACCAAAGAGAGAATGATGGAAAAAGCAGGCGGTCCTATTCTCGGTCAGAGAAATTAATCGTTTCGAAAATAAAATCAGTGTCGGGAAAAAGTAAAATATCCAAAGAGAAAATTTATTTTTTCCTGATCCTTTTCTCCATATTCAATTTCACTCATCTTCTTTTTAACCAACATCTTTTTGCGGAAGGGACAACGATTGTAGAAGATGAGGAAGACGAAAAACGTCTTATGGAGAATCACGCGGTAGAAAAACTTCGATTCGGATTGGCCAACCACATTCATTATTACAAAATCAAAAAAACAAAAAATACCGTCGTAGAACAACGGTCAGGTCGTAAGCGATTGTATGATCATAATTTGTTATTACGCGCTCTTTTTCGTGACAAGCTGATTCATAAAAAATACGGATCCCTCGGTTCTTTGTTCGAAGGTGCTACGTTTATTGATTTCGGAAGTGCAATTCTTTATGAGGAAGGCGCAGTTACTGTTCGTGATTTGTATGAAGACACATTACTCCAAGACCACCTGAGTAAAATCGTTGCGACCGACATCAATGATACCGAATACGATCATACCCGTTATATAGAAATTCATATCAAAGAAAGAGAGCCGTTTCCTTTTGCGTTCAATGAAATTCCCGTTTTGATCGATGACCCGGAATACATTCGTATCCTGACAAAAATCTATGCGAAGAGCGAATTCTCTCCGATCATCTTCCGTTCTACCAATTCCGGTCCCGATCTTTTTTATACGGTTGAGGAAATGAAGGATCATTTCTTATCCATACTGACTGCAAATCCGAACAGAAACATTCTCTACTTCTTCAATCGTTTCATCTTCTTCCGATCAGCTTGCGCCACTCAATTCCAGTTGATCGGAACCATTGATGAAAGGATCGGAGTGAATCATAGTTTCAGCGCCTGGCGTTATGTAGATTGGAACAAACGAAGTTTGGAAGAAGCATTTCGTCCCAATCTAAGATACATTCGCCTTGTGGACGAATCGAGACTTTCGGTGGCGGATCGTTTGGATGCTTCCTTTCTGAACCAAAGCTGTTTTCTATCCAAAACTTTGCGTTTTTACGGGAACAAAATTAAGAAATCTATTACAAAATCATGATTTTTTGTATTCAATACAACCGAACTCTGTACGTTTTTACTAAGTCCATCCCAGAGAGAGGTTAACCAATGGGTAACGCCTATATTATCGATGCAGTCAGAACTCCTAGAGGAAAAGGGAAAAAAAGGGGAACTTTAGCCAGTGTCCACCCCCAAGAACTTTCTGCTGCTACTTTGAAAGCCATTCAAGAACGAAATGGTATTGATCCTAAAACTGTTGAAGAAGTCGTAATGGGATGTGTGTCCCAAGTAGCCGATCAGGCAGCATGTATTGCTCGTTATGCGGTAATGGCCGCACATTGGCCGAAAGAAGTTCCAGGTTATACTGTAAACCGTTTCTGCGGATCAGGATTGCAAGCTGTGAATAACATTGCGAACCACGTTGCTTCCGGAGCAATGGAGCTCGGTGTTGGCGGTGGTGTTGAATCCATGAGCCGTGTAAAAATGGGCGATGATATGATTGGCCGTGATTTTAATGTGGGCAATGATAAAATTGCACAACACTATAATTTGGTTCCGCAAGGAATTTCCGCTGATTTGATCGCTACGAAATATGATATTTCCAGAGAAGAAGCGGATCGTTTTGCCGAATCTTCCCAAATCAAAGCTCATAATGCGATTCAAAACGGATATTTTAAAAAATCAATCGTTCCGATCAAATTAGATGATGGAACTATTGTTACTGAAGAAGAAAATCCTCGTATTGAATCAAACTATGCATTCCTTTCCGGTCTCGGTCCGGTTTTCAAAACTATCGGTGAACAAGAATTAGATGCAATTGCACTTCGTTCTTATCCTGAAATCAAAAAGATCAATCATATTCACACTCTTGGAAACTCATCCGGAATCGTGGATGGAGCTGCTTCTCTTTTGATCGCAAATGATGACGGATTGAAAAAATACGGTTTGAAACCAAGAGCAAAAATTCTTGCTACTGTTTCCACCGGTGAAGACCCTACGATCATGTTAACAGGTCCTGTTTCTGCTTCTCAAAAAGCGTTGAAGATGGCGGGACTTTCCGTAAAAGACATCGACCTTTGGGAAATCAATGAAGCATTCGCTTCTGTAGTTCTTTACGCTAAAAAAACATTGGGAATTGATGAAGCAAAGATCAATGTAAACGGCGGAGCGATGGCACTTGGTCATCCACTCGGAGCAACCGGAGCAATCCTTGCAGGAACTGTTCTGGATGAACTTGAAAGAAGAGATCTTAGATACGGATTAATTACTCTTTGTATCGGTGGCGGTATGGGAATCGCTACAATCATAGAAAGATTAAAAAATTAATTACTATCTATCCAGGTTAGTCATTCGCTAACCTGGATTTTAGCTCTCTTTAAAATCAATGGATCAATCATGACAATAGCTTCCGGACTAGAAGGAATTCAGTGCAAAGACTGTGGATTTAGGGTAATCGAATTATCCATTTCCTGCCCAAGTTGCGGTAGTGATCGCATTGAACCTGTTCTTCTAAAAGAAACCGGCACTATTTATACATTCACAATTGTTCATATTGGGTTCGGTCATATGGCGGAACGCGCTCCTTATGTTTTGGCAATTATCAAAACGGATGATGATTTAAAACTCACAACCATTCTGGAAGATCTTTCCGATTTTGATTCCGTGGCGATCGGCAAAAAGGTAAGATACAAAAGAACCGATGAAAAAATCGGCCCTATCTTTCAACTGGCTTAAGGCTTGCGAAAGTCGAATCACAAGCAAAGTTCATCGTAAATATAATTACAACTTTTCCTATTAATAGTATTTTTTATAAGCTCTTTGACTGGTTTGCATCCGAATTATAAATTCCGAGTAAAACCTCACTTTTTTTCTTCCGGTGAAATGAAATTCCGATATTCTTGTTATATAGAATAAGTGAATTTATCAATAAATTTACTCGTTTCCCGCTATGACTCCGACCTTAGTATTGTACAAGCGATTATGTCGTTTTAGTAAGAGATTTATTTTTACATCTTCTTTGTTCTGTTTGGCGACTTGTGCTCCGAGTTTGGATCAATCCACTTTGGATATGGTTTCACAGTTGCAGTTTTTACAATGCTCTGTGGGTCAAACTTCAGCTTGTAGAACCAAAACAAACCTATCCGTTGTTTCCATTGAACCTCAAGATAAAGCAGTTCAGGTTAGCACGAATGTATCCATTCGAATCAGTTTTAGCGAAAAGATTTTATCGGAATCCATCACCGTACAGTCTTCTTCGGGAGCTTGCAATCAATCCATTCAAATAGGGGATTCCGGTTTTGAGAATTGTATAGGATTGAGTCTAGTATCTAACACGGATCAGACGATTATTGTTAAACCGATTGTTGCTTTGGATATGAACCGGATTTACAAAGTCAAAGTAAAAAACACGATCCTTTCCGGCAGTGGTTCAAGGCTGGCTGCAGATTATTTACAGGAAACCGGTTTTAAAACAGCAACGACATCGGCCGGAGACTCGACACCTCCTACAATCGGAGGTGTATTGAGTTTTTCGGGAGTTACTGCAACCGGTGTGACAGTAGACTGGCCGGCTTCCGCTGATGATTCCACGGCAACTGCAAACTTGGAATATAAATTGGTAAAAGACGACACATCTGTTTCCAATATAAATACGATTTCACTCGCAAATTCCAAATCGGGTTCCGATTTGATTTTGAATTGGACGACAAATGTACTGAGTCAATCAGTCACATCTCTTTCCGCTTCAACAAGTTATCATTTTACGGTTTTAGTAAGGGATTCTTCCGGAAATATTTCCCAGTATACACCTGCCACACAGACGACTTCAGCTTTACCTGATACGACTGCACCGACTACAGGCACTGCTATTTCTTTCAATTCAGTACTACCGATGAAACTCACCGTGCAATGGGGTGTAGGAACCGATGCGGTAACACCTGCAAGTGGGTTGGAATATAAATTGGTAAAGGACAACTCTTCCGCTTCTAATATCAATACGATTGCATTGGCAAATGCCAAATCGGGAGCGGATTTACTGATGAATTGGTCTGCAAATGTCCTCTCAAAGACTGTAACCGGCCTCACTGCTTCGACCGCATATTATTTTGCCGTCTTGGTTCGGGATGCGGCAGGCAATATGAGTTTATATTCTCCTACTTCGCAAGTAACAGCGGTTCCGGATGTTACACCTCCTTTGTTTTCGGGAGTAACGGCTGTTACTGACGGCGGCTCGGGAAGTTTAACGGTGTCATGGGCTCAAGGGACTGATTTGGTTTCCGCTCAAGCAGATTTGGTGTATGAAATTTGTTATTCTACGGCCCCCGGTGTATGTACCGGAGGTTTTACTGCCAATGGGGGTACAACTTCCGCCGGAGTTTCCGGATGGATCATCAGCGGCTTGGTTGATGGAACCTATTACGTTGTGGTCCGTTGCAAAGATGAATCAGGAAACATTAGCACCGGTTTAGTGGAAATGTCTGGAGCTGCTTCCGGTTGTCCCGGCCCCACTCCTTGTTCTTAAGTGCAAACAATCTTATCATTTATCAATTTCCGAAAATTATCGCTTCGTTGGGAAATAGATGCAAGAACCCATCGTCTAAATCCTGTTTTAAGTAAGCAGGTCTTGGAGCCGTGCTAAATAATATATTTTTCAAATTCCATTTTCTAGGATAAGAAACTTCTGCATCTTGGTTGCTGAAGTTGAGAAAAATATAGGTTTCTTCCTTTCCTTCTTTTCGCTTATAGAAAAGAACATTCTTATCTTTACTCAAATGGATTTTTAAATTTCCCTTTCGAAGTGATTTGCGTTCTTTTCTGATGGATATGAGTTTTTTATAAGTGTAAAACAAAGAAGATTTATCTTCTTTCTGAACTTCCACATTCACTTCACTGGATTTTGCATAGATAGGCAACCAAGGTTTGCCAGTGGTGAATCCCGATTTTTCCGAACTGTCCCAAGCCATAGGAATTCTTTCCGGATCTCTTCCCGGATGGAAAGGCCAATACTTTTTACCGACAGGATCTTGGATTTCCTTCCTTGAAACCTTTTGTCTCTCCATTCCGATTTCCTCCCCATAATAGAGAAAGGGAGTTCCTCGAAGAGTTAACATCATAACAGCGGCAATTCTAGCTCTTGGAATGGTTTCTTTTCCTTTCATATAACGGGTGATATGTCTTGGAAAATCGTGATTGGAAAGGGTGTAATTGGGCCAGTTGTCCTCGCCTAAGGCGGATTCGAAATCTTTTACAATCTGAAAGAATTTTTCCGCCTTCCAAGGGCTGAAAAGAAACATAAAATTAAATGCAAGGTGGAGTTCATCGTTACGTCCGCAATAGGTGGCAGGCAGTGTCACGTTTCCGGGGAAATCCTGCATGACTTCGCCGACAGACATTCTCTCCGGCTCGTAAGAATCCAGAAGTTTACGAAGACGTCGTAAGATACCGTGCATTTCGGGACGGTCCCTATCATAAGTATGAACCTGTTTGTCATAAGGACGAGGTCCTTTCATGAAATAAGAAATATTGTCTCTTAGAAATTCATCTTTTACGTATAAGTTAACAACATCTAGGCGGAAACCGTCCACTCCCATCTCCAACCAAAAACGAATCATTTTGAAAATAGCTTCTTCTACTTCGGGATTTCTCCAATTGAGATCGGGTTGCTCTTTTAAAAAGGAATGGTAATAGTATTCTCCCGTTCTTTTGTCAAATTCCCATCCAAGCCCTCCGAAGGTGCCTAACCAGTTATTGGGAGGTTTGCCATGCACAGGCTCTTTCCAAATGTACCAATCCCTCTTAGGACTGTTTTTGGAAGATCTTGATTCTATGAACCATGGATGTAAATGAGAAGTGTGATTTACCACTAGATCCATTATGATTTTGATATCCCGCTTATGTGCTTCCTTCAATAGTCGCCTAAAGATTGTTAAATCTCCAAAATCGGGATCAATCTGTTCATAATCGGATATATCGTAACCAAAGTCCGCCATAGGCGAAGGATAAACCGGTGATAACCAAATGGCATCTATTCCGAGAGAATCCTTTGTACCTGCAAGATAGTCCAATCTGTCGATGATTCCTTGCAAATCTCCGATCCCATCTCCGTTTGAATCCTGGAAACTTCTGGGATAAATTTGATAAATTACTGCTTCTTTCCACCAAACCATAGTTAAAAACTAATTTCGAATATACCCTGATTCTGTTTCATCCTGGCAACTTCTAAAATTTTCTCCTTTAATGAAAATAAGATTTCGGAATCTTCCAATTTTTGACCTGTTCTTGTCTGAATATAAAACGAATCATAAGCGAAGTCCGCACTGGTAGAGATACGAACGAATATTACATCCAAATCAAAATCCAAAAGTGTTTTTAAGATTCGATACACAAGACCGATCGAATCGGGAACTCTGATTTCCAAAACGGAATATGAATCGGATTGGTCGTTGGAAAATTTTACCAACTCTTCCACCATTCCATCAGGGATTTTGGGAGGAGATGACCATATATGTTCTGTTAAAGATTCTTCTTCTATATTGATTTTGCCGGAAACACAGTCGGCTATCATATTTTCTATATTCTGAATTTGTTCGGGAGCGATCGCACCGCTTCCGAATTGATCGGTAATTTGAGATTGAATGATGATGATGTCATTGTCCGCGCGAAACAGTCTCATTCCCACCAGGTTCAAGCCGAGAGATGAAATCGTTCCGCTCACAAAGAGTAACAACTGTCTGTTTACTTCGCTGAATATGGTAACAGTAATAAATGCCGGTTCCGATTCTGAAATAAACCGGAAAGGGATTTGCATATTTTTCCATTCCACTATATTTATAAAATGTTGGAATACCCGGCGGGGTGTATTGTAATTCAGATAAGATGAAGGTTTGATCTCCGTTGCAAAATTTACGATTTTGGCAGCGACTTCCGGATCCAGTCCTTCTTTCTCCTGAAGGTAAATTTCCAAGGTTTGTTCTATTCTTTCATTCGAATCAATCAGGTTTGTTGCTTTTTCCAAAACTTTCAAACTCGCACTGAATAGAAAAAATAAAATTTCTTTCTTCCAATTTGTCAAAACGCCTTTGCCGACGGATTTTGTATCAATAATGGTTAAAACATATAACAATCGTAATGTGTTTGTATCCGTAAACATCTGCGAAAAACTCTGAATCAATTTAGGATCGTAAATATCCCTTTTGGAAGAGAGATCGGACATGATGATATGTTCTGCCACTAAAAACCTAAGTAGTTCGGTATCTTCTTCACTGAATCGAAACCGTTCCGCAATGATCAAAGCAAGTTCCGCTCCGTATTGACAATGGTCTCCTTCTTTGACCTTACCCGCATCATGGATCAGAATGGCAAGGACGAGAATATCGATTTTTTGACAATCATTGAAGACAGCTTGTACTTGCGGATCCTCCCAGACTCCTTCTTCCAGCTTGTCAAGTTCCCGGAGTATAAGTAACGTATGTTCATCGACAGTGTATTCGTGGTGATAACTGAAAAGAGGAAAATTGGAGCAAGCTCCGAACTCAGGGATCAATTTTCCGAGTATATTGCACTCATGCATAAGAGTGAGAAGATGGCCAACTCGTTTTCGGTTTCTAACAAATTGTAAAAAAGTATCGATCACCGTACCGGTGTTTTTGAAATCATCGTCGATAAAATGAGAAGCAAATCGCAAGTCATTTAAAATGATGCGGGAAGGTTCGATTTCCTTCAATTGGCATTCCAGAAAAAAATGCATGATATCATCATAGAAAGTATCTGGGTTGGAAAAATGACGGGTGTAATGATCCAAACTGGGTGAAGTTTTCTTTTCCAGATACATTCCCAAATAGAAATATACGTCTTTTTGGTGTTTGTACAATACACTCATGAACTTTTCGATGGAACTTAGTTCTGTTTTCGAGCCAAAACCCAAAAACTCCGCCACTTCCGATTGATAATTCAAATCCAATCTGTCGTTTTTTCTACCGGATAATATATGTAATGCGGTTCTGGATCGTAAAAGAAAATCATAAGCTGTTACTATCGGAAGGGTATCTCCGTTCAGGAAATAATCGAACACCCCACCTTCTCTCTGTGAAGCCGATGTATATGTTTTTTCGATCCAATACATCAATTGGATATCCCGAAGACCGAGTGAATCGTTTTTCAAATTCGGTTCGGAAAGTAGAAGAGGATTGTAGGAATTGATGATCCTTTCCTTTAGAAAATCCAACTTCCATTCGTTATATTCTTTGATTCTGTCTTTGGGAAGTTTGTCTAAAAATTGATTTTTGTAATCTTGATAAAGAGCTTTTGAACCGATCAAAAACCGTGAATCCAAAATGGCATGATAGGATTGGATATTGTCCATTGATAGAAAGGATTCTTTGATCGTTCTGCAAGCATGCCCTACCTCTCTTTCGTTGTTATAAAGATAGGTATTGATTCTTGAGATAATTTCCGTTAAATCCTGTTTGCTTAACTTTCCATCATGAAGATAGAGTAGGTCAATATCCGAATAAGGTGCCAATTCCATTCTGCCGTATCCTCCGATGGGAACCAAGGCAAGATGTTTCATAATTGGTATTTCCTGATCTATGGTTTGATACAGACTGATCAGTGATGAGTCGACCAGATAACTCAATTGGCGTGTGAAAAGTCTACCCGAACCGATTGTTTTGGCTTTTGGGAAAGTTCTTAGAAGTTTTGCCTTGAGTTCTAGTTTCATGGAATAAAATCTTGGTAAGAAATATATATATAGGACAGATTAAACATGAAAGCCTGGATTAAAATAACATTTCGTTTGATTCTCTGTCATTTATTCTCTTATCTTTTGGTTTCTGTTTCCTATTATAACCTGGTTATGAAAAACTATTACCAAGGTGAAAACCCCGTATTCGCCACCTTTCTAGTTACGGAAAAAAATCCAACCGAATGGGCGATAGCTATGACTTGGCTTTTTCCATTCCAGATACTGCATGCATTGATTTTTGTTTCTTTTCTGATTCTTATTTGGGATTGGTTTGCGACCCAAAGTTTTGCCAAAAGGTTTCTTTCCGTATTTTGGTTGAAAGGACTCATCGGAGGGATTGCAAGCATAGGACCCACTCCCGGAAATTTGGAAGGATTTCTTTTCTTTTTACCGTCTGTTACCACCTCCATTCATTTGTTGGTTGCTTTTGAAGTATTATTACAATCTGCCGTGACCTCATTTCTTTTCGTTTTTTTGACTAAAAATTTTAAAGCTGACTCCCCATGAAACCTATCATCTTCCATCGACTTTTCTTTTCCAAATTTTTTGCAATCATTGCCACATTTTTCATCTTTAGCATGTTAGGTGCCCAGTCTTGGGAAAATCAAATCTGGCTACCGAAGAATTATAAATCCGAAAGAATATCCAGTTATGATCGTTCTGGCGGAAACGATGACTTTATCGTCATTCCTAAAAATTCAAAAGTGACGATCGCGAATATCTCCGGTGCAGGCGTTATCAAACATATTTGGTTTACCTTGGCTTCCAAAGATCCTATGATCCGCAGAAACGCGATTCTGAGAATCTATTGGGATAAAAACCTGCATCCTTCCGTAGAGGTTCCGTTAGGTGATTTTTTCGGACAAGGTTGGGGGGAGGAATATATTTTAAACTCCCTTCCTCTTGTTGCCGCTCCCAAAAAAGGCAAAGCACTGAATTCTTTTATTCCCATGCCGTTTTCTTCCGAGGCCAGAATAGAAATAGAAAATCAGTCTGACTTAGAGATACCCAGTTTTTATTTTTATATAGATTACGAATCCATGAAATCGGAGCCGGCCTCAAAGCTAAGGTTTCATGCATGGTGGAACAAATCAGTCACCGAGCCTGCAACGGATTCAGGCAAAGAAAATGAATGGTCTTTGTTAGGCGAAACAGAAAAAGCTCCTTTGCATACGAAGAATAATTACACAATTCTCAAAACCAAAGGAAAAGGTCATTTTATCGGTCTTAATCTTTATGTGGACTCTCCAACACCTATGTGGTATGGAGAAGGAGACGATGCCATTCAGATTGACGGAGAGGTCTGGCCGCCAAGATTGCACGGAACCGGAACGGAAGATCTGTTTAATACCGCTTGGTGTCCCAAAGAGGTTTTTATGCATCCGTATTTCGGATACCCTCGCATTTCGGACGGCACTGGTTGGCTTGGGCGAACGCATCTTTATCGGTTTTGGATCGAGTCTCCGCTCGCTTTTGAAAGAAATTTCCAATTTACAATTGAACACGGACACGCAAATTCCTTGACCTTGGATCTGGTCAGTGTAGCTTATTGGTATCAAGAAATAATTAACGAGCCGATGCCGGTTTTGCCGAAAAAGGAGTTACGACAAAACCAACCTGAAATTAATTTTCGTCATATTCATAAGTGGCGGGACTCGTTTAGAAGTGAAAAGGGAAAAGGATTAATCTGGGGTCATGAGTGAATTTTTAGTAGCGGATATTTCGCAAAAAATCGTAGAACATTCAATCGATGCTATCATAGTATTGGATTCGGATAACAAAATCAATCTTGTAAATCCCGCCTTAGAAGAGTTAAGCGGATTTCATTTTGACGAGTTGAAGGATAAATCTTTGGATTATTTATTTCCCAAAGAAGTCGATCCCGAAAAAAATAAAACAGCACAAATTACAAATTATATCACAAGCGAAGACGATCATTATGTGACTGGTCACTTACGTGAATTGGAACTCAATACCAAATTAGGTGTTACTATTCCGGTGGAAATCAGGGCTTTTGAGATCAGCCCAGCTTCCGACGGAACAAAACTTTTTGCGACTTTCATTCGGGATATCCGGGATCGAAAGAGATTGGAAGACCAAAGAACTCTTCTGATCAATAGTTTGAAACGACTGGCTTATATGGATGAGCTGACACTTTTACCTAACAGACGTTCATTTTATGATTCCGTTCAAAAAACAATCGCAACGGTAAAACGCAGAAGTCGAGATTCCGTCCTGGCGGTTATGGATATCGATCTTTTTAAAACCATTAATGATACTTACGGTCACGACATAGGGGATATGGTCTTGAAAGCGATCTCCAAAATTTTTACCGATTGCCTCCGCGAAGAAGATACGATCGGAAGAATAGGTGGAGAAGAATTCGGTTGTATTCTCCCGGATACGGATGTTGAATGCGCTACGTTGGTTTTGGATCGGCTCAGAGAATCCGTAAAAGCACATAGATTTTTTATATTTGATAATTTCTATCTGAACGTCACAATTAGCATAGGTTATACGAAAGTCCATTCCAACCAACAGGCGGAAGAAATCATCAAATTTGCGGACATCGCACTATATCAGGCAAAAAATTCAGGAAGAGATAGAATTCAAGTTTATCCCGTATAAGCTTGAATTCACCTTTCCTTTAACTGACCGGTTGCAAGGACTTGTTCTTCGTTTGTGATCCTACAAGCAATAACAAAGAGATGATTACGATCCCGGAAGCGACCACTCCGAGAGTTTGATAGCCCCCTAAATGTATGACCCTTCCTCCCACTAATGCGCCCAACGATGTGCCTATATAGATGGAAGCGGAATGAAGTGCCAACAGAACGGGAGCTCTTTTGGAATCAAGCGCAGTTAATCTTGCTTGTTGTGCTACCTGAGAAGACCAACCGAAGACACTCCAGATAAAAATCAAAATTCCAATGGCATATAAAGGCATTTGAATCAGACTTAAGATGGGCAAAATCACAACCTGGGTTGTGCAAACAATCACAAGTGTGGGAACCGCACCGATCCGATCCGTTAAAAACCCGCCTAACTTGTTTCCGAAAATCGCTCCGAATCCGAAGATCAAAAGTATGCTTGTTACTCCTATTTTTTGAATTCCGTATCTTATTTCCAAAAAAGGCGTGAGATAAGTATAAAAGGTGAAAATTCCTCCCATAAACAAAACGATAAAAAATACGGCGATCATAAGTCTGGGGCTCAGGATGACTTCTTTCAAAGTGGAAAGCGAATTGGGCACGGCAACAATTCCACGTTGTATTGATTTATAAAGTATCATCAAACAAACGGATGCAAGTATGGCAACCACTCCGAATGTAAAACGCCAGCCGAAGGCATAACCGATCCAAGCACCTGCAGGAATTCCAAATGCCTGTGCCATAGTCAAACCACCAAACACCGTGGCAAGTGCTCGTCCTCTATGTTCCGGGCTTACGGAAGCGGCACCGACTGCCGAAGCAACGGGAGTCACGACTCCGCTTCCAATTGCCATAAGAACACGAGCTACTAACAAAACCGAGAAATCGGGAGAAAAAATTGCCAATACCGAACCAAGTATAAGCAAACTTAAACCGGCAAACAATACATGGGCACGATCCTTACTACCTGTGATGGCAACTAGCAAGGGAGAGGAGATGGCGTATGTGATTGCATAAATCGTCATCAACCAACCTGCGTCTGAAGGAGTGATTTGGAAAGCACTCGCAACCGGGCTTAATACTCCAATGACGACAAACGCTCCCAAACCGACCGCAAAATTGGCAAGGGCGAGTAATAAATGCAATCTACGAACGGATGTTTCGAATTGGTTCAAGACGGATTCCTCTCTTTTTATTGACTTCTTTACCCATACTGACTATCATTATGAAAGTTACAAGGGGGATTTTATGGTCAATGGCAAAATAGCGGAAGAAGGGTTGTATTTGGAAGATTTGTCTTTAGGTAGAAAATTATTAAGCGAGTCTTACGTTGTTTCGGAAGAAGAGATCAAGGAATTTGCGGGCAAATACGATCCTCAGGATTTTCATTTGGACGATTCTTTGGCGAAAGATTCCTTATTCGGAGGACTTGCTGCCAGTGGATGGCATACCGCTTCTATCACAATGCGTTTGTTAGTTGGAAATGGAAAACTAATCAAAGGCGGAATTGTAGGAATGGGCGGAGAGATCAGTTGGCCGCGTCCCACACGTCCGGGAGATACGTTACAAGTAGAAAGCGAAGTGATAGAAATCATTCCTTCCGGTGCCCGTTCCGATCAGGGAATTGTAAAACTTCGAAGTAAAACCAGAAATCAAAACGGGAAAGTGGTTCAGTTGTTTATCGCAAAACTATACGTTCCCAGAAGACCCGCTTAATTTTCTTTTTGCTTTTTTGGATTTTCTATCATTTGCAAAATTGATTCGGGCGATCGTATTCTGATTTGCCACAGGTCCCGGCACGAATTTAGAACTAATCCTTGTTAGTGGTTTTTTTGTGTGTTTGTCTACAAGAATGGGGTCAATGACTGCTTCCGAATCCGAATCTACCAGAATGACTGCCTTACCTTCGGGAGCCAAGTATTGATTGCCCCAGGCAAGCAAAGCTATGAGCACGGGCCGGAAGTCTTTGCCTTTTTTCGTAAGAATGTATTCATAACGGGGAGGATTGGATTGGTATTGTTTTCGTTCCAATAACCCGGAGTCTACCAAAGATGTAAGCCGTCTGGTTAACATATTCGGTGCGATTTCCAAACTCTTTTCAAATTCGTCGAACCGGGTGAGCCCATGCATTGCATCTCTTAAAATCAAAATGCTCCACCATTCACCTACCAATTCCAAACTGCGGGCTACAGGGCATTGCATATTCCCAAAACTTTTACGCTTCATAACTCAGTTATAATAAAATAACTATCATAATACAAGTAACTATTTGGGTGTTACCTTTCCGTTTTCAAAAAGAAACTAATTTCTTTTTGAAATTTGTTCGCGGATAGAATAACACCCGGTTTTAGTGAGGTTTTATTTTAAATTTCAATTCGAGTTTTCAATTACGATCGCAATTCCTTGTCCTCCTCCGATGCAAAGAGAAGCAACTCCGTATTTTAAATTTTTCCTTCTCAATTCGTAAGCAAGAGTCAAAGTAACTCTGGTTCCGCTGGCACCGAGGGGATGACCTATTGCAACCGCTCCACCGTTTACATTCGTTTTGTTTTTATCCAAGCCCAATTCCTTCATGATTGCCAAAGCTTGTACGCTATAGGCTTCATTGATTTCGAAAAGGTCGATGTCTTTCTGCGAAAGCCCCGCTTGTTTTAAAGCTTTTGGAATCGCATAGATCGGACCCAATCCCATCATTTTCGGATCACAACCGACTACCGCATAACCTAGAATCTTCGCCAAAGGCTTTAAATTGGAAACTTTTGCATAAGAATCGGAAGCCAAAATCACCGATCCCGCACCGTCATTGATTCCCGACGCATTTCCAGCGGTAACGGTTCCGTTCTCTGTGAAAGCAGGGCGAAGGGATTTCAATTGGCCTACACAAGATTCGCCTCGGATGTGTTCATCGTGAGAAAACAATTCCGCTTTTTTGGATTTTAAAGTAACAGGAATGATTTCTTCTCCAAGGATTCCATTATTCTTTGCGGCTTCCGCACGGACTTGGGAAATACCGGCCCATTCATCTTGTTCTTCTCGGGAAATTTTATAATGGGAAGAGATGTTTTCGGCAGTCATGCCCATGGGGGATTGATACAGACTATCAATCAAACTGTGTGCCAGATAATCTTCCAAAACACTATCTCCGTATTTGCCTCCCCATCTTGCATTCTTTGCAACCATAGGAGCATTGCTCATGGATTCGGTTCCTCCGGCTAAGATCAGAGAACTTTCTCCTGTGCTAATTTTCCTTGCGCCGGATATAATCGCTTCCAATCCCGATCCACACAATCGATTGACCACCAATGCGGAAGAACTTTCCGCCAAACCGGCATTCAGCGCAACATGTCTGGCTAGATATGCGGAATTGGAATAATCTTGGATCACATTTCCATAAACGGATTCTTCGATTTCTTTTGCATCCACACCGGAACGTTTGATCGCTTCTTTTGCGGAAATGAGAGCGAGTTCCGCAGATGTGAAATCTTTCAAAGCTCCTCCGAATTTGCCAAAAGGAGTCCGAGCTCCTTCAACGATTACTACCATATTGTCTCCTTTATAGTGTATATACACTATTTAACGAAATTTTTTTATTTTTCACTTTGTTTAATTCTCGATCATTTCTTTTTTCATCAGGTAATTGGTAAGTTCTACTTCACCGATCCTGACAATATTGGGTGAAACAACCTTATATCCTAATGTTTCAAATAAAGGTTTGGCAGTTTTGCTTACATGAGACTTTATTGATTTTCCACCTAATGATTGGACATGATCTGTCAAAGTATTGAGTAATAATTTTCCGATACCTTTGCCCTGACTTTTGTGATGAACAAATAAAAGATCCACATAATCGTCATCCTTTAGAGAAGCAAATCCGACCAGATCGTTTCCTTTATAGCAAAGTATGAAATATTGTTCCGATATTCTTCGAAGCCATAAATCTTTGGAATCGGATCTGTTTGCCCAAGCTGATAATTGTTCGGAATTATAATCGTTTCTACTGATGGCCAAAACCGTTTCTCGAAACAAAGTTATGATCTGTTCCAGGTCTTCTTTTTCGGCAAATCGTATTTCCATTGATGTCTTATTCCGGCACAGCCTTTCTGATTTCATGTAATAGTCGTAAGCCGGTATTTAATTTTTCTTTTCCCAATTCCTTTTCCATATGGGCTTGTGCCTTCTTCCAAAGGTCGATGGTTTCTTCCAGTTTTTTCTCTCCCTTTTTTGAAAGAGAAACAGAGCGTACGTTACCTGATTCCGCTTTTTCAATTTGAACTAGGCCGTCTCTGCGCAAAATTTCGAGGCTTCGTTGCAAAGTGGTCCGGTCAATGTCGGTAATTCTGTTTAAGTCGGTGATGCTGCATTCCATCTGATGGGCAATACTCAGAAGTATTGTAAACTGAGTGATTCTGATCCCGCTCGGTTTGAGGAGTAGGTCATAGTAAGAAGTAATGAGCCGGGTGGTTTTTCGTAAGTTGAAGTTGAGACAAACCCGGCCCATCGCTTCCAAATCGTGTTTTGAGAAATTCATCTGAATCCCCTTTGGATCAAGCGTGTATATACACTTTCCTTCGTCCAGTATGTTTTTATAGATGAAAACGGAAAATTTTCAAAGAAATAGCACTGAATGGGGGAGACTGCTCCATTTTTTTAGTACTTGCTTGACCAAAAACATAGGTTTCCATAAACTTTTAGTATATTTTAGCACTCTAATGAACAGAGTGCTAAAAAAGAGATAGAAACAAAGTATGGATCTTTCACCAAGACATAGAGTCATTTTGAAAGCCCTCGTTGAGGAGTTTGTTTCGGACAATCGGGCCGTTGGTTCGAAAACCCTTTCCGAAAAATATGACATTGGCCTTTCACCCGCTACCATCAGGTCCTCTCTTGCAGAGTTGGAAGATATGGGTTTCGTGGTGGCACGTCATACTTCCGGGGGACGAGTTCCTACGGAACGAGGATACAGGTTCTATGTAGATAGCCTCGTAACTCTTTTTGAGCTTACGATTAAGGAAAAACAAAGAATCCAGGAAGAGTATCTTAAGATGCAATTCCGTTTGGATCAAGTGTTGATAGCTACTTCCAAGGTACTGGCGTCGCTTTCGCAAAGTGCGAGTGTCGTGCTTGGTCCGGAAGGTTCGCTTGATACTTTGAAACATATAGAACTTATCCATGTAAATGGAAACGAAGTTCTTATGATTCTTGTTATGCGGTCAGGTACCGTATTGAACAGAAATATTTTTTTCGATCATCATATTTCGCAGGAAACTCTTTATCAGATTTCCCGTTATATGAATGATAATGTGAAAGGTTTTGATGTTCACGAAGTCCAGAACAATCTCATTCCCCAGATGATGATGAGAAAAGACGGACCGGAAGATTTTGTGCAATTGGCACCTTCCATTGCCCGTGCGATGGGTACCGAAAGTATGGTTGGAGACAATCTCTATATAGACGGATTGAAAAATCTATATGAGAACTTCAAAGACGAGGAAGATCATTTGGAAAATATTCTTCATCTATTTGATGAAAAACATTTTTTACGGAATTTTTTCACGGAACATGTCCCGATGGATGGAGTTTATACCATCATCGGTCAGGAAGGAGATACGAAGTTAGGTGGTGTGACAATCATCACGACGAATTATCGTATGGGTGAAAAAAGAATCGGTTCTATGGGAATCATAGGACCGCAGAGGATGAATTATAACAAGACTTTACCACTCTTGGAATTCACATCCAAATTAGTTTCTGAAATGATTACAAAATTAAGTCGTTAAATTAGGAGGAGAAATGGCAGAAACCAATGAAACATTAGAACAGGAAGGTTTCCAACCGGAAACAAACGGACAGGCCGTCTCCGATGAAGCGAAAGCCGAATTGAATGAGGATACACAATCCACTCAAGGAAATGTTGCGGATTTGGAATTGGAAAAGGCAAAAAAAGAGATCGATACTTTGAAAGATTCCTGGCTCAGAGAAAGAGCGGAATTTCAAAACTACAAACGCAGAACTGCAAACGATCTTTTGAATGCCCGCAAAGATTCGATTAAGAAATTTGCGGAAAGTTTTCTCGGAGCATTGGACAATCTGGAACGAGTAACAAACGTTACCAATCCAACGCCTGAAGTAAAAGCATTTGTTGACGGAATTCTTATGGTTCAAAAGGAATTTATTTCCGTTTTGGATCGGGAAGGAATCAAAAGACTGGATCCAAAAGGAACTCCTTTCGATCCGATGTTTATGGAAGCAATAGTATCTGAAGAGAGTGCGGAGTATACGGAAGAAATCGTGATAGAAACCTATCAAATGGGTTATTATCAGGAAGATGGGGAGTCAAAACAATCCATCCGTCCCGCAAGAGTGAAAGTGGGAAAACCACAAAGTTAATATTAATAGGAAATAAGGAGAGAAGACCATGTCCAAAGAAAAAATCATAGGAATCGATTTAGGAACAACTAACTCATGTGTTGCTGTAATGGAGGGTGGAGATCCTGTTGTGATCCAAAACTCCGAAGGTGCGAGAACGACTCCTTCCATCGTTGCATATACGGCAAAGGGTGAAACCATTGTTGGTCAATTTGCGAAGAACCAGTCCATTACGAATGCAGCGAATACAATTCGTTCTGCGAAAAGATTTATCGGTCGCAGATTCAATGAGACCGGTGATGAAGCAAAGATGGTATCTTACAAAATCATCCGTGCCGGAAACGACGGAGTGAAATTCGAAACTGTATCAGGCGAATTCACACCACAGGAAATTTCAGCACGTATTCTTCAAAAGATGAAGAAAACTGCAGAAGACTTTCTAGGTCATGAAGTAAAGAAGGCGGTTGTAACCGTTCCGGCTTATTTCAATGACGAACAAAGACAAGCTACGAAAGATGCGGGTCGTATTGCAGGATTGGAAGTGGAAAGGATCATCAACGAACCAACCGCTGCCGCACTTGCTTACGGTTTCGATAAGAAAAAAACCAACGCAAAGATCGCAGTGTATGACTTAGGTGGTGGAACTTTCGACGTATCTATCCTCGAGCTTGGGGACGGAGTCTTTGAAGTAAAATCCACAAACGGTGATACTCACTTGGGTGGGGACGACTTTGATAACGTAGTAATGCAGTGGTTGATTGACGAGTTCAAAAAACAAACTGGCATCGATATTTCAGGTGATAAAAATACCGTTCAACGTTTGAAAGAAGCGGCTGAAAAAGCTAAGATTGAACTTTCCGGAACAACTTCCACTCAGATCAATCTTCCGTTTATCACTGCGGATGCGTCCGGTCCGAAACATTTGGATATGACTCTCACCAAAGCAAAGTTTGACGATATTACAAAAGCGCTTGTTGAAAAAACTCGTAATCCTTGTTTGAACGCTCTTCGTGATGCGGGGCTCAGTGCCAGCGAAATTGATGAAGTGATCCTGGTCGGTGGTTCTACACGAATCCCTGCGGTTCAAGCATTGGTAAAAGAGATTTTCGGAAAAGATCCGAACAAATCAGTAAATCCTGATGAGGTAGTTGCGGTAGGTGCAGCGATCCAAGGTGGAGTTCTTGCAGGAGATGTAACGGATGTTCTTCTACTTGATGTGACTCCGCTTTCCCTAGGTATCGAAACTCTCGGTGGGGTAATGACTAAGCTCATCGAAAGAAATACTACCATTCCTACGAGAAAATCTCAAGTATTCTCCACTGCGGCAGACAGCCAAACAACTGTTTCTGTTCACGTATTGCAAGGAGAAAGGGAGATGGCGAGTTACAACCGCACACTCGGTAGATTCGACCTGGTAGGTATCCCTTCTGCTCCGAGAGGAGTTCCTCAAATCGAAGTTACATTTGATATTGATGCGAACGGTATCGTTCATGTTTCTGCGAAGGATTTGGGAACGGGCAAAGAACAAAAGATTCGTATTGAATCTTCTTCCGGATTATCCGAAGAAGAAATCAAAAAGATGGTAAAAGATGCGGAAGCTCATGCGGAAGAAGACAAAAAAGCAAGAGAATCTGCGGATACCAAAAACGAACTTGAGTCTATTGTTTACCAACTGGAAAAAACAGTAACAGAATCCGCTGACAAATTGGATGAGTCCGAAAAACAACGTGCAACCGATGAAGTGAAGCGCGGACGTGAAGCAATGGAATCCGGAGATCTCGAACGTATGAAAGCGGCTCGTGACTCTATCCAACAAATTGCAATGCAAATCGGCCAAAAGATCTATTCACAAGGTGCGGAAGCGGGAGCTGGGCCGAATGCAGGCGGAGCTGAACAACCGGAGTCAAATAACGGTAGTTCTGCGGGTGGAGAAAAGGTAGTGGATGCCGATTACACGGTAGTGGACGACGATAAAAAATAAATAGAGCGAAGTAGAGATATGAGCGACCGTAGTTACTACGAAGTATTAGGCGTAGCGAAAGGTGCTTCTGATGATGAGATCAAGAGCGCCTATCGCAAATTAGCCATAAAATATCACCCTGACAAAAACAAAGGTGATAAAGAAGCTGAAGAAAAATTCAAAGAAGCTACGGAAGCCTACGAAGTGTTACGTGAGCCGCAGAAACGTGCGGCTTACGATCAATATGGAAAAGCAGGTGTAGGTGCCGGAGGACCGGGATTCGGTCAAGGTGCTTACACCGATTTTTCCGACATCTTTGGAGACTTCGGTGATATATTCAGCGAATTTTTCGGCGGTGCCGGTGGGGCCCGCGGAGGTTCCAGAAGATCAGGACCGCAAAGAGGTTCCGATCTTCGTTATAACTTGGAAGTGAGTTTAGAAGACGCGGCTCTCGGCAAAGAATATAAAATTGAAATTCCAAGACTTGAAACTTGCGTAGATTGCAGCGGAAGCGGAGCTACGAAAGGATCTTCTCCTACGGTTTGCCCTGATTGCAGTGGAGCCGGTCAAGTTCGAAGAACGCAAGGTTTTTTCAGCGTAACAACCACTTGCCCTCGTTGCAAAGGAAAAGGAAAAATTATTTCCAATCCTTGTAAAACTTGCAAGGGCGAAGGCCTAACAGAGAAAAGACGAACCATTCATATTAAAATCCCTGCTGGAGTTGAATCCGGTAGTAGATTGAAGGTTTCGGGAGAAGGAGAATCCGGCCCTAACGGCGGACCTCATGGTGACTTGTATGTGGTCACTCATATAAAAAAACATCCTGTTTTTGAAAGACAAGGAAACGACTTAATCGTACAAAAATCCATTTCTCTCTCCTTAGCTTGCTTAGGCGGAGAAATCGAAGTGCCTTCCATCGACGGAAAAACCATCCAATTGAAAATTCCGGAAGGAACCGAAAGCGGTCAGGTTTTCCGACTCAAAGGGCATGGAGTACCTTACTTGGGTTCCTATGGAAAAGGGGACCAACATGTGATCATTCGAGTGGAAATTCCTAAAAAATTAACCAAAAAACAAAAGGAACTTCTGGAAGAATTTGCACGTGAATCCGGGGAAAAGGTAGGCAGTGGTGGAAAATCTAAGTTGTTTTTCCAGTAAGACATTGGAGAACTGAGATCATCTATGGATAAAAAAGTCCGCTTAGGAGTCATTGGTACGGGTCATATGGGCCAGTACCACGTCAATGTTGCTAAAATGTTATCTGATGCCGAATTGATCGGTATCTTTGACGCAAGTACGGAAAGAGCAACTCAAATCGCAGAAAAACACAAAACGAAAGCTTTTGCAAGCGAAGCGGATTTGTTTAAAGAAGTGGATGCCGTGGTAATCGCGGCCCCGACTTTTTTACATCACAAGATCGCCAAACAGGCATTAACCGAAAAGATACATGTTTTAGTTGAAAAACCGATTTCTCAAACTGTGGAAGAAGCCAAAGAATTGGTTGAACTTGCCAATGCAAACAAACTGATTTTGCAAGTAGGTCATGTGGAAAGATTCAATGGTGCCGTTTTGGAGCTTGGTAAAATCGCAGAACACCCTTTGATGATTGAATCACGAAGGATTGCTCCGTTCAATACCAGAATCTCCGATGTGGGAGTCGTTCTGGATATGATGATCCATGATATCGATATCGTTTTAAACTTAGTCAAATCGGATGTGGTGGATGTAAAAGCAGTCGGTTCTTCCATCGTTTCGAAACATGAGGATGTTGCCAGCGTTGTACTTCGTTTTGCAAACGGTTGCGTTGCCAGTTTGAATGCGTCCCGCGCTTCCCAAGCAAAAATCAGAACCTTGAATATTTCACAAAAAGATTCTTATCTGTTTTTGGATTTTACAAACCAGGAAATCGAAATTCATCGCCAAGCCAGTTCCACAACACAATTGGGAAAAGGGGAAATCCGTTATAAACAAGAGTCCATCGTAGAAAAGATTTTTGTTCACAAAGACAATCCTTTGAAACAAGAACATGAACATTTCATTGCTTGTATCCAAGGAAATGCGGAACCAATGGTAAAAGGCGAATCGGACATTCGTACTTTGGAAGTTGCTTATCGTATCCTTCAACAGATCGGAGAGAAAAAGTAATGCTTGAAGTTCCAGGTTCTACCCGCGGAAAAATTCTAATTTCTAATTCCAGTGTCATTCAAGATTATTTTCATAAATCCATCATCTTAATGGTGGATCATGATAAAGACGGAGCTTTCGGACTCACTTTAAATAAACCGACAAATCAAACGATGGAATCGTTAATTAAAAATCTTCCTGATACGGAACATTCCAATAAACGAATTTATAGCGGTGGGCCAGTGGACAATATGTTCGTAACAATTGTTCATAATCAAAAAAATTCAAATGATCCCGGTGTGGAAATCATTCCCGGAATTTATATGGCTCGAAGTTTCGATACAATGGTTGAAATTTTACAATCCAAAACTACAAACTTTCGTGTGTTTCAGGGATATGCAGGTTGGGCTGCAGGCCAATTGGAAAATGAATTCGAAAAACTTTCTTGGGTGGTGAATGAAATTACCGAAGAACAGATTTTTCGGGAAGATGAGTCGGAAGAAATCTGGAAAGATGCCTTGAGAAGTAAGGGTGGAATCTATAAATATTTTGTTGAACATACGAAGGATCCTCTCTTAAATTAGTATTCGTTTCCAAGAATATAACAATATGAAATTAGAATCTAAAAAGGTCGTGATCACCGGTGCTTCTTCCGGAATAGGCAAAGAGATTCTATCTCTTCTTTTGACGGAGGGCGCTTTGGTGGTTGTGGGAGATTTGAATCCCGAAACCATTCCTGATCATCCTAATCTCCGCAAATTCAAAATCGATGTAAGTAAAACCGCTGATATAGACAGACTCTTGGAAGAATCCATTGAGATTTTGGATAAAGTCGACGTATTCATTGCAAATGCAGGCTTTGCTTACTACGAAAAAATCCAAAAAGAAGATTGGAGTCGTATCAAAAATATTTTTTCAGTCAATGTATTTGCCCCTATTTATACGATTCAAAAACTAATCAACTTACAACCAAAAGGTGTTCATATCATCGTGACCGCTTCCGGTATGGCGCATTTGCCTTTGCCAGGCTATGCACTTTACTCAGCGACAAAATCGGCAGTTCATTCCTTTGCAGAAGCATTTCGCTATGAAATGAACAAAAATTTTAAACTCACGGTTGTTTATCCGATCGCAACAAAGACTAAGTTTTTCGAACAAGCCGGAAATTCGGTTCCTGTCCCCTGGCCGGCGCAAGAACCGTCGTATGTTGCGAAAAAAATCGTAAAAGCCATCTTACGACCGAGGAAAACCGTTCATCCTTCCTTTCGATTCAAATGTTTATTGGTATTAAATCGTTTTTTTCCGTTTTTATTTCCCATTTACCGCCTTTGGCAGAATATTCTCTTCCAAAAATGGCAAAAAAGAAAAGAATCTTAAACTTCAACTTCGCATTTAAAATCAAAAACAGGCAAACTGCTTAAAGGATAGGCAGCGAACGGCTCTAAACCCAACCAGTGCTTCTTTATTAAGCATGATTTTTTCCGGAAATCGTAGTGATTATGTCTAGTAGCGCTTTTCTTCTTATCTCAGCGAAATGTGTAGATTGGTACGGAAATTGCTTTTAAAATAAGCAAAAGGAAGTATGCGCCATGTTTATCGCAGACTATGACACAAAGAACGGATATGACGAGATGTTTTCCCACGAAGGAAGCGCTCGTAAGAGTTATCATTTTTTAAAAAGTAAAATGGAAAGTTTGGGCGGGATCGAACTGATCAAACGAAGTTCTTCCGCAGAAAAAGCCTTATTATCTTTGGGAATCACCTTTACCTTGTATGGTGACGGAGAACAACAGGAACGAATCATGCCTTTCGACGTGATTCCCCGCATCGTTCCCAATGAAGAATGGGAAAAAATGGAAAAGGGATTGAAGCAGAGAATCCTAGCTCTCAATCTTTTTCTCCAGGATATTTATAACGAACAAAAAATAGTAAAAGATGGAATCATTCCCCGGGAAATCATCGAGTCGAGTACAGGATATTTAAAAGAGTGCATCGGTTTAAAGCCACCGCAAGGGATTTGGATTCATATCACCGGAACAGATTTGGTTCGGGACGGAGAAGGAACCTTTCACGTATTAGAAGACAATTTACGATGCCCGTCCGGTGTTTCTTATGTCTTGGAAAACCGCGAAGTGATGAAACGCACCTTTCCCGAGTTATTCGATAAATTAAACATACGACAAGTTTATGATTACCCTTATCGCCTCCGTTCCACTTTGGAAAACCTTACTTATGAAAGCAATCCTGTGATCGCTGTTTGGACTCCTGGAGTTTATAACTCGGCTTATTACGAGCATTCCTTTCTCGCACAAAAGATGGGAGTCTATCTTGTGGAAGGTTCCGACCTGCTTGTTGAAAACGATATAGTTTATATGAAAACGACTAAGGGTCTTAAAAAAATAGATGTGATCTATCGCAGAATCGATGATACATTTATGGATCCTGATACTTTTAGAGCGGATTCTTTGTTAGGTGTAAAAGGAATTTTCCAAGCATTTAAAAAAGGGAACGTTGCCTTGGCAAATGCACCCGGAACCGGAATCGCCGATGATAAAGTAATCTATTCTTTTGTTCCCCAAATCATTAAATACTACTTAGGTGAAGAGGCGATTATTCCGAACGTGCCTACATATCTTTGTTCCATTGAAAAAGATCTTAAGTATGTTTTGGAAAATATTCACAATCTGGTAGTGAAACCGGCAAACGGAGCTGGAGGTTACGGAATGATCATCGGACCCAAAGCTTCCAAACAAGAACAGGAAGATTTTAAAAAATTGATTTTAGAAGACGCAAGAAATTATATCGCTCAACCGGTTTTGAATTTATCGACAGTCCCTACGTTGATTGCGGATAAAATCGAAGCAAGACATGTGGATCTTCGACCGTTCATTTTGTTCGGCAAGGAAGTTTACGTAATGCCCGGCGGACTCACTCGTGTAGCTCTCAGAAAAGGTTCTTTGGTTGTGAATTCTTCCCAGGGAGGTGGTTCAAAAGATACCTGGGTTCTAGGATAAGAGGAGGCTAGCCAATATGTTAAGTCGCGTAGCCGAATCCGTATTCTGGATGAATCGTTATATAGAGAGAGCGGAAAACTATGCTCGATTTATAGATGTAAATCATCAACTGTCACTTGATTTGAATGAGGATTTTCCCAATCAGTGGATGCCTTTGGTTTATACTACCGGTGATGCGGAGGTGTTCGAAAAAAAATACGAATCACCGACACCAGCAAGCGTCATTCAGTTTATGACTTTTGACGATGAGAATCCAAGTTCCATTTACAACTGCGTGCAAAGAGCGCGCGAGAACGCAAGAAGCATTCGTGAAAATATTTCCACTCCGATGTGGGAAGTTTTGAATGAATTCTATTTATTCATCAAAGACTATCGCAAACAGTATTTGGAAAATCCCGAGAGCAGGGGAGAAGGACTTTCTTTGGGACTTTCCGAATTTTTAAGTTATGTGAGAAAAAGTTGCCAAACTTTTTACGGAACTTCGGATTCCACGATTTCCCATGATGAAGTTTGGAGTTTTTCTCTGCTGGGGAGATTTTTGGAAAGGGCGGATAAGACGACCAGGATTTTGGATATGAAGTATTTCATATTACTTCCTTCCATTCAGGATGTAGGTTCCACCTTAGATCTGTTACAGTGGATGTCATTACTCAAATCCACGTCCGCACATGAAATGTACAATCGTAAGTACAAAAAAGTGCATCCTATTGAAATTGCCGAATTTTTGATTTTAGATCCTGCATTTCCAAGATCCATAGTGTTCTGTTTGCATGAGATAGAAGAGAGTTTGGAAAAGGTTTCCGGAAACAAGGAAGGATTGCCCCGTAACTTGGCACAAGATGCGGTGACTACTTATTTGAACCGATTGAGATCGGAAAATGTACATTCCATTTTTGATAAAGGGTTACATGAGTATTTGGATGATATCCAAATCGAATTGAATCGTATCGGAGCGAAAATCTTAGAGAGATTTTTCAAAAGCTAAAAACCATGAGCATAAGAGTCGCATTAACACATATCACAACGTATAAGTATGACAAACGGATCGAATTATCCCCGCATGTGATTCGTTTAAGACCTGCACCGCATACGAAAAACAACATCGTTTCGTATTCATTGAATATCCTACCGGAAGAAAAATTTCTGAACTGGCAACAAGATCCGTTTGGAAATTACCTCGCAAGACTTGTGTTCAACGAAAAAACGAATATTTTCCAGGTAGCAGTGGATTTGGTCGTGGATATGAAGGTGATCAATCCTTTCGATTTTTTCGTAGAAGCGAAAGCTGAAAAAGTACCTTTCGAATACGACAGGATTTTGAAAAAGGAATTGGCCCCTTATTTAAAGCCGAAAAAACCTACAAAACTTTTAGCAGATTATTTAAAAACAATCGATAGAACGCCTCGCAGAACCATTGATTTTTTGGTTGGGTTAAATCAGAAAATTTATACTGACATCGGTTATATTATCAGGATGGAGCCAGGTGTGCAGGCTCCCGAAATCACTTTGAAAAAAAGAATGGGTTCTTGCAGAGACAGTTCCTATTTGTTAGTTCAAATTTTGCGTAACCTTGGTTTGGCGGCAAGATTCGTGTCCGGTTATCTGATTCAATTGAAGGCGGATGTGAAATCTTTGGACGGGCCGTCGGGTGCCGAACAGGATTTTACGGATTTGCATGCCTGGGCGGAAGTGTATTTGCCCGGGGCAGGTTGGGTGGGACTTGATCCCACATCCGGACTTTTTACAGGTGAAGGACATATTCCTCTTGCTGCGACTCCGGAACCGGAATCGGCAGGTCCTATCTCGGGTGCCGCCGAACGGGCGAAAACGGAATTTTCCTTTCATATGGGCGTGGAAAGGATCAAAGAAACTCCTCGAGTGACGCTTCCATATGCGGAAGAAGATTGGAAACGGATTCAAAACTTAGGCGAGTCGATTGACAAAAGAATTAAAAAGAATGATATCCGTTTGACGATAGGCGGTGAACCTACCTTTGTTTCTACGGAAAACAAAGATGCTCCCGAATGGAATTTCGATGCATTGGGTTTTGAAAAATATTCCCGTTCCGAACAATTGATGAAACGTCTGAAGAATCATTATGCAAAAGGCGGAGTGGTTCAGTACGGACAAGGAAAATGGTATCCCGGAGAACCGCTTCCCCGTTGGGCGATGATCGCTTATTGGAGACTGGACGGAGAAAAAATCTGGGAATCGGAACATTTGCTTGCTGACGACCGTTATGTGGGGTCCAGCACAGCCGACGATGCGCGTAGATTCGCAAGCGTACTTGCTGAAAATTTAAGACTTTCTCAGGATACGATTCATCCGGGTTATGAGGACAATTTATATTATCTTTGGCAAGAAGGCAATTTACCGGATGCCGAAGAAGATCTATTAAAAGACTTGGATCAGTACAATAAACTGGAGCGCCAGAGAATTCTTTCCGTGTTAGAAAAAGGAATCAACCGGGAAGTCGGCTATATGATTCCTTTGGAATACAATGCGTTCAATCGCAATTGGTTTAGCCAAAAATGGAATTTTAAAAGAAAAAAATTATATCTGATTCCGGGAGATTCTCCTATGGGATACAGACTTCCGCTCAATTCTTTGACTGGTTCGAAAGTATATCCTTATCAGGAAGATCCCGCATTCATCAGACCTCCTCTTCCCAAAAGAAAAGATCTCGAACAAATCCGGGCTGCGAAAGCACTGGAAGCTTCGTATAATATACCGTATACGGATTATACCAGAACTGCGATTTGCATCGAACCTAGGAATGGAAATCTTCGTGTTTTCCTACCGCCTGTATCCACATTGGAAGGTTGGTTGGATCTGATCTTACAAATTGAAAAGACTGCGGAAATGACGGATTTACCGATCGTGTTGGAAGGATACGAAGCTCCCGTAGATTCAAGACTTAATCGTTTTAAAATCACTCCCGATCCCGGTGTAATCGAAGTCAATTTGCATCCGTCTTATAATTTCGGTGAGATTGTAGAGAAAACAAAAACTCTCTATGAGGAAGCGGAACAAATTAAACTGACTGCCGAAAAATTCATGTTAGACGGAAGGCATTCCGGTACAGGCGGAGGAAATCATATCACTGTCGGAGGAGCTACCGTTCAAGACAGCCCCTTTCTACGCAAACCGAGTCTATTAAGAAGTATGATCGCCTTTTGGCAAAACCATCCTGGCTTGTCTTACTTATTTTCAGGCCTTTTTATCGGTCCTACTTCTCAGTCCCCAAGGATTGACGAAGCGCGTAACGATAGTTTGCATGAATTGAAAATCGCATTCCAACAAGTTGATTCGAGTCGGTTTACTCCTCCTTGGTTGATCGATAGATTGTTCAGAAATATTTTAGTCGATCTCACGGGAAATACACATAGAACCGAAATTTCCATCGATAAACTTTTTGATCCCGGATCTTATACGGGAAGGCTCGGACTTGTGGAAATGAGAGCGTTTGAAATGCCTCCACATTATCAAATGAGTGTCGTTCAGCAAGCATTTGTAATGGCGATTTTATGCAAGTTTTGGGAATCGCCTTACTATGGTCAGCCGATCAATTGGGGAACGGAACTCCATGACAGATTTATGCTGCCTTACTTTGTTTATAAGGATTTTAAAGAAGTCATCCGTAGTTTGCAAAATTCGGGATTTGCATTTATAGAAAAAGATTTTGATCCTTTCTTCGAATTCAGATTTCCTCAGTACGGAGTTTCTTTTCTGGATGGGATGCAGATCGAATTGCGAATGGCACTGGAGCCTTGGAACGTTCTGGGAGAAGAGAATACTTCGCAAGGAACTTCCAGGGGAGTGGATTCTGCGGTCGAAAGGTTACAAGTAAAAGTGACCGGTTTTCATACGGATCGTTATGTAATGAGCTGTAATGGCTTTGAGGTGCCTCTACAACCTACGGGAACTACGGGAGAGTACGTGGCCGGTGTTCGATTTAAAGCTTGGGCAACGGTGTTCACTTTACATCCACATTTACCTGCACAACAATCACTTGTGTTTGACATATATGACAAATGGAATGATAGATCTTTAGGGGGATGCACATACCATGTTTCCCATCCGGGTGGATTGTCTTATGGAAATTTTCCGGTGAATGGGTATGAGGCAGAATCCAGAAGGATATCCAGATTTTGGACTCATGGTCATAAAGTCGGTAAATCCCTTCCTCCGATTCGATTGGAGAATAAGGCTTTCCCTTCTACTTTGGATTTAAGATTGGTATAACTAGTATTCATAGATGATGACTCAGGATCCGTACGTACTCACAAATAACTATCGTCCATTACCAGGCGTCTACGACGAGTTAATGGATGAAGACGGTAATGTTCGTAAGAAATATAAGTTCATCGTTAAGTCTTTTCAAGAACTTGGTCCCGGAGAACTGATCAATCGTAGAAGGGATGCCGATCGCATTTTGCGGGAGAACGGAGTCACTTACAATACGTATCAGTCGAATTCTCCGGAAGCAAAGGAAAGACCTTGGAATTTGGATCTATTTCCTTTGGTAATGGAAAGCGATGAATGGCGTTTATTGGAACGTGGCTTAAACCAAAGAGCGGATTTACTCGATAGTTTTTTGCGTGATATCTATTCCAAAAGACGGGTGTTATTCGAAAAGAAAATTCCCGCTGAAATTTTAATGAACTCTTCCTCTTTCCTTCGTGCTTGCGACGGAATGTACGAATCCAATCATTTTTTAGCGAAAAATCCGGCACTTTTGTTTTTTGTATGCGATATGATCCGAGGTGCCGACGGAAATTTTTATGTATTGAACGATCGTGTGCAGGCACCGTCTGGCTCCGGTTATTCGCTTGAAAATCGAATCGTATTGTCCCGTATTTTTCCAAGTATGTACAGAGATGCAATGGTGCATCGCGTGGCTGTATATTTTCGTTCTCTTCGCAAATCACTCAACCAACTAGCAGGTGTTTCTGGGAGAGAGCCGGTTGTAGTTTTATTAACTCCCGGTCCGGGCAACGAAACTTATTTCGAACATGCTTATTTATCTGGTTATTTGGGTTACACTTTGGTCCAAGGGGAAGATTTAACCGTTAGAAAAAACAAAGTATATATGAAAACCGTGGAAGGACTGCAACAAGTGGATCTGATCTTACGGAGAGTGGACGACTTGTTTATGGATCCACTCGAATTGAAAGGAGATTCCCTTTTGGGAGTTCCGGGACTTTTGGAATCGATTCGTTCCGGAAACGTAAAAATCGCCAATCCGATCGGATCTTCCTTTTTGGAAAATAGAGCATTACTTCCTTTTTATAATGATCTTTGTAAGTTTTATCTGGGAGAAGATTTGATTTTGCCTATGGCACCGACCTATTGGTTGGGAAATAAACAACATGAATCCTTGGTTATGCAGTCTCCCGAAAAGTACGTTTTCAAAACCGTTTCCAGAGACGATGAAGAAGAGCCGGTTACTTTTCTGGAACTCAGCGGAGAGAGAAAAGATAATTTTTTAACAAAATTAAAACATACTCCTAAACGTTTTATCGCTCAGGAAATGATAGCTTCTGCGACGGTTCCCGTTCTTTCAGAAAACGGATTTCGCCCAGGCCGGGCGATTATGCGAACATTTGTTACATCTTCAGGTAATGGGTATCAGACGATGGCAGGCGGTCTGGTTCGGGTATCCCAATCTCTGGATGATTTTTTTGTAACCAGCCAAAGAGGAGCTTGGAGCAAGGATTTATGGGTGCTTGCTTCCGAGATGCAAAAAGAAGAAACCCTTCTTGTTCCCAAATCGGACCAGGTTTCCATTTCCAGAAAAAGTTCGGGAGTTCCCAGTCGTGTGGCAGACAGTTTGTTCTGGCTCGCACGTTATATGGAACGTTCTGAAAACCAGGCCCGCATTTTCAGAGAAGCGACTTTTAAAGTGCTTCAGATCGAAGAGAATTATGAAAAAGAAGCGATATTCAATGTTTTGCGTCTTGTAACACATGTTACAAATTCGTTCCCAGGATTCTTGGGTGATGATGCTGAAGATCTGTTTGTACAACCGTTCGGAGAATTGCAAAAACTAGCTTCGGACAAATCGATTGTGGGTGGTCTCGCGTTCAATATTAAAAGTCTGGTTCAGGCATCGAAGTCGGTAAGGGATCGGCTTTCCGAGGACATGAAGAAAAACATGCTCAACTTGGAAGATAATTTGGCACAACAGATCCAAACATACGATTCTCTGATTGATTTTCTTCATAAAGTGATTCTCAATCTATCGTCTCTTACCGGTCTTTCTTTTGAAAATATGAGTCGTGAAGCCGGTTGGTATTTCCTTGAACTCGGCCGCAGATTGGAAAGATCGGTCAATCTGATCATTACGTTGCAAGGAATGATCCGTTGGGAAGGTTATGATAACAAATCTTCCTTTGAAAATCTACTGAGCATTAATGATATTCGTATTACATACAATAGGCGATATCGTGGTAGAATCGACCAGGAATCCGTTTTGGACATCCTACTCTTTGATACTACAAATCCAAGGTCTCTCGCTTATCAATTGGAGCAGATCAATCTTTGTTTGAAATATCTTCCCGGAAAAGAAGAAAAACAAACTTATTCCGAAGACAGAGCGGCGTTACAGCTTTATACTGAGTTCAAAATGAAAGACATATCCATTCTGTTCGGATCTGCGGAACCACTTACCAATATCACGGTTTGGTTGGAAGAATTGCATAAACATTTGAGACATCTTTCCGATGCGATTACTGTACGTTACTTTAGTTATGCGGAAGAACAGACCCGAATCGGAGACGGAAATGGCTGATTATCGGGTGATTCACAAAACCAAATATGTCTATGATGATTTCGTGTCCTACTGCCATAACATGGCGCATATGTATCCTTTGACTTCCAGACATCAGGATTGCTTTCGCACTCATGTGACTGTGAACC
The DNA here is from genome assembly GCF_003114835.2 of Leptospira kobayashii. Lineage (NCBI taxonomy): Bacteria > Pseudomonadati > Spirochaetota > Leptospiria > Leptospirales > Leptospiraceae > Leptospira > Leptospira kobayashii. Next base: position 3,878,706 of record NZ_AP025028.1, on the reverse strand, counting down.
CGAAACCGATCGTATCTTCCTTTCGAAGGGATTATTTCGGAAACCAGGTCTTTTTATTTTCCGTCGAAGATCCTCATAAAGCTTTGGAAGTGACTGTCGAATCGACTATTCGCACACATGCTTCAATGGGATACGATCATTCCAGATCCACCGCTTGGGAATTGATCTCTAACATGATAAACGAATCGGGTTTGGAACAGGATATTTCCGCGCTGGAATATTTACATCCCTCTCCTTATATTAAAATTAAACCGGAGTTTGGCGAATACGGGAGACAATTTTTTACACCAGGTAAGCCGGTTTTTTTAGGTGCACTTGAAATGTCCGAAAGTATATTTAAAAATTTCAAATATGACGTCAAAGCGACTACTATCAATACTCCACCCGAACAAGTATTAGCTGAGAGAAAGGGGGTCTGCCAAGATTTCAGTCATCTTGCTATCTCCAGTTTGAGATCTTTGGGAATTCCTGCCAGATATGTGAGCGGGTATTTGGAAACCCAGCCTCCTCCGGGAGTTCCGAAATTGCAAGGATCGGATGCAACTCATGCTTGGATATCCGTTTATTGTCCCGATATGGGATGGCAGGATTTTGATCCTACGAACGGCAAATTAATCACCGAAGAATACATCATCACTGCAATCGGTCGTGACTATTCCGACGTATCCCCGTTGAAGGGGATTTTATTCGGAGGCGGTAAACATAAGTTAGTTGTAGAAGTTGATGTTTTGCGGGAAGCGATTCTTGAAAAATAATTTCGGCTTTCGATTAAATTTTATTCCATTCTTCTTCTTTGAATCCGACTAGAACCGTTTTATCCGAAATAACAAAAGGTCTTTTGATCAAATTTCCGTTTTTGGAAAGTGCTTTCAACGCTTCTTCTTCGGAAATTTTAGTAAGTTTTTCTTTCCAATTTCCTTCTCTATAATCTTTTCCGGAAACATTGAATAATTTGCGAATGTCACCAACGACTTGTTTTGCTTTCTTTAATTCCGCAATACTGGGTGGAGTTTCCCGAATCGGTAAGGATTCGTAAGCGATTCCTTGTTTTTTTAGGAACCCGAGTGCCTTGCGGCAGGTGCTGCAGCCGGAATATTCATAAACTTTTAGATTTGAATTTTTCATAAAACCTATTTTCTTACTTACTGGATTCTCTGCATCTGATTCTTAGAACTATGCTCATTGAAGAAAACATTCTTCTCTCCGGTTTTACCACGATGCAGTTGGGTGGAAGTGCAAAGTACTTCACTCGCATCTCCTCTAGGGAAGTTTTGTTGGAAGCATTAGAATTTGCTAAATCCAAAGGTTTTCCGTATTTTATACTTGGCGGCGGCTCGAATACGATTGTTTCGGATTCCGGCTTTTCGGGATTAGTGATCAAAATCGAATCCTCAAAGATAGAGATCCTTTCCGAAGATTCCGATTCCGGGCTTGTCACTATTTCCGTGGAAGCGGGTGTGGTCTGGGATGAATTTGTAAAATTTTCCATAACACACGGCTTTTCGGGAATCGAATGTTTATCAGGGATTCCCGGAACTGTCGGAGCGACTCCCATCCAAAATGTAGGTGCTTACGGACAAGAAGTCGCGGAAACGATTCTTTCTTTGACTGCGATTCATCCGAACGGAGAAATAAAAACATTCACCAAAGAGGAATGCGGATTCTCCTATCGGAATAGCAGATTCAAATCGGGAGATCTTAAGGAATGGATTATCATTTCCGTAACATTTCAACTTTCTACAAAGAGTCCGATTCAAATTAAATATGCAGAATTGCAAAAAGCATGGGAGACCAAACTTTCTATTCTTTCCGGCCAACCGAAGACCAGAATTTACGAGTTACAAGAGTTACGCGAAACAGTTCTTTCTCTCAGAAGAAAAAAATCAATGGTCATCGATCCGAATGATCCTGATTCCGTATCTGCAGGCTCTTTTTTTACAAATCCTATTTTAAATTCTTCTCAATTGCAAAATTTTTTAGAGAGATTGCAAAGATTGGGTTTAAACTTCCCTTCCTTGTTTTTGGAACCTGTAGGCAGAACGAAAATTTCTGCAGCTTGGCTTATTGAAAATGCAGGCTTTCAAAAAGGTTATACTGTGGATGGGATCGGTATTTCCAAAGCCCACTCTCTTGCCTTGGTCAACAGAGGAGGAAATACGAATCAACTTTTGTCTTTGATGAATCGAATCGTTTTGGAAGTGGAATCAAAATTCGGGATTCATTTGGAAAGAGAACCTATCTTGCTTGAGTGACCGAATGTTTCTTCCCAAGTTTTGTGGGAGCGAATCAATTCCAGAGCTTCTCCGATTCTTCTTTTTCCTATGTCGGTGTGATTCCATACATTCAGCCCGGAAGGATGCGGTAGTGCTATCCAATCAAAGGTAACACCGAACCATTCCTTTTTTTGGATTGTTCCCACTATGTCTTCCAATTTGAATTTTTCGGTGCCGACGAGTTCTGCGATTGCCAATTTCCCGATGGGCAAAATCAGTTTCGGTTTATGAAATTGAATTTCAAATTCGAGCCATGGTCTGCAATTTTCTATTTCGGATTTGGATGGTTTTCTATCTCCTGATTTTGCTTTGCCGGGGAAACACCGACAAACAGCTGCCATGTTGACTTTTTTGCGATAAACTTCTTCCTCTACACCGATACGGGAAAACCATTGAAATAGAGTTTTTCCTGCGGTGTAAGCGAAAGGTCTTCCCAATCTTTCTTCGTGGATTCCGGGTGCCTGGCCTATGCTAATGATTTTTGTTTTAGGAATGCACCCGTGGACAGGTTTTCCCTGCATATCAGGACATTTGCGGCAGTCTAAAAGAGTGTGAATGTGTTCGTTTAGGGTTAACATTCTCTAAAAAAGATTTGGTGTTTACGGAGACTAGACACAGAGTGTTTTCGAAGAAGGTCTTATGACTACAAAAAAAAACCGAATTCTAATTCTTTCTCTGATCGGACTCGCTTTCCTTTTAGTGACCGCAGTTATATCTGCTTTTGTGATCGATGAAATCAAAGGAGGAGCGGTTGGAGACGGTCAAAACAAATTCGAACTGATCATTGATGCGGGAGAACCTTCTTCTGCCGTAGTTAAAGAGCTTTCCCAATCGGGGATGATCAAATCTTCCGTCTATTTTAATTATCTAATCAAATTTACCCGCGCAGGAAACAAAATCAAACAAGGCGTTTACGAGATCAACGATGGAATGAGTTCCCGAAAGATATTGGATGTAATCATTTCAGGAAAGGTAAAACTCATTACATTTACCGTTCCGGAAGGGTATAACAACCGTCAGATTGGAGATTTGCTTGTTTCTAAAAAACTGACAAAGTCCAGAGAAGAATTTCTCGTTGCGGCGTCTAACCAGGCTTTATTGGATAAACATAAAATCCCCGCAAAGACGACGGAAGGATATTTGTTTCCGGAAACATATTCCGTGCCGATCAATTTTCCGCCGGATCGGATCGCGGATATGATGATCAAAAGGTTTTTCAAAAAATTGGAGACGATTCCCGAAGCAAAAGGAATCAATTCCGCCGCATTACACGCAAAAGTTGTTCTTGCTTCCATTGTGGAAAGGGAAGCGGTTCGTAAAGAAGAAAGACCGATGATGGCTGGCGTATTCCTCACTCGGATTGAAAAAAATATCAATCTTGAATCTTGTGCTACCATTCAGTATTTATTCGATAAACCGAAAAAAAGACTTTTTGAATCCGATTTAAAAATCATTTCTCCGTATAACACCTACATAAACGGGGGCTGGCCTCCCGGACCTATTTCCAATCCCGGGCTTCCCGCATTGATTGCCGCATTCAAGCCGGAAAAATCCGACAAATTGTTTTTTCTTTTGAAACCGGACGGGTCTCATTATTTTTCCGCTACTTTCAAAGAACATTTGGAAGCCAAAAAGAAATACATAGACGCTCTTTACCAATAATGAATGAAGACATCATCAACCTCAATGTGGTCATCGGCTCCGTATCACAAGAGTTAATTGATGTTCAGAAATCCTTAGACCGCTATCGCGAAAAACAAGCCCGCAAAGAAGTCATTGACGACGAAGCCGCCATGTTCGTTCAAAAAGCAGAGCTTGTAATTGAAAAAGCGGAACGGGGCGAGCTTGTCCTCACAGAAGACCAAAAAAGAAGAATCAAAAGTAATTTGATCAAGATCTTGAAAAAGATCAACTGACCCCAAAATCATCTAACAAAAGTTTGGCGCCCTCCCTTCGGGACCGGGCTGCTACGGGCTCGCGGATTCCCGCTCGGTCGCTTCCCGCGACCATGCCCTCCACATCCCTGGTCGAAAGGCATCGAAAAATAGAATATGATATAATATTTATTAGCTTATTGAGGCAAAAAGGCGAACTTATTTCAAGAAAAAATCCTGGAAAGGGTGTTTCGCTTTACAAAGGGAAGGTGATGTAGTATAGGAAGCCATTGGGTGGCGGGTGGTTAACCCCACCCAATCTCGATAGGGCGGGGATGGTATACCTTCGATTCCTGTCTCATCCACCAGAGCAAAATTTCATTCTGAAACTGCGTCCTAAAATTTAGAATATTACAAATTTTTTACAATCTAATCCCACTTACTCCCTAAAAAATTCATTTAAACAGATTTTTTTTCCCTTTTTTCTTCAATAAAAGGAATATTACAGTAATAGCCGTTATAGAAATGGACAAACATCCATTTGGAAATTGTAACTCCTATGCGAAGTCAATCCCTGTTTCGGTTACTCCTTAGAAAACAAAACCTGATTAGGCGAGAGAGAGGGTGCGCTCTTAGCCTGATTTTGGTTTTGTTTTTCTATAACTGCGGACCGCTTGCTCCGGAGGATTGGGCTCCGAGCATGTCTTTGGTCTTGTTGGGGTTAGGTGGAACACTATATAACCGTATGACTTCTAAATCCCAAAACAAATTTTCCTCACTATATCAAAACACGAAGCAAAAGCTCACCTGTTGTGATAAGCATACCGCGGACACAGGTATCAAAACTCCCCTCTTTTTACGAAACCTTCACCCACCTGTCATGTTTCTGTAACAGAAAAGATGCATATTGGAATACGAGCCAGGGGGAAATACATTCGTTTTCCCAGACGGGAATACCCGCTGGTTTATAAATTCGATTTATTCGAAAGAGGATTAACATGAATCAATTATGGAAAAAAGGAGCGGTGTTGGCTGCAATCAGTTTGTTTGCTTTCAGTGCTACCAATTGTAAGCCAAAATCAAAAGACGACAATCTTGGATTGTTGCTTGCCGCTTTATACTTAAGCCAAGGATACGAAGCAACTGTTACTTTGACTGCAACTCTTGCTGATTCCAGTGGAATTGCAACCAGAGACGGTAAAGTAACGATTGCAAACGGTTCTACAAACACGCTGACAGACGGGCAAGGAACTGTTTCCGATTTTACTGCTTGTCAAACTGCTGCAGCACTAACTGTGGGGAGCCCTGGAACGGGACTTGACGGAGAATTTGTTCTCAACTTCAAAGTCAACCAATCCAACGGAAACTTTACATTAACCGCTGTTGGATCTTCTGGAGCGGACAATTCAACAAACAGCTGTGATACAATTGCTGCTTTAGATGCTTCCACTTTCACACAAGCGATTGGAACTGCATCCATGGACGTAAACATCAATTCAGGTGATCTTACAAATAAAGACCAAGTAAAAATCACTGCAAGTGGTTTCCAAATCACTGTTAAGTCGGTATCTGTAGTGATCAAAGGTCAATACAACCTGGTTTCTCCTACTGTTGGGGAAAACATCTGTGACGGTAAAAACATTTCCGGATCCCCTGAAGTGATCAGCGGAGATATTACTACTACCAAAACGGTCTCCAACTCTGCAATTCTAAGTGGAACTGTAACCATTAAAAGTGGTGGAAAACTAGTAGTATCTCCCGGTGCTACTATCTTTGGTAACCGTGGATCTTCTTTATTCATCCAAGACAACGGAACTTTGGATGCACAAGGAACAGCTGCTAACCCGATTTGTTTCACATCTTCTCAAAATCCCGGATCCAGATATCCGAGTGACTGGGGTGGTATCGTAATCATCGGTAATGGAGTTGGAACTAGAAGTGCGGTAACGGAAGGAACAACTCCTCAATCTTACCCTAGAACTACAAATTCAACAGTTACTTTGAAATATGTAATCGTAGAATTCGCTGGAAACGAGGTGGCACCTGGAGATGAGTTGAACGGTATTTCTTCCTATACTGTAACCAACAGTTCCAACTACAGCTACGTGCAAGTGCACCGTGGATTGGACGACTCGTTCGAATGGTGGGGTGGTACCGTTACTGGCGACCACTTACTATCCACCGGTGGATTGGATGACGACTTTGATATGGATGAAGGGTTCAACGGAACACTCAATACTTTCATCGGTATTAAATATCCTACCACTTGCGGTGGTTCTCCTTCCACTGATCCTCACGGTATGGAAATGGACGGTTCTCATAACGCAGGTGTTCAACCGGTATCTGCAGGTGGAACTTATTCCAACCCGACTGTATCAAATTTCACACTCGTTGGAGCGGAAGTTGCTAACGGATATGGCCAAAGATACAGAGAAGGTATGACTGGAACATTCACAAACGGTTTAGTTTATGGTTTTGCGAAAGGTAACTTTCAGTGTAACGACAACGCTGGAACACCTACTACTGGTTCTACAAACCCTACGGCTAGTTCACTTGTGGGAGAAGTTATGACGGGCGCAAAAGCAAATGCCATAGGTGGTCAGTGCACAAGCTTGAATACTAACCAAGCAAGCACGCTAACAGCAACTCCGGTAACTTCCCTTGGAAACATTACTGCAACTGATTGTGGATTTTCGGCGACTAAGCCTGATTTCACAACTAGATCGGGTCTTGCGAACAACGGTGGTGGTGCATCCGGAAACAAATGGTGGGATTCTTGGACGGTTTACCGCGCAAGATAATCTAAATTCAATTTAAAACTGGATTACAAAGACCCTAGCGTAACAACTAGGGTCTTCTTATTTACTCTTATGAAAAAAATACTACAATCAATCATTCTACTACTTACTGTGATCGGATGCGAATCCAAACAAGACTGGCGTGCCGATTTGGAAAAAGTAAACCGGCAGGAAGAACTCCGTATGGCGGACTCAAAGGCAAAAATTCGTGCCCATATTAAGGATTCCTATACGATCCAAAACGGATTTTCTACAAAAGAGGAAGCGCTGCTTGCTTTTTTAAAGGAAGCACAAGCTTCCTATAAAACGGATTATATTTCTTTATTTACTCCTTTCGAACAGGAAACCGTTGTATTTCCAAATACATTGGGTTACGGGACTTCTTTGGATGTCACTCCCCTGGAGGATTACAAAAAACTAATTCAAAACAGACAGGATCTTGGAATCCAACGTTTAAGAGAAAGCATCAAAGGAAATCGGCTCACTATTAAAAAAATCGTCTGGGAAAAACCTAGGACTTACAACAAAATTACAGGTTATAAGCCGGGTTCTTTGGAAGTTTTAGCGGATGGAAAGTCGATTAACACCGATCAGGTTAAAATGATCTTTGAAGTGGGAGGAAAATACAAAGTAGGTGTGGTAGCTCCTTAGTTTATATTACATTTCCGTTACAATAAATTAAACAAACTGTAATGTTTCTCTCTTCCTTTACATTTACTCGAAACACATTCACTAAATCTTTGTAACAAATAAAAAGCAAGATAGTCGATATGAAAAATGTTATTCTTACAATCATCATAATTCTTCTTTTTCCGATTACTCTGTTCGCGCAAGCGGCAGGGAATTTGAGAGGAACCATCATTGATTCCGAAAATGGGGAAGCGGTATTCGGGGCTACCATTGTGGTTCGCTCCGAAAAGAAATTTGCGAAAACTGATTTTGACGGTAAATACGATCTTTCCCTTCCCGCGGGAAGTTACGAAGTCGAGTACCAAATGTACGGTTACGCTCCTCAAAAGCGCACCATCAATATAGTAGCAGGCAAGACTCAATCTATGAATGTTACTTTCGGTTCACAAACTCTCGAAACCGTAGAAGTAAAAGACCGAGCTATCAATAATACGGAAGCCTCAATGCTTGCCTTGCAAAGAAAGTCCGCGAGCGTATCGGACGGAATTTCACAAGAAGCGATCAAAAAATCCCCGGACTCCTCTGCGGGAGATGTGGTTCGCCGTGTAACAGGTATTACTTTGATTGGTGGAAAATACGTATTCGTTCGTGGTTTGGGGGAACGTTATTCCAACACTCTATTGAATGATTCGATCATTCCATCCACAGAACCGGACAAAAGAGTGGTTCCACTTGATATTTTTCCGGCAGGTCTTATCAAAAACATCCGTGTCATCAAAACTTTCGTTCCGGAAGACATTGGTGAATTTTCCGGTGGTTTGGTAAAAATCGAAACCCAAGAATACCCTGACCAGTTTCAAATGAGTCTTTCTCTCGGTGTGGCGCGTAACATGAACACTACGGGAAAAGAATTCAAAACTTTTAACGGTGGGGATTTTTTCGGACGTCCCAACCCGGATATGCAAATGCCGAAGTTGATCAGTGGTATGCCAAATGAGGTTCCTTACGAGCCCGGAAACCGGTTCGGAGGTTTGCCTACAACCCTAACAAACATCACTCCTGTATTTTTTAACGGTCAATGGACTCCCAAAACGGAACCGGGTCCTTATGACAAAAACTTCAGCTTTTCCGTAGGAAATTCATTTAAGACAACCGAATCGGGACAACGATTGGGGGTTTTGCTTGGTGTGACTAGAAGCGAAGAGTATCGTTTCCGGGAAGAAAAATCAAGAAGATACATCCCTGCCAATCCTGTAAACACGCAAGTCAAAGACGCCACTTATTTGAATAAGCTTCAAGAACAAGATGCCGCTATTTATAATACGGAAACAAATTTAGGTGCCAACGTAAACTTAGCTTACGAATTTACAAAAGGTCAATCCATCCATTTAAAAAACCTTTATACTATTAATTCGGATACGAATGTAAGACAGTCCAGTGGTGTGAACTACATTGATAACTTTCAATTCTTAGCAGATACAAATACGTTCACATCCAGATCCCTTATGAACACCACTCTCGGTGGTGACCATGCGCTGCAATTCGGAAGTATGGCGAGACCTCATAAATTGGATTGGAACTTATCTTTTTCAGAAGCGACTAGGGATGAGCCAAACCTAACACAACAAGTTTGGAGAAGAGCGGATCCTCCTTCTTCTGTAACACAACCTTATTTACGATTGGGAAACAACCCGGATGGATCCAGATTTTTCTCCGTATCCAAAGACCAAGTCAAACAAATCAATGTGAAGTATGAAATTCCATTCGAACAATGGAATGGTCTGAAATCGGCCCTCAAAGTCGGTGGTCTTGCGATGGATCGTTACAAAGACTTCCGTTTTAGAGAGTTCGGTGTGAAGTACAACTCTGCCATCGGTAATACTGCGGCTGATTATTGGCCAGCTCCGGGGGAATTGACTTACAATGCTTCCGAGTTTTTGGTCACAAGAGACAATCCTTCCGGAAAGAAAACTTTCTCCGAAAGGCAAATTGAACCGAACGCATACGATGCAATGCAAAAATTGCAAGCTTCCTTTGCACAGGTGGATTTACCTTTGATGCCTAAATTAAGGTTCATCGGCGGAGTTCGTTTTGAAGACAGTTATCAAAAAGTAAAAACCTTCCGACTGAGAGATAGTTCCAGTATCACTAATCTAAGTTATGGTTGCGGTGATATCAATAGCGAAGATGTAAGAGTTGCTCTGGTAAATAATAACATTTGCAGACAAGACAATAACGGGGTAGGGGAAATCAGAACCAAAGACAAACTGCCTTCCTTGAACTTTGTATATGAAGTTCATAAAGATATGAACCTTCGTTTGGGTTACACTCAGACCATCACTCGTCCCGACTTAAGAGAGTTATCTCCCTTCGGATTCACTCCTTATTTCGGTGCGGATCGTATTTTTGGTAATCCCAACTTGAATCGTACTTATATTCACAACTATGATGTTCGTTGGGAATACTATCTGACTCAATTGGATTACATTGGAGTCGGTGCATTCTTTAAACAAATGTCCGATCCGATTGAAATGATAGGTCGCCCCGTAGCAGGTTCCATTTCCGCTCAGTTCACTTATACAAATGCGCAACAGGGACAGATCAGAGGGATTGAATTTGATTATAGAAAGGAATTTTGGGATCGTTTCCGATTTGAAACCAACTTCTTTTTTATCAAATCTAGGGTAGATGTTTTATCTTGGAATACTTACGCCGCCGGTAAAGCCGGACTTCTGGATTCAAACAACTTGGCATTTGCTTATGATCCAACGAATTTATCCCGTGCTCTCCAAGGCCAATCTGATTTCGTTTATAACTTAAAATTCGATTGGTTCATCACTTCGAAGAAAAACCAAACCATCGGAGTTTATTATAACTTTTTTGGAAATCGTATCTATGCAGTGGGTGCCAACGGAACACCGGATGCTATCGAAAGAGGAGTCGGTTTAACAGATATAGTTTATTCCTATAAACATGATGATCGATTGGATCTGAAAGTAGCTGCGAAGAACATTATGGATACCCGATTTAGAGTTTTCCAAAGATCGGAGCTAACAGGACAAGACGAATTGTTCCTCTCTTACAGACTGGGTGTAACGTTCAGCGTCGGAGCAACATACAAGTTCAACTAAAATAAACTTCAAACCAAGAGAACGCCCCTCTTGGTTTGATTTCACTATTTCCGAATAGAATTATATTCGTTCGTTTATTTTCCTTGTTCGGTATTCACAATAATCGGCAAGCCATCTTTTCCGCTAGGAACCAAAATCAATTTGTTATTAGGATTGTCCAAAGCTTTCCATTGAATGTATTTCGGAGTTAAAGACTCGCCGATCGCTTTTTGCGCTTTTGACTGCGCTTCCGCTTCAATTAAAATCGCCTTTGCTCTTCCTTCTGCAGTGATGGCTTGGATCTCTGCATCTCTTTTTGCAATATTGATTTCGAACTTCATTTGTTCCTGTTCTTGCTGTTTGGTGAGTTTTGTTTCGATTGCTTTTAGAATAGAAGGGCTGTATTCCACGTCGTCGATAATTACATCATCTATATCGACATGTTTGTCCTTCAGTTTTTCCTGTAGGGACTTTTTGATTTGGATGGAAACATTCGGTGTTTCTTTGGAAATGGAAACCATGTTATACGCTGATAGAATATTTCTAATCGCGGTTCTGAACTGAGGTTTTACCACCTTATCGTAGTAATCCGTTCCGATTTCCATTTGTAATTCATAAAGTTCCAGTTCTTTGGCACGGATGATTAATTCCGCAGTAACGTTAATCGTTAGGTCATCCCTTGTTAAAACTTCCACTTTTTCCTGGTAGGATCTCCATTGGATGGAGTAAATGTAAACACTGTTCCAAGGAAGATAAAACTGAACTCTGGATTCCAAAGGTTTTTTTCCAAGCCCGTTCGCATAAGGTCTCCACATCAACCCTACTTCTCCGGGATCTATAATCGTAATACAACTCGTCTGAATTAGGATCAGAGACATAGCTACTAGTTTAAAAAATTGTCGACACAACATATATTTTTACCTATCCTAAAGGAATGAGACTTTCTTTGATTTTGGACAACCTAATTTCTATTTCACGCGTTTTATTATTCTCATTTTTACTCTTGGGACAACAAAATTGTATGGAAGATGAAAATGTGAAACGACCTGGTCCAAGCCTAGAGGCTCGTTTTTTTCATGCGGTTCATGACAGCAATGAAGAACGGATAGAGGCTTGTTTGAAAGAAGGAATCAGTATAGATAAAAAAGATTCTTTGGGAAATTCCGCAATCATACTTGCCGCAGACAAAGAAGACAGATCTCTCGTTCAATTTTTAATTGGAAAGGGAGCAAATGTGAATGTAAGAAATATTGCCGGAGAGACTGCGGTCTTTCGCTCCGTTTTCCGGGGAAATTTGGAAATTCTAAAACTATTGGTTGCTGCCGGTGCGGAGCATAAAATCAAAAATGTTGAGGGACTGAGTGCAACGGATTTGGCGGAAGATAGAGGTGAGGAAAAGATTCTACTTTACTTGAAAAAGCTTTAATTGTAAAAATTGATCATTCTAGCAAGAAATTTCTTTCAGGAATGATCATGAAAAAACTCTCCTTACTTTTCTTTGTTTTATCCTTATCCACTAGTTCTCTGTTAGCTGATTCTATCACTGATTCTTACCAACTCGAGGCCAAAAGAGATTACACCAAAGCTTTGGATCTTTTGGAAAATCTTAGCAAAGAAAATCCCGGAGATTATTTTTTACAGCTACGAACCGGTTGGATTGCTCTTTTGAAAGGAGATTATACAAAATCCAGTTCTTATTATCAAAAAGCAACGTTGATCGAACCGAATGCGATTGAACCTAGATTGGGTAGTATTCGTGCCAATCTCGCTCTTGGCCAACACAAACAAGTCGAGGTGATCTGCAAAACAGTTCTTAAACAGGATAGTAAAAACTATTTTGCCCGCAGTACACTTGCTTATTCTTATTATGTGATGGCGAATTTCAAAGAAGCGGAGAAATATTACGAATCTATTGTTGATGATTATCCCGCAGATACGGAGATGTTGATCGGTCTCGGTTGGTCCCATTTAAAACAAGGGAAAAAAGGAAAAGCGAAAGAAGTATTCGGTTTTCTTACAAAAATCATTCCAAACGAGGAGAGAGTGAGTTCCGGCGCATACTATGCGAACAATTAAGATCTTTGTTTTATTTCTATTCATAATCGGTTGTAGTGAAACGAATTTAGACTCAAACAGGATTCGATTGGGCGTCCCTCCTCACTCGGGATTTTCCCCCGTTTTTATAGCATCGGAAAAAGGGTTCTTTGAAAAACAGAAGTTAGACGTTGAATTGGTGATTAGCGATAATCCTGCAGATCTTTATTTGGAAAAAAAAATAGATGCCATCTGCTCCGGTTTAACTGAATCCATTTTATTTTTTTCCGAAGGCCACCCCACACAAATCATCTATCGTTTCAATTATTCCCTTTCCAACGATTTGATCGTATCTTCGCCAAAGATTAAAACAATCCCGGAGCTTCGGGGCAAAAAAATTGCATTCAACGGAGTGAATACTTCTTCGCATATCTTCGTTATGCAGTTGTTAAATAAGAATGGAATTCGAGAAGGAGAATACTCTTCTTCGAATCTTCCTTTTCCAAAAGTTTGGGAAGAATTACAGAAAGGGAACATACAGGCAGGTCATATCCGGGGGATGGATATGACCGAAATCAAAAAACAAGGATTTAATATCATCGCTAGATCTGCAGATGTTCCGGATTTGCTTTCCGATACTTTGAGTGTTGATAGCAAATTCTTGAAGAATCATCCTTCTTCCATTCGAAAACTCGTCTCTGCCATTTCGGAAGCAAGGGAATTTTATTATAAGAACAATGAAGAAAGTTTATCCATACTTTCCCAACGAATTTCCAAATCGGAAACTGAAATTTCGGAAGAGTTGAAGTCCGTTCGATTTTTAACATTAAAAGAAAACAGCCAATCTTTATTAAATCCTGATTCGGAAACTGCACAAACTTTTTATCCGGGGGGAGGAGGTTCCGGTTTCGCACAAGGTCAAACCGGTTCCATGATGAATTTTGCTTCCATGGAAAAAAGAGGAGCACTTTTCATCGCAGGTGAATCAATCATTGAATTCCTAAGAGAACGCGGACAATTGTACCGCATACCGGATCTCAAAAATATTTTTGATGATCGTTTCGTTCAAGATAGAGAATCCAAATGAAACTTTCTCATAAATTATTTTTAGTATATCTGCTTTTTACTTTGGCAATCCTTCTTCCCATCGGGATTTTCATTTATTTTTCCGCTATCGGTTTGGTGGAAAAACAAATTCAATCCTCTTTAAATGAGAAAGCCAAACATATGTTAGATAAAATGGACCGTGTTTTGTTCGAACGTTATTCTGACATGCAAACGATTGTTTCAGATCCTGTGTTTACTAAAAAAAATTCTAATACTTCCGAAATTACACAAAAACTTATCTCTTACCGTAACCAACGTAAAGTTTATATTTCTCTGTCTTTTTACGACAAAAATTGCATTCGAAAAGCGGATACGATAGGATTTTCCATTGGAGAAAAATGTTCAGACTCACTATGGACCAAGGAAGTTTTTTCAGACAACAAAATCAGCATTGCAAGTGATATACATTACTCAGAAGAGCTTGGCAAAAAAGTAATCGTATTTGCCGCGCCGATTTTGAATGAAGCCGGCGCCTTACAAGGAGCAGTTGCCGCTTATATTTCCATCGGAAGATTGCACCAAATCATCAGTAACGATTTGGAAGAGGAAGAAAATCTATTCATTGATTTGGTTGATCATGACTCCCGTTCTATTTATTCCAATCATACGACTTCTCTGGAAAAGGCGGATTCCAAAAGAAAGGAAGAGAATATTTTAAGAGAGGATAAGGATACGATTTTTGCCATCGCTGACGAAGAAGGATTTTTGGATTTTACCGGAAATAGATGGTCTCTTTTTTTGCAGTATCCGAAAGAAAAAGCATTCGAGCCGATCCGACTCATTCGCAACCAAGGTTTGCAAATAGGTTTTTTGATTATAACGATTTCCCTTTTTCTGATTTATTATATTTCAAAGAAATCGATCAAACCCCTTATGGTTTTAAAAAATGCCGCTTTCCGCTTGGGGCAAGGTGATTTGCAATCGAGAGTTTCTGTTTCATCTAAAGATGAAATCGGAGAATTGTCCCAATCGTTTAACAGAATGGCAGATGATCTAAGTCGTAGTCTGGAAGAATTGGAAAAACAAAATCTGGAATTGGAAAAATTGGATAAATTAAAAGATGAATTTCTTTCCAATACTTCTCATGAATTGAGGACTCCTTTGAATGGAATCATCGGGATTGCAGAGTCCATGATGGATGGTGCCTCAGGGGATTTGCCCATCCAAGTGAAGTCAAATCTGAGAATGATCACTTCCAGCGGGAAACGATTGGCAAGTTTGGTAAATGATATCTTGGATTTTTCCAAACTCAAAAACGGAGAACTCATTCTTCAGAAAAAAGCAGTCGATTTGAAATCTTTGGCAGAGATGGTTTTATTGTTAACTTCTCATCTTTCTACAAATAAACAGATTACATTATCAAATGAGATTCCTGATGATATTCCTCCTGTCTTTGGTGATGAAAACAGACTCCAGCAGATTTTATTGAATTTGATCGGAAATGCCGTAAAATTTACCAATCAAGGACATATCAGTATTTCGGTCTTATCACAAATCAAAAATCAAATAACGGTTGTTATATCTGATACCGGGATTGGAATCCCGGAAGACAAATTCGAATCCATATTTCAATCCTTTGAACAGGTAGATGCATCCATTTCCAGAGAGTATGGTGGCACGGGACTCGGCTTAAGTATCACCAAACAATTGATAGAGTTACAGGGAGGAAAGATATGGCTTTCTTCCGAATTGGGGAAAGGAAGTCAGTTTTATTTTACGATTCCTATTTCCAATCTTCCTGTGGAAGAAGGTCTAATGCCGCCTCTTGCCCGTTTTCAGGAAACTCCTGTTTCCGGTGATAATATAAAAAACATTCACTACGCATCTACCAAAGACCGGATCAATATATTGATTGTTGATGATGAACCGGTCAATTTGCAAGTTTTGGAAAATTATCTTAATCTTGCTCATTACGGAGTTTTAAAGGCAAACAACGGAGAGGAAGCTTTGAAAATCCTGGAACAGGAAGAAGTAAATCTGATTCTTTTGGATATAATGATGCCTAAGTTATCCGGCTATGATGTCTGCAAGACTGTTCGGTTGACCCATACAAGCGGTAGTCTTCCTATCATTATGTTAACCGCAAAAAATTTGGTAAACGATCTCGTTTACGGATTCGAATGCGGAGCCAACGATTATATTGCAAAACCGTTTCAGAAAGAAGAACTTCTTACACGTATCCGAACTCATATTCAGATTTCCACCTTAAACAAGTCATACGGTAGATTTGTTCCTCATGATTACCTTCAATTTCTTTCCAAGGAAAGTATTATCGATGTAAATCTGGGTGACAATGTTGCAACGGAGATGTCGGTGATTTTTTCCGATATACGATCCTTTGCCACATTATCAGAAGGAATGACTCCTCAGGAAAATTTCAATTTTATCAACGCATATTTCAAACGTATTTCTCCCAAAGTGAGGGAATACGGAGGAATCATTGTAAAATACGTCGGCGATGCAATCATGTCCGTTTATAAAAATGAAACGGAACGGGCAATTGATTCGGTGATCTCTCAATTGAAGGAGTTGGAAATATATAACCAGTCAAGAATTCAAAAGGGATATTTACCGATTAAGACGGGTTATGGGATACATACAGGTTTTATGATGCTGGGGATGATCGGAGAATCCCATCGAATGCAGGGAGACGCATTTTCGGATCATGTGAACCTCGCATCCCGTTTGGAAGGACTTACCAAACATTACGGTGTGAATGTGATTTTGAGCGCGGATATTGTGGCAAAGTTCAAAGATAGTTCCCGCTATTCAATACGTTATTTGGATCGCGTGCGGGTCAAAGGTCGAAAGCAAGCGATTGAAATTTACGAATTGATGGATGCCGATGAACAGATATTACGTGATAAAAAAATGAATCTGCGCGATGATTTCAAAAAGGCGATTAACTTCTATATGGCGGGAGACATGAATTCCGCAATCAGAATTTTTCAATCTTTGAACGAGCAGATTCCGGAAGACAAAGTTTTCCAGGTTTATTTGGAACGTTCCAAAGAATTTTCCGTTTTTGGAATCCCCGAGGATTGGGATGGAGTTTATGATATGAAGAGCAAATGAGTTTGTTTTTAATGCAAACTCATCTCCAAAATCGTCATAATTTCCTTTTCTATTTTATCAAAACTTTCCAAACTCTGATTGGCTTTTTCTTCCGGAGCCCTTTCTTTTTTATTCATCTCCGTGATCGCATCCACTTGCAGATCTAAAAACAATTCATTGATGGCTAAAGTCCTTTCCGCAAGTTTCTCGGCGATCGACAATGCGATTTCGGGGGAATGATGTAAAAAACCTTCCACTTTATCCAATTTGATTTCAATCAACCTTGCATCCGTTTTTGCAATGACAGTGGCGTTGGAAGGTTTGTTTCGCAAGATAGCGACATCGCCTAAATAATAACCTTCTTCGTTTTCTACAGCGATCGTTTTTCCGTTCTTAACAATATCTAAAGTTCCGTTCACTAAAATATACAAAGCCGTTGGAAAATGATTTTGAGTCAGTATCTGTGTGCCAGCTTTGCATTCGATCATGTAAGGTTTTAGAAGATCCAAATTCAATACTACGGAAGTAGGTTGAGCCGGCTTGTTTTTTTGATGTTCTTGAAAACGTTTTACAAGTTCGGGCCGGTAAGATTTGTCCAGTAAGTAAGAGAAGGTGGAATTTAATTCGGCCAATCGATCGGCCATTTTACGAGCCAAAGCAATCGCCATACCAGGGCTATGCGAAAAAAGTCTGACTACATTGGAAGACTCGATTTCTATTACGACTACGTCGGTTTCCGTTCTGGTAGTGGCGCTCGCAGGAGTTTTGAGTAAGATACCGATCTCCCCGATATAGTCTCCTCGTTTTTTGATCTCGGAAACCTTTACATTATGGCGAAAAACACTGAGTCGACCGCTTAACAGTACATATAACGAAGTGGATTCCTGCCCTTGGACGATTAAATCCAAACCGCCACGACATGTTCTTTGAAGGGATTGTAATTTACCCCAATCTGTTTGATCGTTCATTATCTCTTCCTATAAATGATTTCATATGATTGCTAAGCTTATCTAAAATATCCAAGAGAGACTCAATCTAACACTATCAGATACGGGCTTCTCATTTCGAGAGTCAAGCCAATAATCGCGGTTGTATTGCAGTTGAAGACTTATACCATTATACTTCATTCCGATAAAACCGTAACCACCATTCAACATATCCATTCCGGTATACACCCAAGTTTCACCCATCATAGGTGTCCTGGCAGTGCCGACTCTTCCTCCGATTCCGGTAAAAAAATATCTGCCTTTATAACCGAACTCCTGTTGGAAAAATCCGTACCCTTTCGATTCTCTCGTTGTCTGGTAAGTCGTAGACAAAGGATTTAAAGACAGATAAACCGTTTCATAATATTTAACAGACATTTGTTGCCCAGTGGCGATGGAGTTGGAATAAAATCCGTCGAAGAAAGGTATATAAAAGGCCAAACTTGCTTGCCCACCTTTACTTGTAGGATGGGAAATTCCCGTTCCTGAAAAGGAAATCGTATAATAATCAGTATAACTGATACCTGCCTGGGTAGAAGTTCCTCCGTCCAGGTAAGAAGTATTGGATTGCAATACATGAGTGGAGGCGAACGTATGAAAATGTTCAGACAATTTGTAAGTGATTCCTCCGGAATATTTTTGAGTTTGATAATCCTTTGCGCTTAACAATTGATCCAGATAATACAGATTGATCGGAAGCGTCAGATAATTTCGAATTGTGGATTGAGGAAGAGACGTTCTATATTGATTGTAACTGATCAGACTGAGCGGGTCGAATAAATAATTCTGAACGCCTGAAGAAGAATTCAAATTCTGAGTTTGTTCCGCGGAAGCGCCGATTCGAAAATTCCAATCATCATTAGGACTATAAGCTATATTGATTCCTCCCTTTTGTCCGCTTCCTAAAAAATCAGAACCTTTGAATTGAAATCCGGTTGCTTCCGGTGTAATCGCTATATAAGGTGTTAAGTGGGTGTTCGCAATGGAATATTGGATTCCCGGATGGTTTGGCAATAGTTTATCGGCTTCTTTGAAAAGAGAAACCGACTCTGGCAGGTTTCCCAAATAATATTCGCAGAGTCCTTTTTTCCAAAGAGAATAACCGTCTTTTCCGTGTTCTTTGTGCAATGAATTATAATGATTATAAGCTTCGGAATATTCCTGCAAAGCATAGTATGCCTCTGCGATTCTAAGTATAGCATAATAATTATTTGGTGAATCTTTCAGGATTTGTTCTCCGGCCTCGATGCTTTCCTTGTATTTTCCTCCTGCGAGAAATGCCCACTGGATTCCCGATAAGGAATCCAAATTGGGTTGAATTTTATAAGATGTTCGGTAATCTGCGAGAGCAAAGTCATAATACCCTAACATCATATTCGCATAACCTTTGTACATCCAAGCAACCGAATCATTTGGATTTCGTTTGATTAAACTATCCAAAACATAAACAGATTTTTGATATTCCGATCTTTCCATCAATTGAATTGCTTCTGTGATCGCTTCTGCAAATAATGAAGGCGAGAAAATAATTTCTATCATCAAAAGAACAAAGACTAATTGTTTTTTAAAATCCATTCATTACCCTCCTGGCCTTTGATTCGAATTGTTCCCGGTGCGTTCGAGCCGGGTATCAGTTCCAATTCGTATAAAGCTGCATTCGATCTTCCGGTGATCAATGTATTCAGAATCACTTGAGAATCCTTAACGATCAATTTGCCGGACCAAGTATGTCCGAATGTGTCGCTGAAAGGATTTACCAAATCTTTGATTACTCGAATCAAAGGGTGTGAAAAATGTTTATAAGAAATTCGATCTTCCCAGTGGCTTTGATTTCGAATGAACGGAACCCGGTATGTGGATAGATAAAAGAAAAAAAGTCCGGTATTTTTTTTGCCTATATAATCCAAACAAGTGAATGAATCGACGGATGTAAAAAAATACAGTCTATTGTTGTTATCATCTTCCAGATAACGGTTTCCCAATAGATCCAAGTGAACTTTCCAATTTTCAAAAATAGATTTTCGGTGATTATTTGTTAGTTGAACTGAAATCGATCCCCCTGGAGGAAATGTGAAAAAATTTCTGAGATTGAAATCCGTCAGAAGATTGCCGATTGTTTCTCCTTCTTTGGGAATCGAATTGAACCGGATTTTCGGTTCGGGATCCGTTTCTTCCTGATAATGAGTGAACGAGATGGGTACGGTAACGCTTCCGATTTCAGGATTGGTTTGAAAATGCAAATGGATATGAGGTTCGGAACTTCTACCTGAATTTCCTGCAAGACCAATCTTTGCACCGGCGGAAACGATATCACCTTCCTTCACGGAAATGGAGTTGTTCTGCAAATGGGAAATCTGTGAGTAGAGAAAGTTTGAATGTTCTATCAGAACCAAGTTTCCCCAGTTGTTTTTTGTATCGACCGTGCCCGGAGAATTGTCTTCCAAATGATGAATCACTTTTACAACTCTTCCTGCCGCGGGAGCGAGAACCGTCAGTCCGAACGTATAATAGTCATTAAGTGAAGATCCGTTTCCTTTTTTCGTATTTCCATTCTGGTCTACAGCCATAAAATCGAGACTTTCTTTCCAGGAGTCTTTATGAGTAAACTTTCCATCATAACCTTGTGTGACTTTCCATCTTCCGGTAAAAGGAAGCCTGATGAGTAGCCCGCTTGATCCGAAACGTTTTCTTCTGGTTTTGTAATAATCCAAATTCTTTTCCGGGGAACCGGGGTGAAAGTCTACGATTACGAATTTTTCATTTCTCAACAATCGGGAAACATAAACGAACAATAATGTAACGGTTGTAAAAGGAAGTGCAAAAACAGGTATATTGAACTGGATGAGAAATATTTTTGTAAAAGAAGCAATCAGCACACTTACCAATGCCGCAAGTCCTCCCAATACAAAAGTGGAAGGATTCGGTATCAGAAAATATCCGCCAACGGCGATGGATGTTAGTATATAATTGAAGCCGATATTTCCGAGGGAAAGATCATTCGCATTTCCACCTAACGCTGTATGAAAGAGCAATCCTATCCCAAATCCGATTATTGATAAGATGAAAGAAATCCTACTGGAAATTAATAGTATGATTGCGATGGAAAGGCCGGACCAGGGACTGGATTGGAAAAAAATCCCTCCTAGACTTTTCAAATAATACAATACATAAAAAGGAAGCTCGGGAAAGAATTTGTCGTAAGGAAAAAGATAGGTCTGTTTTTCGTTCAAGTTTTTATAATCGTAAAATGCCAGATATAGAATGATACTTACGATTACAAACGGAATGGATAAAACGGGAAGTCCGTAAAAATAAGAAAGAATGTATTCCAAGGCAAGGGTGACGAAAACCAAAAGCACAATTGCCGCAAACAGCAATAATATCAAATTTATATCTATCGAGTGATACAGACTTACGGACAAACCGACAAGCAGTCCGTTGAATCCGTACAAACCTTTTTTGATTCTCTCCTGATAAACACCGAGTAACAATGCAATGGCGTTGGAAAATAAAATCCCCAAAAGCCCGGTGATGGCGGCATCCGGATGGAAGAGAGTGGAAAAGAATATGGCAAGACCGATATAAGGACTACCGCTGAATAAAACGGTAGAGTAGGCACTCAAAGTGGAAGTAAAAAAAGTACGGATCAAATTCACGACTCTACTTCCATTGCATTGATATCATCGGTTGTTTCTCTTCGCCGCATTTGTTTGATCTGCCCATTGGTTTGAATGAGCACTACGGCCGGTCTCATTTCTATAAATTGCATCCATTGGGTTACATTATAAGCTCCGACAGGATGGATGAGTAGACTTTCTCCCCGCGCCATATTGGGAAGTATGCAAGTCTCTCTTACTATATCGATATTCATACATAGAGGTCCGTATAAGATCACCTCTTCAAAATCTTTCGAATAATCTTTGATAGGTGAAATATTCAAATCGTACCAAGTGGAAGTATAAAGTAAATTGACTCCTGCATCCAGAATCAAAGCTCTTCTTCCCGTAGGTAGGGTTTTTGTTCCGACTACTGTGCTTGCCAAAAATCCCGACTCATCCACCAAGGCGCGACCGGATTCCAAGAATAAGGAAGGTGGTTCTTCCGGAGAAAACGCATCGTAGAGAGCGGAACAAATTGCTTCCGCATATTGATCGAAAGAAGGAAGTAGAGATGCCCCGGATTGATATATATTTTTCAATTTGTTAGCCGAAACGAACCCACCTCCCAAATCTATGTACTGCATGGGTTGCCTGAGATCGTCTCTTAGTACTTTATAAAATTTCGAAATTTGAAGAGCAGCTTTTTTATATGCAGACGGTTCCAGCATGAAAGTTCCTATATGGGAATGAACTCCCGTTAGGTTCAATTTTCCTCCGCTTTCCGCAATTTTTGTCGCCGCTTCCAATGCGTGACCAGATTCCAAATTGAATCCGAATCGACTCCAGGTAGGATAACTTCCCGTATCCATGGAGATGCGAATGGATACATCCACTTTGCGGCCCAATTCATCTGCGATTTTCATCAAGTCTTTGATTTCATCCAAATGATCCGCATGGATTCTTGCTCCTTCTGAGACCGCGAGTTTCAAAGCTTCATACGGTTTGTAAGGCCCATTGAAGATGATTCTATTTCCGGGAATCCCATTCTTTCTCGCTTTTTCGTATTCGAAAGCGGAAACTGTTTCCGCCCAAAAACCTTCTTTATGAAAAACCTTGCAGATATCATTCAGATAATTGGTCTTATATGACCAAGTGGGCTGGAACATGGGATACCTGGATTCGAATGCTTGTTTATAAGCGGCGATTTTTTTCCGGATCGTAGTTTCCGAAAAAATAAACAAAGGGGAGCCATATTTGTTCAATAAGTCTTCCACAAGGATTCCATCAATGGAAGAAACCGTTTCAGGAGGATGAAAGCCTGCAAATTTATTTGCTGCGCCTAAATGTTGTTTTTTGATGGAAGGACGCAGGTAAACTTTTTTACTCATAAGAACTTTCCTTTTTAGGATCGACTAACTGACCGTATACTGTTAAAGCTTCAATTTGTTTCATGGGAATGATTTCATCCCAACTGTGCCGGACAAATACCTTACCGACTTCATAGGAAGAGAAAGAAGGGATCGATTTTCCCAAAGCCATTTTTACCAAAGCATCCGGTAGATTTTGCCCGGAGGCTGTAGCGAGGTATACCCAAGCGGGAAAGCGGGGATTGATTTCGAGAAGATACATTTTTCCCGTTTTGGATTCTATAATGAATTCCAACTCACATCCTCCGTGCCAATTGATGAACTTTAGGATGGAAGTGGAAATTTTTTTGACTTCTTCATTTCCGATCGTAACTCCCGCCCAAGCTTTTCCCTTATCCGTTAGGAAAAGTTTTTTCATCACCACTCCGCCAACCAGCTCACCCTTGTTAGCTAAAGCACAAATGTTGCATTCTTCTCCCGAGATATATTTTTGAACAATGACAGGCACTCCCCATTTTGCAGAAATGGAATAAAAATAACCGGCAGCTTCTTCGTAATTACGTGCATAGAAAGCTTCATAAAAAATTCCTTTCATAAACAAAGGAAATCCGATCTCATCGGTTGCCTGTCTGAGGGAGGCTATGTCTTGGATGGTTCTTGTTTCGGGAAGCAGTACTTCGGTATCTTTTAAGGATTCGCTGAGATAGGTTTTATCTCTGGTATGTAATTCCTTTTTTCCGGGCAGTACCATTTTGATTCCCATTTGATCTAACTCATGTTCAATGGCGATATAATTATCAAGTTCCGAATCGAGAGTGGGTATGATGACGTCCATTTGATAATCAGAATGGATTTTTTTGATCCGATCCAAAAGAACTCCAGGTCCTGCGTTGGGGTAGGGAAACAAAAATGAATTTTCCAAAAAATCGGTCATAAAATTTCCGGGTTCCAAAGTTCCATAGGCAAAACCGATGAGTCTAGGATGGAGATCGGATTCTTTCAGAGAGCGAAGCACGGGAACCCCGGGGCCGGGACTGTCTACGGCATTCATCCCGCTTACGGCGATGAGAGGACGTTTCATTGATACAGTCCGAGTTCCTTTAGGTGAATCATGGTATCGGAATAGTCTCTTTCCAATTCCTCGGCCCCGACTTCATATTCTTCCAACAGGAACCGGATGATTTCCTCTTTAGATTTTTCCTGAATGAGGCATCGAACAATTGTTAAAGCAGTTTCATTGAAAATAAACGTATTTCCTGTTGTGGGGTCGAAAACAAATCCGTTATCACTCAATGCTAAGTTTTTCAGTGAACCGATGCTCATTCCTTTTTCCTGTCGTATCGAAGATACCAACGGTGCTAAATTGAATCAAAGTCCAAAAGATGACAGTCAATTTTTTGCAAAAACAATGTTCCTTGCTTCCCGACGGTCCGAAATTCGCAGTAAAGCGGCACGAGCCGATAGGCTCGGACGAATTGAATCCGAATTGACAAACTTTCCCAAATGCCTTAATCTTTTCACTCTGATGTCTTCCCTAATTTTCACATTGATCTTCTTTTATATTTTGGGACTTGTTCTGGTTCACCGGATTGTGACCAGAGGTAAACTATGATACTCGGTCACTATGCTACGGCATTATTACCTTATAGCAGATACAAACGATTCCCCTTTTGGGTTCTTTTGGTAGCTGCAAATGTTCCGGAATTTCTTTGGTTGGCACTTGCAATGGCCGGAGTGGAGGCGACATCTCCTTCTTCTTTGTTGGATGCTACTTTCCAAAGCCTGAAAGTTCAAATGACCTACAGCCATAATCTTATCCCTGCGATTTTACAAGGATTAGTTTTCGGCGGGTTGATTTTCGCCGTTTTTCGCAATAAGGGATTTGCTTTGTGGTGCGGTTTTCTAGTCGTATTGCATGTATTATGCGATCTTTTAGTCGGTTTCGAACACCAGATTTTGTATCCGAATTCACCGGTCATCTCCTTGAATTCTTATCTGTATTTTCCTCATTTGGCGATTCTATTTGAATTTTTATTCAGTCTGGCTTGTATTTTCTATTATTTTCATACGGAAAAAAAATCCGGCAATCCGGTTTCCAAAAGGAAAGCAATTCTGTTGATTTCCGTGTTCTCTATTGGGATTCTGATGTGGTTGCCTTCCGCTACCATTCCTCTGAAAGATTTGATTCAATTGATCACCTCCTAGAGTTCAATTTGTACGATTGTGCACCTTTTCTAGGGACATAATTTTACAAAATGAGAAAAAAACAGAAAATAAAAATACGGTAAAGCCTCGAAAAAAAACGTATACATTATAAATAAAGCCTTCGGATGAAAGTTTTCTTTCATCCGTATCCGTGCTAAGATGATTCAGTAAATAAATTATTGAATCGGCTCATTTCCATTCGATCAAAGGTATACGATATTCATGAAAACAAAATTAAGATTTTATTATTTCATTTCTTATTTCCTATTCGGCTTTGTTATCCTATTCGGAAACGGTTTGTTATTTCATAACTTACTTCCCCCCAGCGAACAATCAATAGCTCTTCCTATGAGCCTGTCTTTTGCTTTTATGACTTTGGCTTGTATGGTCTTCGCTTATTATTCGGGCGGTTCCCTTTCCAATACATTCGCAACGATTGAAAATGCATTTCGGGAAGCGAGTAAAGGTAATTTACAAATTCATATTCCTTACAAACCGAAAGAATTGCTCGCAGAGTTTTACGAAAACTTTCACAGAATGCTGAAAGGCCAAAGCGAATTGATCCAACATTTGAGAAATTCCGTTACCCATTTGGCGGATGATTCCGAAAAAATGAAAAGAGTCGTAATTGAGTTTGCAACCAATCTCCAATCTCAATCTGCTGCCACAGAACAAGTGTCAGCTTCCATGGAGGAAATTTCTGGAGCCGCAACTTCTATCTCCAGCTTTTCCGGAGAAAATTCAACCAGTATGGCCAATCTGGTAGATGAAGTGGAAAAACTTTCGGAAGCTATGGACAAAACCGGCACGAATGTGGAAGGTACGCTTTCTTCCTTCAAACAAATTACGGAAAAAGCCCAGGCGGGAAAAAGTTCTCTTCAAGAGATGAATGCGGCTATGGACAATTTGTCCAATAGCTCCAAAGAAATTACCAAGATGGTAAAGACCATTGCGGAAGTGAGTGAGCAGATCAATATGCTTGCGTTAAATGCTGCAATCGAAGCGGCAAGGGCGGGAGATTCCGGAAGGGGATTCGCTGTCGTTGCGGAAGCCGTTTCCAAGTTAGCGGAAAGAACAGCGAGCTCCGTAAAAGGTGTCAACGAACTGGTGAAAAAGAATCAAAACGATATGGTGCTCGGTATGGAAAGGATTGAAAAAACAACGGGACAGATTCAGGAAATCATCGGAACCATCGACAAAGTTTCCCATCAAATGGAAGAAGTTCACCAAGCTTCCAATGCACAAAGGGAATTGAGGCAAGCAGTTTTAAAAGAAGCCGGTTTTGTCCGCAAACGTTCGGATGAAATCAAATTTGCCGTTTCAGAACATAATGCCGCTACGAATGAAGTTGTAACATCTGTTAGTTCTATTTCCCGGTTATCGTTCAATAACTCGGAAAGTAGCGATTTACTCACGGCAAGTATTTCGGGTATTTCCAATACGGCCAATCAATTGAGATCCATGGTGGAACTTTTCAAAACTCTTAGTACGACAAATACTTCCGCCAAATCAACGATTGGAAGCGAAAGAGACAGCGCTACGCATCATCTCGAATTCCGTTCCAATATAGGTAGTCTGTATTATGTGAAAGATAAAAATCTTTTAGAGGTTGTTTGGACTCCGGATTTCACGGAAGAGGGTTACAAAGAAATTTTATTAAAAGGTCTTGATGTCATCAAAAAATACGACATTACCAAATGGATGGCGGACACAAGAAAAATGGGCGTTGTCAGTACCGGTGCGCAAGACTGGGTGAATGAAGTGTGGTTTCCGCAAGCAATCGGTTGTTCTTTGCGTAAGATTGCCATTGTCATACCTGATTCCGCTTTGGCGGCCATGTCCATTGATGATAGTACTCTTAAGACCGGCAATGTTGAGCTCAAAACACTACCTTCCGTTGAAACCGCGATGGAGTGGTTGTTGAAATCCTAAACGCTCGATGCTTCACGCTCGTTTTCTCGGGACATCCTGTCCCGAAGAAAACGCTCCGGCATCCCTGCCTCCGCCGCCGCGAGAAGCATCTCGCTTGCTTTTAAGAGTAGAATATTAGGATTTTTTTAGTAGAGATGATAGCGGATGTTAGGCGCCTCGGATTTGTTAGACGATAAGGACTTAACGAATCGCCGACCGAGCTCTTCCGCGACTCCGCCTTTCGGCTTCGGTCCTTCGGACGACGACCATTCGGTCGTCCCGCTTCGATCTCTGGCGCAAGGGTGGTTTCGTAGGAAATAGTAAGGCAAAAAGGCGAACTTTTTTCGATAAATTTCAGGAAAATGCACAGAAGATTTGCCAATTCGATTCGAATGTGTTAGTTGGAACTCATTGGGTGGCGGGTGGTTCACCCCTCCCTAATCAGGGCGGGGATATACAAATCAATCCTTAAAAGCCTCACCAAATTCTTACCTCTTCTTCGTTTCCAAATAAGAAATCAATTCTTCACCCATAGCAATCAGAATGGATCGTTGTCCCGATAGATTTTTTGCAATCAAAGCGCCTTCTAATGAAGTTAAGATAAATATCACAAGTGTCTCCGTGTTCACCGTTTCTTTTAAGCTTCCTTCTTTTTTTGCCTCTTCGGCGATTTTAGTTAATTTTTGAATCCAATTATTGTAAGCGGTTAACGCTTTCTTTTTTAAGACCGGATTACCGTCATCGTTTTCCACCGCTGTGTTGAAAACTGGACACCCACCACCTAATAATGATTTTGTTGTAGTGAATATTTTTATAAAAGTTTCAAGCTTAGAATATGACGTTTCACATTCTTCCAAGACTTCCATTTGAATTTTGGAATTGTATCTGATAGCATAATCAAAAGCTTCGCAAGCAAGTTCCTCTTTGCTTGCGAAATGACGATAGATCCCACCTTTTTCAAGTCCGGTCGCTTCCATCAAATCCGATAGAGAGGCATTATGATAACCTTGGCGGTTGAAAATAGGTGCTGATTTCTCAATGATCAACTGTTTTGTAATTTCTCCTTTTTTCATTTTTCCCCCTTCCTTCCATACTAAGTCCGATTTTCACTTTCTCATCACATTTTTTACTCGGCGTAAAATTTGTCTTTACAAAAAAGACCGATCGGTCTCAAAAGGAACTAGGAAGTTTGCAGTAGCGTAAAAACTTCCGGGAGGAATCATGAGATTCAAAGATAAGGTTATTTTAATCACAGGCGGAAATAGCGGAATCGGTCTTTCCACGGCAAAACGATTGGCTTCCGAAGGGGCGAAAGTGGCGATCACGGGAAGAGACAAGGATGCCTTGGATAAAGCTGTGAAGGAACTAGGTTCGAACAGCTTAGGAATTGTCGCAGATGTAACTAAATTGGAAGACTTGGATCGGATGTACATTACCATCAAAGAAAAATACGGTAAATTGGACGGGATTTTTGCAAATGCCGGAACTGCCGCATTCATACCTATCTCGGATATCACGGAAGAATCTTACGACCAATTGATGAATACGAATGTCAAAGGAGTATACTTTACTTTGCAGAAAGCGATTCCTTATCTACTACCTGGTTCCGCCATCGTGCTGAATGCATCCGTAGTCGCGAGTAAAGGAAATGCGGGGACAAGTGTGTATGCAGCTACCAAAGCCGCGGTGAGATCAATGGCCCGCACATTTTCCGGCGAACTTTCCCAAAAGAATATTCGTGTAAATGTTGTTAGCCCTGGCCCGATCGAGACTCCTCTCTGGAAAAGAGGAATGACCCCGGTTCCGGATGAAGCACTTGCACGAATTGCGCAAGGAGTTCCGATCAAAAGATTCGGAACTGAAGAGGAAATCGCGGCCTCGGTAGCGTTTCTTCTTTCGGAAGATTCTACTTATATATACGGAGTAGAATTGAATGTCGACGGGGGAACCAGTCAGATATAGTTTCTTCTTTTCATATAGCAATTATTAGGTGGTATGTCATGTTGCGTTTATTGGTTAAATTACCGATTCTTCTTAGTTTCCTATTTGCATTCTCGATTTATTCCGAAGAAAAGCAAAGCCCGAGTCCGATTTCAGGATCGAATCCGGTCGTCGATTCCGGTTCCGTAAAACAAGAGGAAAAGAAACCTGAGTTTATTTTTAGCCAAGCATTAGCAAATGATGTTTTCATTTTCGGAAACAGCCTTTATGGAGAAAGACTAAGTAGAAGGAATAATGAAGAGTATCAGACCGTATCAAACGGTCTGATACTCGGGACCTTTGTAAATTTTCTAACACCAATCACCGGACTGAAGGTAAACCTTGTAGTAGCAAATCCTTTGACAGGAAGGAGCAATACGGATAATGACTTTTTCTACCAATCGAGTCCTGGAGGAAAAGACGAAACCGATAAGGTGGTTCGATCCGTTCAAGGGAACCAAGTTGCTTACGATTTAAATCAAATCAGGCCTAGGAAAGAAAACAATGGATTGAGAGATTATTTTATAGGCCAGATCGGTTATGAATGGAACACTTCAATCGGCCAGTTCTCCACCGGTTTTTTTATCATAAATAGCAACAATTATCCAACTAACACAAGTGCAATGAATTATACATTCGGTTGGAAACCGAACTTTTTAACCGTTTTGAAACCGGAACTGATTTCCAATTATAGAATTTCATCCGAGACAAACGGACTGAATCAGGGAAACAGCCATCATAGACTCGGTTTTAGCCATGAATTTGATCTATCGAAAGATTGGAAACTGACTCCAGGAATTCAAACCGGATTTCAGTATTTTAATAATAATACCGATCGCAGAACAGGTGTAACAGACATTACCACAAAGGTACAGGTGAATTATAGTTTCGTAAATTTCAGTATCAGCGATGTTTACAGGCCTTCTCTCTTCCTGTTTGATAACGATCGTACTTATCCTAAACCTTCAGGAGTATCATCCGACCAAAATCCGGAAGATGGCAAAGTCGCAGACCCCTCCAAGATTCACGGGACAACGAACCAGCTTGCAGCAGCCACGATTCAATCGTTATCTTTGGATCCGATTACGAAAGATAGTCTTATCAATTCCTATCAGCAACAACATCTTCCGAAACACCATATCATATTTAATTTAGGTTATATGGCAAAATTTTAAAAAACCGGAGATTTCTTTGTTCAATCATTGACAATTAGGTTTTGCCTGATTGTCAAAAAAT
The DNA here is from genome assembly GCF_003114835.2 of Leptospira kobayashii. Lineage (NCBI taxonomy): Bacteria > Pseudomonadati > Spirochaetota > Leptospiria > Leptospirales > Leptospiraceae > Leptospira > Leptospira kobayashii. Next base: position 3,848,542 of record NZ_AP025028.1, on the reverse strand, counting down.
TTCTTAGGCTAATCAGTTCAAATTTCCAATTGAAAATTTTAGCCCTTATAAATTATTAAAATTACGGGCCTTTATTCGATTCATACGAATGAAAACATAATTTACTCCCGTATGATAAGTAAGCTGGCGAACTCATGCAAAAAGCAAAAAATTTGAATTTAAAGATCGTTGGAAACGGAAAAGAAACTCTTTTACTGGGGAATGGATTCGGAACCGATCAATCGGCTTGGGATAAAATTCTTCCTAGTTTGACTACTGATTATAAAGTGATTTTATTCGATCTGGTCGGCTCGGGAAAGACCGATCCGAAATTATACAGTCCGATTCGTTATTCCAGTTTATTTGCTTACGCGGAGGATTTAATCGAATTGATTTCTGAAACACAATCCGGTCCGATAACTTATGTTTCTCATTCCGTCAGCGGAATGATCGGTTTGCTTGCTTCCAATCGTCGTCCTGAACTTTTTAAGAAATTAGTTTTTATCGGTGCCTCACCTCGTTATTTGAATGATAAAGATTACATCGGTGGTTTCACTCAAGAAGCTTTGAATCAATTATATGCAGCTATGGAAACCAACTTCTTCGGTTGGACTGCCGGATTTGCCCCGATCGTAATGGAAAATAAAAACAATCCGGATCTTGCCCATTCTTTCGAATCCACTTTAAGGGAGATTCGTCCGGATATCGCATTGTCCGTGGCGAAAACTATTTTTCAATCCGATCACAGACAGGATTTGCCTCATTGCAAACATGAAGTTCTGATCATTCAATCCGCTTCCGATATTGCTGTGCCTGTAGAAGTGGGAAAATATTTAGAAAAAAATCTATCTAACGGAAGATATGTTCAAATTCAATCGGAAGGACATTTCCCTCATATCAGTGCTCCGGAGCTTGTAATAAAAGCTATGGAAGGATTCATTTAAACAATGTTAACTTCTTCACTTGAAGAAGTTGTTTTGAAGTTTTATATCGATTCTTCAAAACTATTTTCTTCTTCCGATTCAAACAAAAAGGCCGATTTTTTTCAACTTTGTCTCCGGATTTTAAAAGCCGATTATGCTCTTTTATTTGAATCTTTGGACGAACATTCGGTTCAATTGGTGGAATCGTTTCCTGAAACCGTACTACAGCAAAAATTTACAAATCCTTCGTTATTAAAGAAAGCTTTCGATGATGAAGGTTCTTCCGTGGGATACTTTCCTTTGGAAAAGGATTCGTTTGTCACTTTAAACTTCGATGCATTACAGGAACTTTCGGTTATTTCCGCCTTCGGAGTTTCTTCTTCCAACGAAACCTCTTCCGAAAGAAAAAATGTCGTCTTATTCTGTTATACGAAAAAAGATTTGGTTTCGAAAGAGCTGTCTCAAATTGCCAAGTTGATTACTCCTAGAGTCGTTGAAATTTTAAAGAATGATCAGAGAGAAATTTCTTTTGCTTCGACTAGCTCCCGTTTGCAATCCATTCTAAAGACAATTCCGCAGGCGATTGTTTTTGTCGATACAGAGACGGATATCTCTTGGATCAACGAAAATGCTGCAAAACTATTTTCTTTGAGCCCCGGAGCACATCCATCTTATAATATATCAGAGGCTATGCGGAATATTCTCACAACCACTTCCAATCTTCCCGAGATAAAATCCGAAATGGCCATAGGTCTTTCCGATCCTAATAATGAAGGATTTACTTCGTATTGGATTCTGCATATGCCGGAAAAAAAAGTTTATCAGGTACAGTCGCAAATCATACGCGGTAGGAAATCTCCGGGACGATTATGGTTATTTGACGATGTTACCGCAGTTCACGCTCATAGAGAGACCTTAACATTATTAAATTCAGCTCTTCGTGAAAAAAGCGAATCAGTACAAAAAGAAAATTTAGCCAAAACCGTATTTGTCTCCAAGCTCAGTCATGAAATTCGTACTCCCCTAACGGGAATTATTGGGTTAACCGAATTATTATTATCTCAAGAACATAAGACTGAAATTGCGGAATCGTTGGAATTGATTCACAAGAGCGGACTAAATCTGTTAAAAACCATAAATCATTTTCTAGATTTCTCGAAATTGGAAATGAGCAAAATGGATTTGGAATCATTGCCTTTTTCACTACCCGATTTGTTGAGAGATTTGCGAAAACTTCTCGATACGGAAGCTAAAAAAAATAACAACCGCATTCTTTTGGACATCCAGAAAGATTTCCCGAATTCGATTTTAGGTGACAGTTTGCGAACAGGACAAATATTTACAAACTTGATTGGAAACGCCCTAAAATTTACCAAAGATGGAACAATTACTATTCGCATTAGGTGTGTTAACCTGGACCTTTCCAATATTCGAATTCATGCACAGGTTTTAGACAATGGCATCGGGATTTCCAGTTCCAAAATTGATTCTATTTTCGAGCCGTTTGTTCAAACCGATGTTTCCACCACTCGAAATTTCGGTGGCACGGGTTTGGGTTTATCCGTGACCAAAAATCTGGTTTCACTTTTTGGCGGCTCTATCGAAGTTAAATCCGAGGTTGGTTCCGGAACGGAATTTTCGTTTTATTGGGATACTGAAATCGCTGAAGAAGATTTGGCGAAAAAAGAGATCTTGGATAATCCTCAAAATGATTCCAAAGATTATTCCGACTTATCTGTGCTAGTTGTGGAAGACAACCTGGTGAATCAACAATTGATTTCCAGGATCCTTGGAAAATACAAGATCACTCCTTTCATCGTTGATAACGGAGAAGAAGCGGTCGAATTGTCTTACCATAACAAATATGATTTGATTTTTATGGACATCAACTTACCGGGAATAGACGGCTTTGCGACCGCGGAAATCTTACGAGGAACTACGAACGGTAATTTTGCTAAAATTTACGGATTAACGGCAAATGTTGCTTCGGAACTTTCGAAAAAATCTTCCTTCCGTTTTATGGATGGATTACTTTCCAAACCATACGACATCAAACAGATAGGGGAGATGTTGGCAAATTTACTTAAAGAAAGAAAGTCTTAACAACATTTTATCTATTTTTCAATCTTTGTTTTTTCAAAGCACCATTTGATTTGTCATAAAAGAATTTATTCTTTGTTATGTGGGCGAGTCCCCGACATATACTATTAAAAATTCATTCGAACGGTTGCATTCGGGGTCGGGCTGCTCCGGGCTCCGCTAACGCTGCGGTCGTGACCGACCAAGCCCTCCGCATCCCTCTCGCGGTTTGGTTTGTTCGCACTCAGTCGCCTGGCCATCGATTTTTTATTCTTTTCTTTCCGACCAAATTCTCTTACTTAAAAAAACAGTCTAAAAGGGAAATACAAATTGGAAGTCATTTTTTGAAACAGATCGCATTCCCTTTAATATTCCTTTTTACACTAATTCAATTTCATTGTCGCGCCTTTGGTAAAGATCCTTACGGTGTTCATTTGGATAGGATAAAAACTTCTCCTCAATTTGACCGGGAACGAGAACAATTCGTAAACCGTAGGCCTGATGTTTTAGAGAAAATGAGAGAAAACCAAAGTTACTTTTCTCTTGTATTCAAATTTTTATTTGGTGGTGATAAAAACAGAAGGCCGGACTTGAGATTACCGGAAGAAAAACCTGACTTTGCAGAGTTCCTTAAGCCGGATGAAAGCATTAAGTTTATTTGGTTCGGACATTCCACCTTTCTTGTGAACATAGAAGGGCAAATTTTATTTTTTGATCCGGTGTTCTCCGGATCGGCAGCTCCATTTAGTTTTATGGTAAAACGATTTCAAGATGCAGTAGTTAAATTGGAAGAGCTGCCCCCTATTGATTATATCATAATTTCGCATGACCATTACGACCATCTCGATATGCCTACGATCGAATTTTTCAAAAGTAAAAATACGAAATTTATCACTCCTTTAGGAGTCACTTCTCATTTGAAAGAATGGGGCATTACGGAAGATCGCCTAACTGAACTTGATTGGTGGGAGAATTTAAATGTTGGTAAAATAAAGATTGTTTGTACTCCCGCACAACATTTTTCAGGAAGAAGCGGTATGAATGGCAATCATACTTTATGGTCTTCTTGGACAGTGATCGGAGAAAAAGAAAGATTCTATTTTAGCGGAGACTCGGGTTACGATGTGCACTTCAAAAATATCGGCGAAAAGTTCGGACCGTTTGATTTAACGTTCATTGAAAATGGACAATATAATCCGATGTGGGAAGCAGTTCACGTTCTGCCTGAACAAACTGCCAAGGCACATTTGGATCTAAAAGGGAAAAGGCTTGTCCCGGTGCATTGGGCAATGTTTGATCTTGCTTTGCATAGTTGGTATGAGCCAGCCGAAAGTTTAGAAAAGGAAGCGAAAAAACATCAGATCGATTTGTTAACTCCCAAATTTGGCCAGCTTGTCAAACTAAGAGAGCCAAACGCTTGGGAACGGTGGTGGAAACAATTCATTGGGAATGAGTGAAACAAAAACGTTACACACTTCCTGCTCTTGCTCACGTAACTTCCTGTTACGATTCGCAAGCTTCGGCCGTCCTTGGCCTCGCCACCGCAGGAAGTGCTTCACTTGGTTTTGAGATTGTTGCTTCGGCCCTACCGCCTGTCGGCTCTAGCAAGCCTCACGTGTTCTCACCCTTCGGGAAACTTTCGTTAGATTATGATGGAATTTCGTTGGTTGGAAAAAGACTTTTGCGGGCGAAGGGGCTCGCCCTCTCCGCTACTCGCCATCGTGGCTCGTTGCGCTCCGAGGCGTGGTTTGCTCGCACTCAGCCATCCTGGCTTCGTGTCAAAAAACCTTCGCTCCTATTGTCGCTTGGTTTTTTGGGTCGCAATCCACCCTCTCGTTCGTTGAACGAGCCGTCGCTTCGGCTTGGCCGCCTGTCGGCTCTAGCAAGCCTCACGTGTTCTCACCCTTCGCAGAGTTTTCGTTAGATTATGATGGAATTTCGTTGATTAGAAAAAGACTTTTGCGGGCGAAGGGGCTCGCCCTCTCCGCTACTCGCCATCGTGGCTCGTTGCGCTCCGAGGCGTGGTTTGCTCGCACTCAGCCATCCTGGCTTCGTGTCAAAAAACCTTCGCTCCTATTGTCGCTTGGTTTTTTGGCTCACAAACCCGTTCGATCCCCTTCGGAAAACTTTCGTTAGATTATGATGGAATTTCGTTGATTAGAAAAAGACTTTTGCGGGCGAAGGGGCTCGAACCCTCGCCAGAAGCTTGGAAGGCTGCTGTGCTACCGTTACACCACACCCGCAATGGTAAATACATAGTTTTTCAGGAAACTTTGTGGTCAATGATTTTTGGTTCCCGATTTGCAGGGCTTTAAAGAATGGGGGTATGAGCTTTCCCGAAGATCTCCAAAACTACCGCCAATTTTACCGTAAAATCAAAACCTTCCAAGATATCGGTTCGGTTTTGCACTGGGACTCGGAAGTGATGATGCCTCCCCAAGGCAGGGAGTACAGAGCGAAACAAATCTCCGAGATTTCTCAATTGACCCATGAGTGGACTGTGGGCGCCGAATTCAAAGAATTGATCCGGAAAGCGATGGCAACCGTGCCGAGTTTGCCTGTGGAAACCCGCCCTCTTTGGGAGAGAGAGTTTTCCGTTTTGGAAGAGGAAAGACAGAAAGCGGAAAAGATTCCTGCGGAATTTGTTGCCGAGTTCTCCGAAACAACTAACCTGGCTCATGCGATTTGGGCTGATGCAAAAAAGAATAATAAATTTTCCGATTTCGAAACGATTTTAGGCAAGATCGTCGAATTATCCTTGAAGCAAGCGGATTATCTTGGTTATGCGAATGAACCGTACGATGCCCTTTTGGATTCCTATGAAAAAGGGGCAAAGGCAACGGAAATAGATTCCTTATTTCAGGATTTAAAAAAAGAACTGGTTCCGATTGTGGAGACCGCCCCTCATTATCCCGATCCTTTTTCCAAAAAGATATCAAAAGAAAATCAGGAAAAACTTTGCAAACGTCTTTCTCCTTTGCTCGGGCTTTCCACGGACATTTCGCGTTTGGATGTGAGTCATCACCCTTTTTCTACTAGCCTCGGAACATTTGATAAAAGGATTACTACTCGTTATTCGGAAACGGATCCGCTTTCTTCCATCTTCGGCGTGTTACATGAAACAGGTCATTCCTTATATGAAGCCGGCCTTTCTGAAATCGAAGATGGCCCGAATCCTCTCACCGATTTCTTAAGTTTGGGAATTCATGAATCTCAAAGCCGTCTTTGGGAAAATCAAGTCGGGCGTTCCTTGCCATTTTGGAAATTTTTGTATCCTATACTTTTATCCGACTTCCAACTGACCGAATCGGAATTGCCTTTTGAGGCACTTTATCGCTCGATCAATTCCACCCAAAAAAGCAAAATCAGAGTGGAAGCGGACCAGGTCACTTACAATCTGCATATCATTTTGCGTTTTGAAATTGAGAGAGAATTGATCAATGGTAAAATCAAAGTGAAAGATCTTCCCGAAATATGGAATTCCAAAGTAAAAGACTATCTTGGTTTAAAAATTGAAAATGATGCGGAAGGCGTTTTACAGGATATTCATTGGTCCATGGGAGCGTTCGGTTATTTCCCCACTTATACTTTGGGAAATATTTTCTCTTCGCAATTTTTTGCGGCATTTGAAAAAACAAATCCTGGTTATGCGAATCATTTTAGTGAAAACGGAGATTATTCCTCTTTGCTCAATTGGTTGCGCCAAAATGTCCATCATCAGGGAAAAAAATTGGAAGTGAAAGAATTGGTTGCAAAAGCCACAGGGGAAGCACCCAGTTCCAAATATCTGATTCAATATTTAAAAAACAAAGTTTTGGAAGTCCAAAACATTTAAGGAAAAATCCATGTCAGGCTCAGAACAAATTTTAGAAAAGATCGAACAGTTGTCCTATTTTGATAACCTTGCTTTGTATTATCTTTGCAACGAAACTCCTCCCCAAACTTTGGCGCTTGCTTTTCTTGAAATGGATAAAAAGATCTGCGGCTCCATGCTCGGAGTATTGGAAGTGAAGCGGAGAAAATACGTTCATGAGCTGATGGCGATCCAACAAAATGTTCCTTTGGAAGATAAAAAAGCCGCCATCGACGGATTACTTCTGATCGCCGATGGTTTGATTTCCAGAGATCTGATTCGAAAAAAAGGTCAGTTTTTCTTTGGTGATAAAAAAGATTGATTGATCCCAACGCCTAACAGAATCCAACCGATCATAAATAAAATTCCTCCGAGCGGAGTAACAGCGCCTAAAATTTTAAGTCCTGTGATTGCATAAACATAGAGACTGCCGGAAAAAAAAAGGATTCCGGTCGCAAACAACCAGAAGGAAACGGCTATCGATTTGGAGACAGTTTCCGGTTTTACCGAATACAAAGTCGTAATCACCAAACAAACGATTAAATGGTAAAAATGATATCGGCTGCCCGTTTCAAATACAGGTAATCTTTCTCCGATGGTTTCTTTGAGACCGTGAGCTCCAAAGGCACCGATTGCCACTGCTAGAAAGCCCAAGATAGTGGTAGTAATAACATAGATTCGAATTGATTGATTCTTGACAGGATTCATAAAACACCTTTCTTTTTTCATATGAACCAAGATTCCTCAGGAAATAAAACAAAATTTGTTCGAGTATGGCGTCAATTGGACGTTGAAGAAGTGAAGAAACAACTTTTGTACATAGATGATCTTTATGGAACTTGCGGAAGTTGTAAAAAACTGGGATTAAATTATCTCAAAGATAAAAAATGCCCTGATTGCGGATCTGTCTTTAAATACTTAGCCACCAAACTCACGCAACCTGCCGAGGTAGGAAAAATACTCAGCAGGATTCAAAAAGAAGGATTGGATTTGACTTTAATTGAACGCGCAGATTTTGAAAGATCCAGCGCACAGGATGCCGCGAGGGACTTGTTCAAATCCTAAAATCGGAACGTCCAGGAATACTGAGCCGTTTTATTATGTGCGGAAGTATCTTCCCAGGCATCAAAGGCTCGTATCCCTCTTGTAATGGCAAGCGCGGCGAATATTCCGATGGAGTCGGGACTATTCCAAACATTCCCCGGCCCTTTCTCATTCATCATATTTTCCCAAATATTCTTTTTTGGGAGTTTTCCTTGCGCATAATAATAGGCACCACCAACTAACACCAAATCCGCTAAAAAATAAATAGCGGAGCTGAGTAAAGTATCCCTGGAAGAATAAAGAGGGGACTTCCAGGAATTATAACCGACGGATGCTATGGGAGAAATCAAGTTTAACCCTTGTGAGACGATATGATACTTTTTGGACAATGCTACAGCGTCTTCTTTAGGAGGATTTCTTAGCAATTCCTGTTCGAAGATTTGTTTCCACATTCTCTCCTGACCGACTTTGGTAGATTCTATTCTTAATACCGAATCAGGAGAATTTTTGCCGACTTTGCCTATATAAATGTCAAAATCATAAGGATTTTTCCAGGTATGTTTGTACCGGTAAACAAATCCCTTTGTTTTATCATCGCTATAATAATTCGGATCCAATTGATTCAAAAGAGCAACGAGTCTTAGATTCAAATCGTCAGGTGAACCCGAAATTTCCACGGTTTCAGCGGCTTCTAATGAAAAAAAGAGACTCGAATGAATAAAAGCAATCAGAAGAAAGCGATATATCTTTGTTAGGTTCACGGAGTCATACCATCCACACCGAAATAAGCAATCAATAATCCGAGGGTATTGTACGTCGCATGACAAGCCATAGATACCCATAGATTTTTTGTTTTCAAATATAAATAACCGAAATACATCCCCACAAACGCAATCAGAAAAGGAACTGCGACTGTCGTTCCCGGACCGTAATGCAGCCATCCGAAAATGATTGAAATGATCATCAATCCTTCCTGAGCAAGTCCTTTGTCCATAAAGGACTTTAATAAAAACCCACGAAAAAATAATTCTTCCACGATACCGGTTATGATTCCTACGGTATAAACCGCCCAAGCTAGAAGATAACTGTTACCATTTAATTCTTTGAATAATTTCTGAGGAAAAACGCCGGGATTTGCATCGACTCCCAAAGCCTGAAATATGATTCCGATGATCATCACCGATAAAAAAACAATGAACCCGTTAGAAACACCTGTTAGTATCATCTTAAACGAAAGATCTTCTTGCAAATTGGTGATTTCGATTTTGAGGATTTTTACCAGAACCAGATAACCGAGACCGACAAAGGAAACAAACCAAATGACCGATTGAAAAAAAAGAAGGTATTGTTTCTTTTTCAACATGATGTCGTAAAAGGATTCGAAGGATTTCTGGGGGTTGTCTTTGAATTCGGTTTTGAAATCTTCTTCGATTGTTTTGATGGATTCGGTAAGTTTTCCTACTGTTTCCATAAAACCTATCTTTTGATCGGCTTGATCCTCCAAAATCGGTTCTAACAATTCCTCAGGGATGCGGTCATTGAGAACTACGGAGTAAACGAACTGATGGTAAAATAGGGAAAATAGCAAATTGCAAACAAAAATAAGACCCAGAGAATATGTGGTCAGGCGAAAAATTTCAAAAAAACGACTCTGCATCTGCTTCCCAGATTCGGTTTTGAGGGATTATCGTCATCGTTTTTTTCTAATCAGCCGATCTTCTCCTTAGAAGTGATGGAGTGTAAGACTTGAGAAGGTTTCCAAAATTTGTTTTTCCTTTGGCTTTTTTATCTGTAATCAACCTTTTTGCCACACCCATTACACTTGCAAATTTGGATTATTCGAATCCTCGTCTCAAAGACCTTCGCACTCAGGTGAAGGAAAACTTACGATTGTCCCGTTCTCCCGTTTCGGATGACAAACTCATACCTCTTAAATACTTCCAATACAAAGTTAAAAAAGATGATTCCTTTTTCAAGATCATGGCTCGTACCGGAATGGATTTGGAAACATTATCTTCTGCAAACGAATTAAGCTCTCCGCATGATTTGGCGGAAGGAATGATTCTGGAAATTCCGAATATGCGAGGAGTTTTTCATCCCGAAGATTCAGCTAATACGGATCAGGCGAAATCGGAGATATCGAAAAAATACAATATCGCATCGGACAAACTTCAATTTGACGAATCCCGGGGGAAATGGTTTATTCCCGGTGTCATGATGGGTAAAAGGGAAAAATCGTTTTTTTACGGATTCGGATTTCTATCTCCTTTGGAAGGAGCACTTCTCACATCCGGTTACGGAAAAAGAAACGATCCTTTTACAAAAAAACAGACTTTCCACGGAGGAGTCGATCTTGCCGCAGAACAAGGGTCAGATGTTCTCGCTTCTCAGGATGGGATCGTGAATTTTCGCGGGGAAAACGGCGGATACGGCAACTTGATAATTGTCAAACATGAGATGGGTTATGAAACCCGGTACGGACATTTGAGCAAGTATCATGTAAAACACGGTGACAAAGTCCGTAAAGGCCAAAAGATCGGGGAAGTGGGCATGACAGGTAGAGCGACCGGTCCACATTTGCATTTCGAAGTGAGAAGAAATTCCAAACGACAAAAACCGGTTTTCCAAACTCATATTTAAAATTAAGTTTTACTTTCTAAGTTTCATAAGCTAAATCTGTGATTCAATGGACTTTCAAATACCTGAATCCGTAGAATCGCTCCGCAAACAAATGCGTGAATTTGTTGAATCCGAAATCATTCCCCTGGAAAAACATTATGATTATGAAACCGGGCGAATGCCGGAAAACATTAATCAACAAGCCCGCGCTAAAGTAAAAGCCGCAGGCTTTTGGACTCCGCATCTTTCCAAAAAAGAAGGCGGCCTGGGATTGGATCAATTGGGAACTTGTATCATATTCAGTGAATTGGGTCGTTCGCCAATCGCTCCTTACATATTCAATTGCGATGCACCTGACGAAGGTAATATGCACCTTCTTGCTCTGGCCGCAACGGACAAACAAAAAGAATTGATTTTACATCCTCTTTGCGAGGGAACTTTACGAACAGGCTTTGCTATGACGGAACCTTCTCCCGGTGCAGGTTCCGACCCGACCAGTTTGCAAACCAACGCGGAGAAGGTCGGTGATAAATTCATATTAAACGGTCGAAAGTGGTATTGCACCGGCGCTAACGGAGCAAAATACATCATAGTAATGGCAAAGGTAAACGGGAGTTTCCGCAAAACCACGATGTTTCTTGTTCCTACAACTGCCAAAGGTTATACGATGGTAAGGGAGATCGGACTCATGGGTTCTCACGGACCGGGTGGACATTGCGAACTTAATTTTGAAAACGTGGAAGTTCCGGAAGATATGGTACTCGGTCGGGTGGGAGAAGGATTTAGACTCTCTCAGGAAAGACTCGGTCCCGCTCGCTTAACACATTGTATGCGTTGGACGGGCCTTGCGCGCAGAGCCCTTTCCATTGCACGCGAGTATGCAAAAGAGAGGGAGGTATTCAGTTCCAAGATTGCGGAACATCAGGGTATCCAATGGCTTTTTGCTGAATGTGCCACTGAAATTGAAATGGGATTTTTATTAACACTAAAGGCCGGTTGGCTTTTGCAAACAGGTCAGGATGCACGTCAGGAAATTTCCATGGCAAAATGGAAAGTGAGCGAATCTCTTTGCAAGACTGTGGATACTGCGATTCAAATTTGCGGAGGAAAAGGTTATTCCAGAGATCTTCCGTTGGAATTGTTTTATAGAGATGCAAGAGCTGCAAGGATTGCAGACGGCCCGTCGGAAGTTCATAAAATGGTAATCGGACGAAATTATGTTTCCGGGAAATGGGATGCATAAATGGAAATCGCAGAACTAAAACCGGCATTAGAATCCCATCTAACAAGCATTTGGAAAAATTCCGTTCAAATCCAGGATATCGTTCATTTGAGCGGAGGGGCATGTCAGGATAATTTCGCAATACGGTTATCAGTCGATGATTCTTCCCAAAGTAAGGAAAAAAACGTAGTACTCCGAACCGATAAGGGAGGATCTCTTTTGTCCTCTCTTTCCAAAAAAGACGAGTATAAAGTTGCAGGTCTTGCTTATGCTGCGGGTGTCAAAACACCGGAACCGATTTATTTGGAAGAGAATGCAAATATCATCGGCGCCCCTTTTTTCCTGATGGAAAAAATTTCGGGAAAGGCAACTGGCAGATATATCATCAAAGATGCGGAACTAAACGAATACAGAAAGACAAGAATGGTAACCGACTTAAGTGAAAATCTTGCCCGTTTGCATTCCGTAATCCCCGAGTCTGTAAAAGACGAAGAACTCAAACAAAAATTAAAAGTCACTACCAGGGAAACTTACGTTCAAACTTCCATCGATGATTTACGCAGGTCTTTGGACGAACTCCCCGAGTCTCATCCTGCGATTGAAATCTCTCTCAATTGGTTGGAAAAAAATAAACCGGATGTGGATGCGATCGTTCTGGTTCACGGAGATTATCGAACCGGAAATTTTATGATCACCAAAGAAGGTTTGCAAGGGATTCTGGATTATGAATTTGCTCATTGGGGAGACAGGCACGAAGATGTTGCCTGGCTTTGTATGCGGGATTGGAGATTCGGCAAGTTGAATAAGGAAGTAGGCGGATTTGGAGATCGGGCTGATTTTTATAATGCTTATTCCGATTATAATAAAGTTCCTATCTTAGCAACTAAGGTCCGTTATTGGGAAATTATGGGCAATCTGCGTTGGGCGATCGGATCGGCCCAACAAGCGGAACGTCACCTTTCCGGAAAAGACAAAGGAATCGAACTTGCTGCCATCGGAAGAAGAACCGCAGAAATGGAATGGGAAGCGATACGACTGATAGAAGAGGCTGAAAATGCAATATAGACCCGAAGCCAAAGAATTATTATCCACCATTCAGGATTTGCTGATCAAAGAAATTTTACCGAAAATCGAAGCAGATGAGCTTTTATCGTACAAGACACTTGTTAGTTGGAATATGTTGGGAGTCATCATACGGGAATCGGAGAAGGAAGATGAGCAAAGTCAGGAAGAATTTCAGTCTTTGTTAAAACTTAGCTCGATTCTAAAGGATATAAATCTTACTACTGATCAATTCAAGGCGCTTCCTCGTAAGGAAAAACTCAGCCGATTGAAAGATTGGAATTCTCTTCTCGCCAAACAATTGCGAGAAACAAAAAATGCGGAAGTAGGATCGGAGATTTGGAACCAAATCAAATTGGGCCTTAAAAACAATCTCTCCGTTTCCAATCCGAGGTTCAACGTATAGATGGGATTGATTTATCTTGTTCGGCATGGTCAAGCCGATAGATTGGGAAAAGACTACGATACTCTTACTGACTTAGGTAAAACCCAAGCCAGATTGTTGGGACGCTATTTTATCCAGCAAAGAATCGAATTTGATTCTGTTTTTACGGGAAGCTTGCAAAGGCAAAAACAAACCGCATCGGGGATTTTGGAATCCTTTCAAAATGAAAAGTTCTGTATTCCCGATTCGATTGAAAATGAAAATTGGAATGAATTCGATCCCCGCTTATGGCTTTCTCTTGCGGCAAAAATCAGAAACAAGGATTCCGATTTTGCAAAATTGTATGAAGATTACAAAACCGCTTGGGAAAACGGAGATACTAAAACCAGAGATTTTTTCCAGGAACTCATTCAACGAGTGTTAGATGACTGGGTGAATGAAATTTGGGACCCGGTTGAACCGTATAGTTTCAGCGAATACGTGAACAGAATTGCATTAGGATTCGAATCCATCCCAAAAGATGTAAAAAGCAGTTTAGTCGTTTCTTCCAGTACTCCTGTCGCCATTGCAATGGGGCTTGCTTGCGGAATGGAAAAAAGAAAGTTTCCCGTTTTTATGAAATCGATTTTAAATTCATCGTTGAGCATTTTCAAAAAAGAAGGAAATCATTTAGAGCCTGTTAGCTGGAATTCCGTACCTCATTTGTATGAAAATCCGGAATTGCATACGATTATCTGATCCGCAATCCGGTTTTGATTACTTTCACTTAAGGGGCAAAAGAATTTAAAAATTTCAATCTTGCTTTTGCTTTTTGCCCCCAAGCGTTCCGGGGATAATTTTTATATAAATGTTCCAATGCCAATCTTTCTTCTTCCACTGTTTTGGACTGCCTGATCGTGATCACAGGCTCATCTTGAAATTTGAAAGTAACCCTTACATGAAAGGTTCCGAGAAATACGACTGTCCCCGGTTCCAAATTCAATCGGGATGATTCGATTTCTTTTTTGTCAAAATCAATATCTATTTTGGAAGGTTGTTTGGTGGAACCGTAAGGAAAATCGGATGCACCGCGATTCAGAAGATGAACCGCGTCATAAATTTCATACTGACCTTCTTTTAGGTTTTGAAAGTAGTAATAATGTTCCGAGTTTTCGGAATATTCGTAAACGAAATCCCCTTTCCGTAGGGTTACCTTTTGGAAACGGGGATCGATTAATTCATCTAACAAGAGTTCGTCTTTTTGCAACGTCATCTGAACGATAATCAATGAACTTTGCGCGTTTCTGGGTCCGAAAGTGGAACATTCGGGAAATAACAGAAAGAGTACAAAAAGTATAAGTCCTTTCTTCAGTAAAAAATCGATTCCTTTTTGAATCTTAATTGTCATTTCCTGTGTCCTATCATTCTATTCGTAAACTATCCCATAGGATATTGAATTTTTTTCGAAAGAACATTGAGTTCATTCAATACATCATCGGATAAAGTCAGATCAGCGGCTTTCAACGATTCTTCCAATTGAGCCACGGTATTGGCGCCGATTATCGTGGAAGCTACGAAATCGTGTTGTTTGCTCCATGCGACTGATAACGCAGTCGCAGTGATTCCCGCTCTTTCTGCAATGACTAGAATTTCGGCTGTCGAAGCGAGAGTCGCATCATTCAAAAACCTGTTTGCCATTTTTTTCTGACGATCTCCCTCTTTGGTATAACGGATAAACCTGGATCCTTCCGGAGGTAATTCCACATTGTATTTGCCCGTCAAAACTCCACCTGCTAACGGAGAATAGGGGAGCAAGGAAACTCCTTCTTTACGGCATACTTGTGCCAATTCGTCTTCAAATCGTCTGTTTAAAATACTGAAATTGTTTTGAATCGATTCGTAACGAATCAGATTGTATTTGTCGGAAGTCCAGAGACTCTTCATGAGTCCGAAAGAAGTCTCGTTGGAACAGCCCGCATAACGAATCTTACCTTCTTCTTTCAGTTCCGTCAATGCTTCCATAGTTTCATCATAAGGCATGTCCGGATCAGGCCAATGAGTTTGGTAAAGATCTATTGTTTCGATCCCCATACGGGTCAAAGATCCCTCGATGGCACGTCGGATATGATATTTATCCAAGGATGTTTTCCCTTCTCTCACGGGGGGATTGAACCAGCCGTGTCCGGGACCCGCAACTTTGGTCGCGATGAGAATTCCATCTCTTGGTTTTGTTTTTAACCACTTGCCGAATATCTCTTCCGTACGGTGGACCCAGGATTTTTGGGGGGGAACAGGATATAATTCCGCGGTATCGTAAAAATCAATTCCTGCATCATAAGCTCTATCTAAAATACGAAATGCTTCCGATTCATCGCATGAGGAACCGAATGTCATGGTTCCCATACAGATTTCGGACACGACCAAACCTGTTCTACCTAAACGTCTTTTTTTCATGAAATAGAATTACCTTTTGATGGAAAATGTTCTGAATTGATTTTTGGCGTCCGCCCAATCGATAGCATGGTCCGTAACTTTTGCTTTTGTAGGGCCTCTTTGCATGGCACGGTAAAGATCTTCTATAAAAAGTTTATCACCTTCTACTACTGCTTCCACTTCTCCATTGGGAAGATTTTGAGTATAACCTTTGAGTCGCATTTCTTGCGCTTTTTGCATAATATAATAACGAAATCCTACACCTTGCACCGTTCCCCTAACAACGATTCGTGCTCTTTTCTCTTCTGATTTTCCCAAACGGTTTTGCTCCTAGCTTTGTTATCTAAATTATGTTATTTTTTTAAGTCTGCAATGTAATTTTGAACGAGTGTAAAGAAAAATGGGACAAACTTTTCATAGGCAGGCTTTTTAAAATCCACGACTAGTTTGGGAATTTCCAATAAATCCATATATTTTATAGAAATAAATTCCCTTTCGAAATGGTCTAAAGTACAGTCCTCTATCGGATGATCCCAATAGTATAAAATCCATTTTTGGGTTTGCCCTTTGAATTTTTGCAACTCTGCGTGGAGATTGAGGAAGTTGGGAAAATCGTAGTCGAGCCAATCTTTGTACTCCCCTACATAGGTAGCATCCTTTACGCCGATTTCTTCATAGAGTTCTCGTTCGGCGGCAGCCAGGTAATCTTCTCCCTCATCAATCCCTCCCTGGGGAAATTGCCAGGATCCGGGAAATTCAACTCTTTCTCCGACGATCGCTCGGCCTTGTGCATTAAAAACAACTATACCTACATTTTTTCTGTAAGGTTTGTCCGTCATATAGAGTAGGATTCAGCCCAAAGAGAAAATCGCAAGAAATTCATTAATTTTTTGTTTATTACGAAAGCAACGCTTTCAATCTTGGGCTTAGGAGATCTTAAGAATGAAGATCATTTTGGTTCGGCATGGCGAAGCGGAAGATCCTGCTTCAGCAAAATCGGATCAGTCTCGTACCTTGACGGAAAAAGGGGTAAGAGACATTCATAAAATCGGTAGGTTCATCAACAACTCATCTTTAAACGTGAGTCAAGTCTACTATAGTCCCTATACCCGCACCCGCTTAACAGCCGAAATCCTTTCGGAAGAAATCAATTTCAAAGGATCACCGGTTCAGGCAAACGAACTTGCTGCCGGAGTCGGTTGTTCTCACATCCTTCCCAATCTATTAAAACTTACCAATTCCGATACTGTCTTGTTAGTTGGACATAATCCGGATATTACTTATTTTGCAGCACAGCTTTTGGGAAATACTTGTCTGACGGACAATCTAGTATTTCAACCGGGTTCGACGGTAGCGATCAATGTAGCTCGTGAAAAATTCGCACATGGACAAATCATCTGGGCAATGTCGCCTGACATTTTGGATGACTGATATTACTTGTTTTTAGTTATTTTTGTACTGACATAGTTATCCGTAGAGCTTGTGCTAGGGCAGCCAGATATACATATATAAATACTTGGACCAGTGCTTGAAACTAAGTATTGAACCAACCGATAGGTTTTTGCCTCAGTAATTGTAATTTCAAAACTTTTACCTGTAGCTACCGTCCCTGAAGGAATAAAAGTATCTATGATTTTTGAATTTACAGAAGAAGATTCGGCTTCCTGGATGCATGTCGATGGATTATCACATGTTCTCAATATGGCGTTTAACCTTTTGCTTGTCCCTGGCTTATAATAAGAATCAAGAGTATAAGTCCCGGTTTCTGGAAAGTATAAAAATACAAATGTATTTCCTTCTGTATAAGTTTGTTTGTAACAAAGATTTACGGGCGGATTGATCACCAAATCTTTTGATGAAACTGTTACATTCGTACACGGTATTTGATTTGCAGCATTGATAAGACTCAATCCTAAGAGCAGATTTTCGTCGTTTTTGTTTTCATTCTTTCTTGGTTTAAGTTTATCGCAATTGAACAATAACAGACAGACAATATTTAACAAGAGTAAGTTTTTTTTCATAAGAATACTGGGCAATGTTTGAGACCCGATTGCTTCAGTCAACAATAAATCAGTTAACTCCTGCTAGATTTTTTGACCGAGGTCTTTGATTGGATTTCTTTCTAAATACAACCATAAACCCTTGACCGGCGCCTTCGTTTTGTTTTTTTGACTAAGAAACACGGGGTGTAGCGCAGCGGTAGCGCACTTGTCTGGGGGGCAAGGGGTCGCCGGTTCAAATCCGGTCACTCCGATTGTTTTTCTTTCCCCAAAAACAAAAAAACCAGCAGACTTTCGCCTGCTGGAATAAATTCAGGATGGTGAGAACGGTTTAATTTTAAGAAGAGGGCTTTTGTTTTTTCGCTTCTCTTTCTTTGTTGAAGTAATTTACGACATTGTCTTTGAACTCGTCTATACGAACGATTCCCCAAGCAACGCCCATTTTTACTTTCAGAGCTCCATCGCTTGTATCTTTTTCACCTTGCTCAGACAGTTTTTTGAAGTTGGTTTCGAACTGACTTCTTTTGTCGTTCAGATCAACTACGAGCTTTTCCCAAACTTCTTTAGAAGTTTTGACAGCTCCGATACTAGCGTTTACGATTCCATGTATTTTGTTTTCCACATTGCTCATAGGAGTTTGCTCCCTTATATGATTCCATTATTTTGCACTGCACAAAAAGGGCAAGTGAAATATTAATTTCTAGTGAAAATACCGCAATCTGCTAAACTTAAGTACATGTTCCGATTTCATTTTGTTTTTGTAGCAATTTTTATTAGTTTTGCACTTTCTTGCAGTGCTCAGGTGCAAAAAAAGCCAATCGAAGGCTGTTTCCGAATCGCAGGGGTTCCGGGTCCCGAGGATATAGAACTAGTCTCTGTTAATGGAAAACCTAACATTGTCATATCGAGTCATAACAGGCGTAATATGGAGTCGCTCGGCGGACTCTTTCTCTTTGATCCGACTGGTGTTTCTAAAGAGGCCACCGTTACCCTTGTCAAAACAAACTATCCGGAAAACTTCAGGCCACATGGTTTTAGTTATGCGAAGGTAAAAGGAAAAGATACTTTGGCGGTGATTTCTCATACCCTAAGAGAAGTAAGTCCTCATACGGTAGAAATTTTCGAACACGATGGAAAAACCTGGGTTCATAAAAAAACTCTGGAAGATGAAAGCCTGACCAGCCCGAATGATTTGTTTCTTACTGAATCGGGAGAGATCTTTGTTTCCAACGATCATGGCAGTCCGGGCAAAACGAGACAGTTCTGGGATCTTTTGATTCGAAACGGTAGAGCCGATATCGCTTATTATGACGGTAATAAATTCCATCACTTAGATAAACCAGTGTTATTGGGTAATGGGATTCTGATTCGAAAGGAAGATGGTATTGAAAAATTATACAGATCCGTATTTTGGGAACAGGCTTTATTTGTGTATGAAATTCAAAGAAACCAAAACGGATTTCCGGATTTAAAGTATTTGAAAAAGATTTCTATCGGAAGCGGTCCTGATAATATCATTCAGGATGAAAAAGGAGACTTATGGGTAGCAGGCCATATTTCCACTTGGCGTTTCTTAAAGCATGCATCCGATAAAGAAAATATTTCTCCTTCCCAAATCTTTCGCATAGATGGAAAAACAAATGAAGTATCCGAAGTGTATGCAAACGAAGGAGAAGAAATTTCCGCGAGTAGTACGGGTCTTCCTTTTAAGAGTAAACTATATATCTCTCAGGTCTTTGAGGATTTTATTTTAAGCTGTCCGAAACCGTGAAGTAAGGATTTTCCTACAAATGCTACGGCTATGGCGTCCCAAGAGTCGTCATGGCCTTTCAGGTCGTGGAATCCTAAGATCATTTTGATTGCAGCGCGGACTTCTTTTTTGTTCGCATTTCCGTTGGCGGAGATTCCTTTTTTTACCTGAGTGGCAGTAGGTTGAACTACGGGAATATTATTTTCACCTAAGCTAAGTAAGATGACCCCTCTGGATTCGGAAACCCTCATACCCGTGGTCACATTGGTTACGAAAAAAAGTTCTTCTACGGAACCGAATTCCGGTTTGAATTCGTTTATAATTTGATCCAGTTCCGTTTTGATTTGAATCAGATTGTCGGGCGAGGGGGTTTTGGGAACAACTTCGATTGTTCCATAGGCCAATAGGTTCGGTTTGGAACGGTTGGAATCCGGGAAGTCCAGGACGGCGTAACCCACGCGATGAGACCCTGGATCGACTCCGATGATTCTAATTCCTTTTGTTTCCACTAGATCTAGTTATGTCACTCTAGCCCATCCGTCAACCTGCATTGTCAAAAAATGCAAATGACAGGGTACTTTCCCTCTATATATTGGAATAAAACCATCCCGCAGGTATGAAACTAGCATGACCGCAACGGCAGTGAAACTCGAAAAATCCCAAGCTGAAAAGGCCCTTCAAGCCCAAGCATCCCTCTTAAAAGAACTAACGCAACGTCTGGCGAAAAAAAATTCCGACAACGGAAAAGTTTCCGTCAGTAAAATGGACGAAACCCAACATGTGTTCTACCAACTCGCTTGGATGACGGCACAACAACGTGTGGCTGAGAACTTTATCGTCTATGCATGGGACTCATCCAAAGGAACAGGGGAGTTGGAACAAAAGATGGCTCTTTCCTTTGTCGGAGAAACCATCACGAACATTCGTTCCGAATTATCTGCAAGACCCGCAGAATATCAACTTACCTACCAAGAAATTTTTTCCAAACTATATACGGATGAAATCAACGCATACGTGGAAGCGGCTGCAAAGATTGACAACTATACTGAGATCGTGGACAAGATCGTAGACCTCGGACATTTCGGTGCTTACGGACTTTCCGAAGATCATGAAAATTTCAGACAAATCTTCAAAGACTTTGCGGAAAACGTAGTTGTCCCTCGCGCGGAACATGTTCACCGCCATGATGATTTGATCCCGGAAGAGATCATCAACGGATTGAAAGACATGGGCTGTTTCGGTCTTTGTATTCCTGAAAAATTCGGAGGGATTCAACCGGATGATCGTCCTGACAACATATCTATGTTAGTTGTAACAGAAGAACTTTCCCGTGGATCTCTCGGTGCTGCAGGATCACTTATCACCCGACCTGAAATTATGTCTAAGGCGCTCCTCAAAGGAGGAACCCAAGAACAAAAAGACAAATGGCTTCCTCTACTTGCATCCGGTGAACGTATGGCAGGGATTATGGTAACTGAGCCGAATTACGGTTCCGATGTTGCCGGTATCTCCGTAACTGCAAAAGAAGTAGCAGGCGGATTTGTAATCAACGGTGTAAAAACCTGGTGTACATTCGCAGGTTATGCAAATTTGCTTCTGATTCTTTGCAGAACGGAATCCGACCCAAGCCTCAAACACAAAGGTCTTTCCATCCTACTTGCTGAAAAACCGAGTTTCCTTGGGCATGAGTTCAATTATAAACAAGAAGGCGGAGGAGTCATCCAAGGAAAAGCAATCGGAACGATTGGATACCGTGGAATGCACTCTTACGAAGTATCTTTTGAAGACTACTTTGTTCCGAAAGAAAATCTTTTGGGCGGAGAAGCGGGACGTGGAAAAGGTTTTTACTTCCAAATGGAAGGATTTGCCGGTGGACGTATCCAAACTGCTGCTCGTGCGAACGGCGTGATGCAAGCTTCTTTGGAAGCTGCTCTTCGTTATGCGCAAGAAAGAAAAGTATTTTCGAAGCCGATTTACGATTATACTCTTACTAAATTCAAAATCGCAAAGATGGCGATGATCGTTCAGGCAACAAGACAGTATACAAACTATGTAGCTACACTTTTGGACAATCACAAAGGTCAAATGGAAGCTACTCTTGTGAAATTGTATGCGTCTAAGATTGCCGAGTGGGTTGCCCGCGAAGCGATGCAAATTCACGGCGGTATGGGATATGCGGAAGAATATCCTGTGTCTCGATACTTTGTAGATGCTCGCGTATTCTCCATTTTTGAAGGTGCGGAAGAAGTGATGGCACTGAGAGTAGTTGCTAAAGATTTACTCGACCAAGCACTTTCCGCTTAATTCAAAAAGCCGGTTAGAAGAGAAAACCTCACGAGAAGACCAAATCTTGTGAGGTTTTTTTATGCCTAAATCCCGGTGCAAGTCAATGTCCGGGTTTCCGTTTTTGATTTGCGTATTTCGACGAGAACGTTAAGCTCTTTATCATACGAAGTTTGGGATTCAATTCCCTTATGAATGAGCTTAAAGCTTTTATCGAATGAGTTTATTGAAGTACAATCGGATCCCCGAACCTGAGTTGATGGAAGGTAAAGAACAAGTTCTCGCTTATTCGGAAGCGGACTTTGCCCTCCCTCATTCTATGATCATCCAAGCTCTTAAGAATCAACTGAATCCCAGATTCCATCCTGATCTCATTTTGGATTTGGGGGCAGGCTCGGGAGATATGACCTACCGATTGTTTGAGACATTTCCAACTAGCAAGATTTATGCGGTGGATGGTTCGGAAGAGATGTTGACCTCGAACCGGAATTATTTTCAAAAGAAAAACTCTAATGCGAATATTGTCTGGGAAAATTATAAAATCCAGGATTGGATTCCTGAATCGGGTTTTGATCTTATCTTTTCGAATTCTTTATTGCATCACCTGACGGATCCTTACGATTTTTGGGCCGCCATCCAAAGATCCACTTATGAAGAGAGTTTTATCTTTATTGCGGATCTACTTCGCCCGGATTCGTTTGAAGAAGTAGATCATCTAACGCAAAAATATGCAAAGGAAGAAAAACAGATTTTAAAAGAAGATTTTTATAATAGTTTATGCGCTGCTTACACGTTAGAAGAACTACAAACAATGTTGTCCAAGCTTAGATTGAATGGAAAACTTCATTTGGAAGTGATCAGTGACCGCCATTGGATTTGTTATTCCCGATTGAGTTCTTAGGTTCAGGTAGGGATAAATCGGGCAAAAAGGCGAACTTATTGTTAAAATTTTTCTGAAAGTTTCATCATCGCTTTACAAGAACAAGGTGGCGTGATAGAAGGAATGCATTGGGTGGCGGGTCTAGTTCCCCACCCTGAATCGGGCGGGGAGTACAATATATCCCTTTCCCAGTGTTTCCCTCTACTGGCTTTCCTTCAATACTTTGTCCAATTCTGCAAATGATTCCACGTAAGGGATTTTCTCCCGGTCAAAAACCGTTCGTTCTTTTTCGCCATGAGCTATTCCCAAAAATTGCAACCCCCAACCTGTTGATGAATGGTGGTCACTGATGGAATCACCAACATATAAAATTTCTTCTTTCCGTATGGAGAATGTCTCCAATTTGAAAGTCATTGGATCGAAAACTTTCGGATTCGGTTTATGAACATTTGTATCTTCCGCAGTTTGAACGCTGACAAAGAGATTTAAATCGAATGACATAAGTTCCAGTTCTTTGAAAACTCTTTTATAGCTGGAGGAACTTAAGATACCAAGCCGGTATTGTTTTTGAAATTGATGGATATACTCTTTCGCACCGGGGTAAGAAATATTATCATCCAGGTCACAGTAACCATTATAAGTTTTCCAAAGAAAATCCAAATCCTGAGAATGGTTTCCAAAAATCTTCAGAAGAAAATCATTTCCCGGAATCCCCCAAGCGGAATCAAGTTCTTCATGTGAAAGTTTGAAATCAAAAACTTCATTTGCAATCGTTTGCAATGTTCTATATCTGATCTGTCTTGTTTGCGCAATCGTATCATCATAATCAAATACAATTGCTTTTATCGGTTTTAAATTTATCATGTAATATCGTCTAACAACCAGTCATCGATGGTTTCGGGAATCGGTTCTTTGCAGTATGAACAATGGGCCGCATCCAATTCAGGATAAGGCGCACCGCAATTTTTACAAGAAGATTCTCCGAATCCGAGTTTGGCATCTCTCTTTGTATTTAAAACCAGTTTCATAACATTGCGTTTGTGTTCCGGGATTGCATTATAACTTCTTGCGGCACTCCATCTGAAGTGGCAACTTGCCCGAAACGAGTTGCCTTCTTTGTATAAATTTTGCATCTCTGCAGAGCCGATCACCGGGATATAGAACACTTCTTTTTGTTTTGTTTTTTTGAGAATGGCGGGATTTGCGATTTCCCGTTTTAAAATACTTTCGTCTCCCAAAGACTTTGCATAAATCCACTTCCAAAGTAGTGCAGAAGCTCTATCTTCCAATAATTGAACTGACGTGGGACAATCCGGATATTTTCCGGCAAAGGATTTATCATTTACAAAACGATTCGGATCCCATTCCACTTCCTGGGTGATTTCGGATAAAACCCAATCATACTCTCCCGAGTTGAATATGTTCCCACAATACTGACATTTGGTGGTGATGTGGCTGGTATTCGTATCACTTCCACAGGAAGGACATTGGTTGTGAACAAGATCTTTTTCGATTTGGGTTATAGCGGAAGTTTTTCTGGAAAAAGAATAAACTTCACGATAATTACCTTTATTTGCATTTTTAAATTCTCTTTCAATGTCCGAATTACTCATGGAAATAGGAACGGTAATATCCTTGGCAGAGCAACTCATCATCATATGAACGGTTTGGTAATCGGCGAAGGAATCAAATCCTATAATCGTTTGATGATGGATCGTAAAATCCTTCATTAGATTTTGATTCATATCTACTTCTTTTAAAAGTTTCAATTGAATTTGAAATCTTTGAAATACACCTGCGGAAATGAAATGTCTTACAGGCTCCATATTCCCGGCTGACCAAGACTCAATAATTTTTTCACCGATAAACTTGGATTTGGCGAAAAAATCAGCTTCGTTGAAATCCGGATCTCCTGCTCGGATTCGGCTTACTGTAATTCCTTTCGCTTGCAAAATTTGAAATTTTTTCTTTGCGATGCTTATAAATATGTAAGTAAGTAAAAATGGTGAAGTTAATAATAAAGTGGAGAAAACCAAATAACCGATATTGCTTCCGCTTCCGGGAGCTAGAAGAAAGAACCGTAATGCTGAAAAATAAACTAGGAAAGGATTGGTATGGAATGCATCACTCTCCGTTTCAATTTGAATCAAAGGCAAATAACCTTCGGGAAAGGTCGCTTTCCAATTTACAGTAAACCGGTTTTTGTTTTTTTCAATTTCAGCAGGCAATTCCATAATTCCGATGGGAGCGGAAAAAGAATTCAAATGAGTCAGTAACAATTTTACATTCGTCTTTTCTTCTGTTTCTTCAGGAAGAACGATTTCCAAAGAGAAAGAATCGAGTTTGACTGCGGAATAGTTACTCAAATGGAAAGGGGAAAACCGGATGATTTCTTTTTTTCCATCGGAAGATCGCATGTTTTCACCTAATTTAAAAAAGGCGACGTTGCTGACTTTTAAGTTCCTACTTTGATTGTCCGCTTCGGATTTGTCGGATAGTAACTGTCCGCTGAATAGATGCCAGAAAGATGTTTTCAGATCTCCTTCCACTCCGAAAACCAGTTGGTAATCGGGGAAAAATCGGGAAACAAAAGACCCTTCCCCGGCTGAACCGAGATAATGAGTCATCGTGTCGAATTCCAAATGAGGGGTCTCCCATTCTAGGGAAGATTTTTGGAATACTTTGATTTGGCCTTCATGTCGGTTGATTCCGTTTTTTTGGATATAAGTGGTTTGTTTGACCGTATAAAAATCTTTTTCAGCGTTAGGATTGCGGCCTTCATTCGCTAAACCTATGTTAGGCAATGTTTCCGGAAATGCGGTCAATACCAAGGCTGTACAATCGGGCCGAAGGGAAGAAAAATCGACGGAAACTTTGTTTTCCGTTTTTATGAGCGGAACTGGCCTCGTAATATAACCGGAGAAAGTGGCATCGTAATATTTTTCTTTTAATTGAAAGGATTTCCAATGGATATCCGGATCCCAGGAAATTTCAAGTCCAGAGCCATTGATTTGTGACGAGTTATGATTAATCTCCCAATAAACAACTGATAGGTTGCCTATGGAATCCATTCCTTTTTCTAATTCATAAGTAAATTCCAAAGGCGTTGCGGTTTTATTGATTTCTTCAGGCCAGCTTATATCCAACTGCCAATCCAAGGCGGAAAGTTGATAAGTTTCGGGTATTACCGAGGATTTGATGATCTTCCAATTGGAAAGTACCGGGAATTTTTTTCTGACAATTCCTACTTTTGCAGTATTAGGAAGAACAGTCATTGTTTCCCTTACAGTCGCTCCGCCGTCCGCTTTGAAATGAATATAAATTTTGTGATTTTCCGATCGAAAATATGCTGTCGGTTCCGGGGTAAATGTATATGAATTACCTGACGCATAACTAGAACTAGATGATGAAGATCGGGTCGAAGAAGTATAACTGGAACGGTAGGAGGATGAATGACTGGAACCGGAACTAAAAGAAGATCTTGAAGAGGAAGAAGATCGGTAAGAGCCCCCCATCCCCGGACGGGATTCCAAATGAACAATGGAGAGCAGAAAGAAAATAATTACAAAAGCGGAAAAGGTCGGTTCAAGAAATGTATTTTTTTTCAACCTGGTGTTTGTCCATAAGTGAAATTTGCAATTCCAGTGCGAGTTCGTCTAAAAATTCACGTTCTTCCTGATTGATGGTTCCGTCGGAGGCAACGATACAAACCGCATCTTCAAAAAAATTAAGAGCATACTGGTCGTTATCGATTACTGCCTTTGTTACCGTTTTCATCGGAAGAGGTTCGTCAAAGGTTTTGGAAAGAATTTGTAAAACTTCCTTACGTTTGTCTTTGTATTCGCTGAGAAGACAATTCGGTTCGAATAAAACGTTCACCATTTCCGAAACCAACTCACTTTCGCCAGATTTGAGTTTACCATCCACATGGCAGGCATAAGACCAGAGGCTAAGCAAAATTTTTGCATACTCAATATGCAGGTCTCCCTCAAAATCTCCCGAATGATTTAAGGATTCCGGGTGGGAATTCTTATGTTCCTTTACTCTTTTCAGATTTTGCAAAATTTTCTTAGGCATCGCAACCGATGATCCTAATTTCGATTTTATTCCCTTCAACTTCATTTTTTGAAAGTTTTCTTAAAATTTACCAAAAATTGGCTGAATTGCTTCTTTCTTTCAGGAGAGTGGAACTTATCTTATGGGCAAAAAAATCCTTGTTACTAGCGCACTTCCTTACGCAAACGGCTCCATCCATCTGGGTCATGTTTTGGAAGCAATACAAACCGATATCTGGGTTCGTTTTCAAAAGTTAGTTGGAAATGAATGTTATTTCTTCTGTGCCGACGACACTCATGGCACTCCTATTATGATCGCAGCAAAAAAAATGGGAAAAACTCCCGAAGAATTGATCGGAGAAGTACAAAAAGAACATTATAAGGATCTGACTTCCTTTTACGTAGAGTATGACAATTATTATACGACTAATTCTGAGGAAAATAAAACCTATTCGGAATCCATTTACCGAACTCTCAAGAAAAACGGGCATATCGCTGTCAGAAACATAGAACAATCATTTTGCGAACATGATAATATGTTTCTTCCAGATAGATTTATCAAGGGAACTTGTCCTAAGTGCGGTGCCAAAGATCAGTATGGCGATTCCTGTGAAGTTTGCGGTACAAGTTATTCTCCCAAGGACCTAAAAGATTCCCATTGTGCTTTGTGTGGAACTACCCCCGTACTGAAAGAATCCAAACATTTGTTTTTTAAACTCCAGGACTTTCAGGATAAATTGAAAACATGGATGGAAACCGGAAACCGTTTGCAAGAAGGCGCTCAGAAAAAATTGCAGGAATGGTTCGGTTCCGGCCTTCAGGAATGGGATATCAGTCGGGACGGCCCTTACTTCGGTTTTGCGATCCCGGAAGAAGAGAATAAATTTTTCTATGTTTGGTTGGATGCGCCTATCGGTTACATGGCATCGTCTTTGAATTATTTTAAAAGCGAACAGAAGTTTAACGAGTTTTGGAAAGACGGTAAAGGAGAAATCGTCCACTTTATAGGAAAGGACATTCTTTATTTCCATGGGCTTTTTTGGCCTGCGATGCTCATGGGTTCGGGTTTTCAAACACCGGAACAATTAAACGTTCACGGGTTTTTGACTGTCAATGGTGAAAAAATGTCCAAATCCAGAGGAACATTTATCAATGCATCGACTTTCATCCGTTATTTGGATCCCGAACATTTCCGTTTTTATATGGCATGTCGTTTAGGAAACGGAATGGAAGATGTGGATATTTCCTTTGATGATTTCGTTTCCCGGGTGAATTCGGATTTGATCGGCAATTTGGTGAATTTGGTTTC
Source organism: Leptospira kobayashii (assembly GCF_003114835.2). Taxonomy (NCBI): domain Bacteria; kingdom Pseudomonadati; phylum Spirochaetota; class Leptospiria; order Leptospirales; family Leptospiraceae; genus Leptospira; species Leptospira kobayashii. Next base: position 3,820,687 of record NZ_AP025028.1, on the reverse strand, counting down.
CAGGGTTTCCACTTCCATTTTGGATAAATTGGATCGCAAATTGGGATCTCTTACAACGGAAGGAAAATCTTTATTGGAAGAATTACTCGCAAAAGAGGATGAAATCAAAGACGCATATCAAAATCGCAATTATTCAAAGGTGATGAGAGAGATCACTTCCCTTGGAGACAAGGTGAATAAATATGTAAATGATTATGCTCCTTGGAATTTGATAAAAACGGATGCGGAAAAAGCCCGTGAAGTGGTGACCGTATCGAGCAATTGTGCTAAGATATTGTTCACATATTTAGCGCCTGTTACACCAATGATCAGCGAAGAAGTTCGAAAACTTTATAACTTGGATAAACTGGATTTTGCAAGTATTGGAAAGCCTTTGGAAAATATTACACTCGCTCCCTATGCGATGTTATCCAAGAGAGTGGAAGAAAAAAACATCCAGGCAATGATCCAGGATACGAAGGAAGCTTATGAAAAAGCACAAAAGGAAACCAAATTGGAAATAGTGAAAACGGAACCTGCAAATGAAGTTACCGATTCGGGTACGATTACCATTGATGAACTAACAAAAGTCGAATTGCGTGTGGGACTTATTCGTGAAGCAAATCATGTGGAAGGTGCCGATAAACTTCTAAACGTCAAAGTGGATCTCGGGGAGAAAGGAATTAAAAATGTATTTGCAGGTATCAAATCTTCTTATACACCGGAAGACCTGATCGGAAAGAAGGTAGTAGTGGTTGCCAATTTGAAACCGAGACAAATGAAGTTCGGACTTTCCGAAGCTATGCTACTCGCTTCCGGAAAAGATAAAACCTTATCACTTTTTGTTCCGGATAGAAATGCGGAACCGGGAGATCTTCTTAAGTAAAGAAGACGGATCAAATCAATCATGGCAACGCAAGCGGAACAAATTTTAAAAGAAAAAGAGATCCAAGGTATCGTTTTCAGTCTTTATGGAAAGGTATTCGTTTCTTTTTTGGTCTTGATTGTAACCTTTTTCGTTGCCCAGACATTGTACGAAGTTCTTATGATCAGCCTGGTCAATCTTGGCTTAATGTTTGTTATGGCAATTATGATCCGACTGATAAAGAAAAACAAGGCAGTTTTTTATATCGGGTTGTTTTGTATTTCCATCGATTTGATCATTATCACGTTATTGCCTTTTGTTTGGTACAATTCCGTGGGAGGCGAGTCCGTCCCCAGGACTTATTTGATCAAAACATACACCCATTATATCATCGCGGGCACATTGATACTAAATGCATTTACGATTCAACCCATTTATCCTTTGTTATATTCATTAGGAGTTGTATTGAGTCAGGCTTGGATTTTATTATATGCTAAAGCCGATCCAAGATTTTTAAGTACGGAAAGTTTTAAAGAAGCGCTTCTCGGAAGTGCCGCCCATGTAAATAACTATATTATGAATATGGGAGTCATCGGCATTTTGGGATTCTTTCTGGCATATTTGACATTTCGTATCAGAAAAACAGTGTTAGTTGCCGCTTCCAACGAAGTAAAGTCGAGTCAACTTTCCCGTTATTTTTCCCCTAATGTTATCAATGAAATAGATACTGCGGAGGAAAGTTTTTTCCAACCTGGCGGAAAAGAGATGAATGTGGCTGTTATGTTTTGCGATATTGCCGGATTCACTCAGATGTCGGAGCAACTCGGTCCTGAGAAAACAATGTCTTTCTTATCGGAATATCACTCTCAAATGATGGGAGCGATTTTCGAACATAGAGGAACATTGGATAAGTTCATTGGTGATGGAATGCTTGTCACTTTCGGAACTCCAAAACCATCTCCGGAGGATGCTAAGAATGCAATTCTTGCGGGGCTTGCCATGCAGAAAAAAGTAACGGATTGGAATGAAAAACGTATTACTATAAACGAAAAACCGATTTCCATTCGAATTGGAATCCATCACGGTGCAGTCATCGTAGGAAATGTCGGAATTTCCACAAGACTCGAATACACTGTGATAGGCGATGCTGTAAATGTTGCCAGTAGAATAGAATCAATGGGAAAGGAAGTGAAAAAATCCTTTTTAATTTCCAAAGATCTTTTTGATGAAGTGAAAGATATCAGTTCTATTCCTGCCAAATTCAAATCTTTGGGAAGTTTCGCTCTTCGGGGCAAAGCAAAAACTACTGAAATTTTATCTGTGGAAATTTGAATGATCTCTCCTCCTAAAAATGCAAACATAGTTCTATTGGAAAAAAATAGATCGGAATCTTTTTCCTATCATTTGGAAATTTCCGACTATGATAATACGATCCTTTGGTTGAACCGACATAAAGCCGATCCCGATTATCAATTGTATGTCGATTGTGACGATGATTGTTTTTTGGCAACGACGGATCTTTCTATAACTAAGGATGAATATGTTTCCATTTGGAAAGAAGGAAAAGTGTTGGTTTCCGATTCGGAACTCGGCCGATTATTAACACTTGCCCCTGAACTTTTCCCTTTTCTTGCAGTGGATGAATCCGGACAAGAACTGATGTTAGCTTGGGGAAAAAGAACCTCGTTAGAACAGGCTTTGCAGACGGGAATAGGAACTTATTTCAGCAGGTCCCGCAACAAACCTTGGGTCAAAGGTGAAGAATCCGGTCATTTGCAAAATCTGAAAGAGATTTATATTTCTGAGAATCCTTATTATATCATGTATCGCACGAACCAGAAAGGTGCTGCCTGTCATACAGGATATTACTCCTGTTTTTTTCGGCAGATAGAACAGGATGATCAAGTCAAACTAGTATATAATAACAAGGTTGGAGAGTGATTTATGAATAAATACATTATAGTTTTCATATTGGTGGCAGTGGTTGTTTTATTATTTTATAAAATCAGAAGTTCCTTTGCAACCGATTCGAATAAAGTCAAACAAAAGATAACCGAAGGAGCTCTCGTTGTAGATGTGCGCACTCCTCAGGAATTTCAAATCACTCATTTTCCCGGTGCAGTCAATATTCCCGTCGATCAGGTGGAAATGCGGCTGACCGAGTTTGGAGCTAGGGACAGATCGATAGTCGTTTATTGCGCGTCAGGTGGTCGAAGTGCCAGCGCCAAATCCGTTTTGGAATCCATGGGATTCAAAGATGTGATCAACGCCGGCGGACTATCGAATATGCCAAAATACTAACTGATTTTTTTTCTCTTCATGTACATTTGCAGTCCTGTGACTGCTTCCTTACGAATTTTGTTTTGAAGGGAAGGGAGCCAGCCCAGAAAGATTCCCGGAGTTCCCAATGCCATCCCTGCCCATTTCCAAAGACTGAAACTGTCTTTATGAGTTTTGATCTTTCCGTCCTGAAAGGTAAACTCCGCATGGATTTTGTTATAAACCATTCTACCTGTTTTACTAAAGCTGTAGTCGGCTTCCCAATCGGCTGATCCTTTCTGGTCGTCGGCTTTTACATTTTGAAAGCGGACTGTAAGATTTTGACCGCGCTCTACGAGCATAAGCCACATGGCTCCCACTTCTTTTCCTTTTAGGTTTTTAAAAACAGGATCGGAAAATTCCGCATCCGTGTGATAGGATGTTGCCATCGTGTTTCCGTCTTTGGATTGGAAAGCAGTATAAAATTTTTGAATTAACTCTTCGTTTGGGTGCATATAGGGAACAAATCTTCTTGCCTAAACGGAGAATCTGCAAGAAGAAAATGATATGAATCGAACTTTAAAATTTTCCATTGCACTTTCTTTGATTTTGCTCTTGCTTGTAGGACTTTTTTTAGGGATTGGATTCTTTCAGAATCCGAAGTTCGAAGGAACTAAATCGGAAGCGATAGGCGCATCCAAAGAAGAAATTTGGAAATACATCACCGATATAAACGATCTTCCCAATCGTAGAAAAGAAGTTTTGAAAGTGGAGGTTCTCGAAAAAGACGATACTACCATTCCCAAGCTTTGGAAAGAACATACGGATATGGGCGGCTATATGACATTTGAAAGAGGAGAAACCATTCCCAACAAAAAGATAGAAATCATTTTGGCCGATTCCTCCTTTAAAATGAGAGGATCTTGGACATATGAAATCAGCGAGGCAAATGGTTATAGTAAATTATCCATTACGGAAAGATCGGAAATAAACAGTCCTGTTGTAAGAGGCGCTTACTTCCTGGCAGGAAGAGACAGCACGCTCAAACAGGAGTTGGAAATGGTGAGAAACCACTTCCAATCCGGAAAGTAAACTTAAGGCAGTTTCGTAATCCAATCATTGATTCCCTCTGTCATTTTTCTGACAGTTTCGGGATGAAAGATGATACCGAGATGGCCTTGGTCGTATTTGGTAATCACTTTGTTTTCCGAAGGTAGTTTGACAAGATCTGCCAAAGAGTCTTCGGGAACAATCTGATCCACAGTACCAACCACACTGTAAATAGGTAGATTGAAATTTTTGATAAAATTTTCAGTATAGTTGATCTTACCGTCTTGAGACAAAAAGCTTCGGTGATTGGAAATTTGACTTTGGAAAAATTGCATGATTACGGAAACGGATTCTTCGCAGAATACATCCTCCATTAGAAAATACCATTCCGGAGGAGTGATTTCTTTGTAACCGACGAAGTCTTTGATTGTAAGAACCTTTGTTCCCAAATCATAACTAAACGTCCGTAAGCTGGAATGCAGGTTCAATAAGAATTTGAAAAACTTTTTCAAATCTATAGTTTGAATCGTAGCCTGCATGGAAAAGGAAGCCATACTCAATATCATGTCGCTGATCATTTGGTGAGGCATAAGACCGAATCCCTTTTTGATCGTATCCAATCCGATAAAATTCGATTTCAAACTGATATAATTCGGCGATGTGATGGAAACGACTCCGGCAAGATGTTCTTCTGGACGCGGTAAGTTGAATTCTTCCTTTAGCTCTTTGATGATATCGTAAGAAGATGCATAAAAACGAGGAATCATTCCCCCCATACTATGTCCTACGACAACAGTTCTTTCACTCGGATAATGCCAACGAATCCATCGTAGTACTTCCGGAAAATCATCCTGGATGTAATTGTCTACGGTCCATCCTTCCTTTTTTCCGTGTTTGGGCATGGTTTGTCTGGAACGGCCGCGCATATCCATAAGGAAAACCCGGTATCCATATTTTAACGCCAGTTCTTTGGCGAGTTTATCAAGTACGGAACGACGGCAAAAGAATCCCGGAATGAGAAGTAAATTTTTTCCAGTACTATTCAGTTTTTCCGGTATAAGGCTTTTTAACGAAACCGCATAACCTTCGGTAGTTGGAATAATGAAGGAAGCATCCATTCTATATTCCATATTGTACTGATGGGATTTGAATATGATGGAAGTAACTGGTTCTTTCTGATCTTTCGTAGTTGTATAGAATAAGTTTCTGGAATTGGAAACAGTATCCGCTTTTTCAATATTTTTCTGAGCAATGTAAGGATCGCTGCCTGTTTCCATTTCTTTTGCAGTGACAAAACCGATTACATCAAAGAGGGAATAAAGTTGCAACATAAGAGGACGGATCTCATCCTCTCTCAGCGGATCTTTTGTAATTCCCCAAAGAATCCCGATCGGATTTTCGTTAACGAATAACGTCAGTCCTACGGCATAGTTCATTGTATCGGAAAGAAGTACTTTCTTTTCAGGATGAATTTCTGCTTCTTTCAGATTTATGATATGGATTTCGGGTCGAAGTCCTTTATTAAAATCGATGATCGCTTTTTGGACGAAACGTGCGGACTCGTTTCGTGGATCGCTTAACGGGATAGGTCTGGATTTTTTAATGTATTCGTCGAAACCGGGGATTCTTCTTCTCTCTGCGATCTCTTTTAGTTTGAAGTGAGTAGCAGTAGAAACGATTTTCATCTGGTCATTATCAATGACTTCGAAGATGGAAAAGCTAAAAACCGGTTCATCGTCAAAATGAATCAGGGACACCATTTTATTGGTAAAAGACTGCCAGATATTTTCGATAAATTGAAAGGTAGGTTTGGGTACAGGAAAGATGTAAATCTTTTCCGGATTCACCATTAGGCTTTTGCTTGAGCCTCTTGCTGAATTCTTTATTAACCGGTCATCCCAGTAAGGTGTTTCTTCGATCGCCATCAGTATCCTTCTATTTGTATAAATACTTATTACCTATTTTCGACTTTTCAGATGCATGAGAACTAAAAAATAAAGCAAATATGCAACAATCTGACTTTGAGCCGATTTCACGGATTTCCGTACCTTCCCTAGACGCTATTTTGGGGAAACCCTTTCCTGTTTTAGATGATGGCTTTGTTAGACTTGTCGATTATATGGGATCTGACGAGGCGATTGTGCAAGCGGCACGCACTTCGTACGGAAAAGGAACAAAAAAAGTTAGCGAAGACCGCGGATTGATTCGCTATCTCATGAGACACAGACATAGCACTCCGTTCGAAATGTGCGAAGTGAAATTTCACATCCGGGTTCCTATGGATACATGGAGACAGTGGATTCGCCATAGAATGGCAAATGTCAACGAATACTCTACGCGTTACTCCGTAGCAATTGATTCCGCCCAAACCACTGATCCGGGCAGGTGGAGAGTCCAATCCGTAGGAAATAGACAAGGAAGTGACGGATATTTGGATTTGGATAAAGGAAACCACCTAACAGAGAAAGAAAAAGAACTTCAATCTTTGGCAAATTCTGTTTATCAGGAAAGATTGGATTTGGGAGTTGCTCGCGAGCAAGCCCGTAAAGATCTGCCACTTTCCACTTATACGGAAGCTTATTGGAAAATAGACCTACATAATTTATTGCATTTCCTCGCCCTTCGAATGGATGATCATGCTCAACTTGAAATCCGTCTTTTTGCCAAGACGATCGGAGAAGAAATCGTCAGCAAATGGGTACCTAATGCTTGGGAAGCATTTTTGGATTATCGCGTTCGTTCTCTTTCTTTAACACAATATGATAAAGATATAATAGCTGCCATCAATCGTTCGGGAAAGGAAGAAGCAAAAAAACTAGCCATCCAATTTGGGCTATTAGATGAATCCGGGACAACTTCCAAAAAGAGTAGGGAACGTGATGAATTGGAATTAAAATTATCGGATTTGGGCTTTGCCATTCCTTGGTAAATAATTTCTAAACCGGGATTTGTTTTTTTCCCTAGGAAAAATATTTCTTGTAAGACTTAGGGGAAATCCTATAGTTTTGGTCATGCGCCACTTAACTATACAAACATTATTACTACTGACCTTCACCTTTTCGATTCATGCAGGCGAATTTGCCGTAGCGGGTTATGTAAAGGGAAAGGTCAGTGTCCTATCCGCCGATGACACTGCCAAGCTTTGGAAAACATTCAAAGTCAATGATGTTCTAAAACCCGGAGATACCATCCAAACGGGAAATGGTTCCAAAGTGGATCTCGTTTTCAAAGAAACTGAATTCAGGATTCAACCTAATTCCAGTTTTACTTTGAAAGAATGGAATCCCAAACAACAGATTTCCAAAGGTTATTTGGAAAAAGGTGCCGCTTGGTTTAAGGTAAAAGATTTCAAAAAAGGTTTTGAAGTTGTAAGTCCGACTACCACAGCGGGTGTTCGTGGAACTGCCTTCGGAGTCTATTACGAGGAAAAAGATAAAAAAACTCTTACTTGCGTTTGTGAAGGAAAAGTGGATGTAAACGGAAAAGTTTTTTCACAAGGAACAAGCGGTACTGTTACACTCGGATCCGATCAAATAGAATCCAATGATTACAAAGACTTGATTGCAAAATCGGAAAAAAAGGGATTTCCCGGTGGAGCAACTGTACAATTCGAAAAGAAATTGAAAGAGTCTCCTTTGTTGACGAGTTGTTTGTCTTGCCATAAACCTACCGGTTGGGAAGCTAAAGGAATCATCCCGGATCAAAAATACAGCAACTAGTGCGTAGAAAATTTTTCTTATTAGCTTTATTCAGTGCCTCTTCTTTATTTGCGGAAGAAATAGTAACCACAAAAAAAGAAGAGCCTGATGCTTACTTCGGCTTAAAGTTAGGGGCTATCGTCACACCTACTTTCGGTTATAGGGTAAGAGATGCAGCATCCGGTGTTTCGGATAACACACAATCGGAAAAAACCGGATTCTCCATGCCTTGGACTCTTGTTTCCATTTCGAAAGAATGGGATGATAAGGGAATCAAGGTTGAATTTTGGGGAGAAGTAATTCGAAGCAACGTTCTCTCTAATGATACCAATGCCACAACAGGCGGTAATAAATCCAATCCTCAGATGTTCGCCATTCGCAGGGCCAATGTTCAAAAAAAATGGGAATTGGGAAATACGAAACACACTCTTATTTTCGGAATGCAAGAGCTTCCTCATATGCACTCTGTTTGGGGAGGATACTATGATTGGCGTTATATGGAAAGATCTCCTCTTGAGACTCTTGCATTTTCTCCCGATCCTGTAGATCTAGGACTTTCTTATATTGCTCAATGGAAATCTCTAACAGCCCATTTGGCTGTTGTGAATGGGGAAGGATACAGAAGTATACAAAATGCCACAGGAAGTGGTTATGATTCCATTCTTCGTTTGAGTTGGGAACAAAGGTTCCTGGATGATTTTAAGGGAGGTTTGCATTTCCTAGGTAGGCGCGCCAACTCCTTCGGTTATGCAGGGAATGAGTGTTTTGAAGGAAAATCAAAATGCATTCCGAACGATAATGATCCGAATACGGCACTTCGTGGCGACGTTCGACTTTCCCAGGAAGATTCTTATGCAGTGGAGTCTAATTTCATATGGAGAGAATATGTAAATATGGGACTCGGCGGGATGGCTAAAAAGAAATTCGGCGGTCAATACAGCAACGCACTGATACCTACTGAATTTCCCAAACAGGTGCAGGAGAAATACGGCCGTGGCGGTTATGTTTGGTTCGGTTTGGGAAATGGTATGTTTCGAATCGTATTTCGCGGAGAAGTGGCGACTGGCGGTGCAGCGCAAGGACTTCGAACAACGGAAACGAATTCCCAGGAGCCATGGGTTCGGGTTTCCAATACGGGGAATTTGCAGTCTCCTACTTATTCCGATAAATCTTATTATATTTCCAAACAAGTCTATTTAGAATATTTTTGGTCCGAATCGGCAAGGCTTGGTATTGGATACCAGGAACTTCGATCCTATGATACTTCGGGTTCACCTAATAAATGGTATATTGATAATTTGTCCAACGAACGAACCTCTTCCGAATACAAAGAACAATTTACCAAGCCTTCACTCGCGCAAATTTCAGAATACGGAAGATTGGATCGCAATATTTTAGTCAAAGCATCTCTTCAATTTTAATTTTATGATTTCAGAACTACAACTATATATAGAATCACAATTAGCCGGCAATGGCTTTCATCCCACGATTTTCCTTTTGTTGGCGTTAGGCGGATTTCTTGCCAGTTTGCTACCTTGTGTTTATCCTTTGTATCCGATCACTGCAGGGATTCTTGGCAACCGACAAGGACAAAACAAATGGATTCATCCGTTATTGTATTATTTTGGTCTTGCATTCGTTTATTTATTATTTGGTGTAGTGGCGGGGTTTACCGGCGGGCTTTTCAATCAGTTTTTACGATACCCTGAAACCAATCTGGTATTAGCTTATTTGTTATTCATTTTAGGACTTTCTTCCATTGAATTCGTTCAGCTTCCTTTTTTCGGAAAGAATGCAGTATCTACACAAAATTCCAGTTATACGGGTAGTTTTCTTTTGGGAATGGGTGCCGGTTTGTTATCTTCTCCTTGTGTCGGTCCTGTGGTTGTAGCAGTTCTTTTGCAGATTGTAACCGCAAGCAAAGGTTCTTTGGAAATTTTGACTTTGGTAGAGACTTCGCTCAAGATGTTTGCATTCGGCTTAGGTGTGGGACTTCCTTTTCTAGCCATAGGAGTTTTCGGACTTCCCCTTCCTAAGTCGGGTAAGTGGATGCGTTATGTACAATGGGCACTCGCTATAGTGATTTTTTACTTTTCATATACCTATCTTTTGAAGGCAGGTGCCGGATTCGGATGGAGTGAAACAAATACGCTTCAAGTTTTTATTTTATGGGTTTTGCTTTTAACTACCGCTTTCTTTGTGCAAAATTCTTCGGATTATCTACCGATTCGAATGAAATCTGCATTGGCACTTTCTAGTTTAATTATAGTTAGTATTTCGTTATTTGCGGTTGTTTCAAAATCGAAAGAGTGGAGTGGAAATCCGCCGACGAACGAATCATCCTGGGAAGATCATGAAAATCTAAGATGGTATCGTGAAGAAAAAACAGTCCATGATCTTTCGCGGGAGAAAAAACTACCTATTTTTGTGGATTTTTATGCGGATTGGTGTACCAACTGCAAAGAGTTCCAAAAACTCGCTCTTTCCAATCTTCCTTTAAATCAGGTTTTAAAAAATAAAGCGATCTTATGGAAAGTATACGATACGGATCCAATTTTTGAAACATTTGCAAACGATCCTAGATTTACGGAGCTAAAGATAGGTTTACCTTTCTTTTTGGTTCTGGATGAAAACGGAGAGGTCCTATTCAAAACCACCGACTATCTGGACACCAAAGGAATGATTGGCGCGATTGAAGGGAAAAGGTAAGAGACATAAGTTTTCAGCGTGAATCTTGAAAGCCCCCGCCCTGTTAGGGTTGGGGGGTGAGGTTCGTGGGCTGCAGCCACCCGCCTAACATAGATCCTTCTTTCTGTCGAACCTAAGTCTGATTCTTGAAATTTTTCTTCCGATAAGTTCCTCTTTTTGCCTCGGCAATCCACCTAGCCTTTCGGTTTTTCGTAACTTAAAATCGGATCTAAGGGAGAAAACAACTTTAGAAATCGGGCGAATTTCAAAATGTTTCCTTTTTTATATTCGAATTTGGGAAGAGTTGTAACCGGGTTTTTAATCCGGGTTAATATTTCCTTCCAGTCTTGGGAATCCAAATGGACAATCACTTCGGAATCATCGTGGAGTATTGGGATCACTTCAGCGACTCCCCTTCTTAAGTGAATCGTAAAACTTTCGTTAGTATCAGTGAATACGAAACCCACTTTTTCGTCTAATTCCAAACTTGCGATCGGATCCAGGTTCGTTACAAAGCTGGAAAATATTACCGATACAGGATATCTTTTCAATAATTGAGGACTGGGTTTAACTTGTAATTTTGCTACAAAGTTGTCTCTCAATTCCAAGGCTTCTGTAAAGTAGTAATGGCGAGAATTTGCATTTTCCTCTTTTTTACCCAATGCTTCCAATGAGCGGATTCTCAAATCCTTTGCTTCGGAATTTTTCGGATCAATGCGTAATAAATGACCAGTTAAAGTTAAAGAAGCTTGAAAGTCTTCATTTTGAAATTTGGTTTTCGCATAACTCAAAAGATTTTCTTTTCCACCGGCCAACTCAGACAATAATTTTGCCGTTTGATCCCTACTCAAAGGATGCAAATCATTAGAGTCTCCGCTAAACCAGCCTAGATTGCCGTTGAAAAGAGATCTGACTGACCAAGCAACCTTTCCATAAATTTCCTGAAGATAGGGAGATTTTGATAAATGGGAAGGTAGTTTAACATAGTCTACCAAATCGTCCGGATTCAATCCTCCGTTGATTCCTCTTAAGGATTGGTCATGAACAAACTGGACGGCATCTCGATAATCAGTAACCACTTGGGCAATTTCTTCTGTACCTGAAAGTGGTTTGCCGTGACTTGGAATCAAATGTTCGGGCCGTATGGAACGGATTATATCCAAAGATTTATACCAATTCTTTAAACTGCGAAACCAAGTTCCCCGGATCGTATATAAATTAGGGAACGCCTTATAAAAGTTATCTCCCGACATAAGTACTTTCTTTTCCGGTAGATAAATATATATTTGATCGTCTGTTTCTCCGGGCGCATGAATCAACTTCAAACGGACTCCTGAGACTTTTATTTCAAGACTATCTCTGAAGGTTTTTGTAGGAGGAACAAAATCCAACTTGGTTTCGGAATTATATCCTTGGTATGGTCCGATTCCTACGTTTACCAAATCATTGTCTTTCAAATAATTACCGAACATCCTGGCACTTCTTGTTCCGATGATAGGTGTTGTTTCACTCGCAAGTTTTTGAACTGTAGGTAATAAACTTTCGTGCGCGTAAACTTCGGGATTGGATCCTTCAGCAAAAGATTGAGAGCCGAAAATATGATCAGGATGACTATGAGTATATATAATCGCTTTGATCGGAAGATTGGAGATCTTTCTAAATTCATCGAATACTTCTTTGCCGGATTTTAGATCATCCATCGTATCGATGATGATCAAGCCATCATCTCCCACAATTAGTATGGAATTAGCTATACCGAAACCTACTGCGGAATAAACTCCCGGTGCGACGTTATAGATTTTTTTCTCAAATTCTTTATTGAAATTTTCCAATTTATGATCGGAAGCGATGGTTGTAGGTTTTTGTCTTACCAGATTGCATTGCGATAAGTTAAAAGTGAGAATAACAAGCGTAAGTAAAAGGGCAATATCAGTCGCATACAATCTATTGCACTTTTTGTATAATTTATAAATGTGTTTCTGCATGTTCTCCAATTTTACGATAGCATCCGAATGAAGTTGAGTAATCGTAAATCCTCATGGCCATTTAAGTGAATCCAATCAACTTAAATCAACGATTAAATTTACCATAACGTATTAAATTTATGTTATAACGGAGTTATCTCTAAGTTCACTTGAGGCATTCCAAAGAGATTCTATAGCCGGAAAAGGGTTATTTTGGGAAAGTCAGGCCAAATCTCTAAAAGTTATTTTTCTAATAAATCTCAGTATATTGTTAATATATTCAATATAGTGTCCAATCCTCTGTAATAACGAATATATTCTCTGGTAGGTTTTGTAGGTTTCAAAAGCTTAGTCCTTATCTTATAGTTCGGGACTTTCTCGCATGAAATATTTAATTTACTTTTTGCTATCTTTAACTTTAGTTACATTTTCAATTTTTTCACAAGATGTTCCAAAGGAAAATAAGGAGAAGCTGGCTACTCTATCCAACGATAACCCTTCCGGAAATGATACTAAACCGTCGGAACAAGAAAGATGGAGACTCGTTTTATATGCGGGGTATGGCGGGGCAAACATTCAGAACAATCCGAACATTCCTTTTGTTTATAGGGATCCGAATTCAGGACTGATCAATAATACCGGTGTGGGGAGAAGAACAGGTCTTACGAATACGGGAAGTACGAATTTTCCATCGACAGGCTTCGGAAATAACCAAGGCTCACTCATTTCCTTGTCGAATGATAAATGGTTTTTCAGTTATGGTTACACTTCCATTCAATTCAATATGAATCCTGCCCAAAACGGAGGCATTCCACTGCAAAGTTTCCAGGCGGAATCAAATCATGTTATACACAATGCAAGAATTGATTATAATCAAAAGATATCCGATCTTTTTACAGCGGTCTTTTCCATAAGGCAATTCACTCGCTCCGGAAATTATCAATGGGAAAATGTCATGGAATCAACTAACGTAAATAATTATTACGTGTCCTTTCCGAAAGTGGAAGCAAATGATAAAATGACGATCAATATGTTTTCCTTAGGGTTTAAATTTAACCCTTTCGCAAGTTTGGAAGTGGAACCTTATCTGCAATACAGTGATGCAAGATTTTATGCCAATGTTTTTTCAACACTCGGCGCAGTTCAAAATCATTCGAATTTCCTTCCTTCCGACCCGGCAGCGATTATCGGCTCTTGGGCATATCAAAATCTGGGAAGTGCGTATGCATTGCCATTGTACAATTCCATAGCCAAAGATTTCGGAAACGTTGGATTGAGATTGCAATACACGCCTTTTCGTTTTTTAATTATAAGAACGGATGTTAGGCGAAATCCCATATTGGCGGCTTGGGAAGTAAGGGGATCATTAACATTTATGTTTCATCAGAATTTCGGGGTAACATTAGGAGGAGTTTATGCGGAACCGGAAATCAATCCTCTTAATTTAAGAGGTTGGGAAATAGGACCGACATACACATATTTATTCTAATAAGTGATGTCTTTTAGTCAAACGTGCAAGCCGATGTGACATAAGATTTTCGCGCGAATCTTGAAGGCCCCCGCCCTGTGTAGGGTTGGGGGGTGAGGTTCGTGGGCTGCAATCAACCGCCTAACACAAATCTTTCTTTTTGTCGAATCTTAGCTCAATTCTTGAAATTTTTCTTCCAATAAGTTCGCTTTTTATCCAATAACATGATGTTAATCGGATTTCATCAACTTGCCTAAGGCAAGCGTTGATTCGAAATCATTCGTTTGAATTGAAAACTAAACTAGGAAGGGTTGGTTTGAGTCATGAGCCCGGGTGTTTTGCACCCGGTTCATATTAATTTTTATCTGGGCAGTCTGGAGACGATTTCCAGGTATTCTTTTACCATTTCATCTACGACTTCTTTGGCAGGTCTTACATTTTCAATTTGCGCAACACCTTGGCCAGCGGACCAAATATCTCTCCAGCGCTTGTATTCTTGTTCCATAGCGTGTTCACCACCTGCATGACCTTCGGCGATTTTCCTCGGACTGTTTTCCAATAGCTCGGGAGATTTTCTAACCGATTTCTCCAGCCAGTTTGCGGGAATCCCGGAAATTTTTTCAGTATAGATGATTTCCTCAGGAACAGAATCAATTAACATTTGTTTGTATTCGTTTTGGGCGCGTGATTCGTTAGTGGCAATGAATTTTGTTCCTACATACACTGCATCAGCACCTAACGCAAAGGCTGCGGCCATTTGTGCTCCACCGGAGATTGCACCTGCAGCAATGACCGGAAGTCCTGTTTCTTTTTTGAGATAGGGAATAAGTGCAAAAGGTGTTATGTTTCCCGCATGGCCGCCAGCGCCTTGTGCAACGGTGATCAATGCATCTGCGCCGGATTTGGCGACGATGTTTGCATGTTTCAAAGTGGTAACATCACAAAAAAGATGCGCTCCGTTTGCTTTGATTTCCTTTGCTATGGTTCTGGGAGTTCCAAGACTTGTAATGATCAGCTCCACTTTCATTTCCATCACGACTTCAAATTGTTTTGCCCAATTTGGATTATGATCTTTGTGAAGAATGATATTTACACCGATCGGTTTTTTCGTTTTAGAACGAATTTCCTGTAAACCGTCTTTCAGTTGTTCGGGGGTGCGGTAGTTGAGGGATGGAAAACATCCGATTCCTCCTGCTTCCGAAACGGCGACAACTAGCTCGGGGTAAGATACTAAAAACATGGGAGCTGCTATGATCGGTAGATCGATTTTTAGCATTTCTGTGATGGGAGTTTTGATTTTCATGGATACGTCTTTGTTGGAGTTAGATTGGGAAGTTCGGGAGGGTATTTTCCATTGCGGGGAACGCAACTGATGCCTACACCTCTTAAAACGTAACAGATGGAATCTTTAGTAATACATTTCAAGCTTTTCTCAAACTCCAAACCGTCAATCTCCGTAGGAATCGAATAACATTCCATCTTGTCTTGGTTGATTGGCTCTTGGGGGGTTACGGGTGTTTGTGCGTTTACGTTTTTTGATAGAGAAAAACTGACCGCAAGCAAACAAAAAAAGATTGGGAAACGATTGGGATTCATGTACATTGAACCTTCTTCTTCATAATGGATTTTGAAACAAATGGAAGTCAAACCTATTACAATATTCAAAGAGAGAAAGATTCTTTTCTTTCAATGGACTTGTTCGGTCGTTTTCGCCTTCTTAGTTTCTTGCCATACCCAGTATGGAAACGGTTTCGAGGATTCTCCTTCATTTTCCGTTTCCGAGTCAAAAGCAGAGTATCTAATTGTTCCTGCCAATTTGCAGGAAATCAATCCGTCTTCATTATCGGAAAATTCCTGGGAGCGATTTGAGACACATCGAATGGGAATGGTTACCGTTCCCGGAAATGATCTATGGATTCGTTTTTCCGATCATCACCTTTATAAATACAAAAACCCCGCTTTATTTATCGAGATTGCTTTGGAATCGCCGACCGTTTATCAAAATGATAAAAAAGTTTATTCTTTTAGGGAAAGGGATTATGTATTTCCTCATATTATTCCGCTTTCCGGCCAACCGGGTGGGTATATTTACGTTCATTGCAAATCATCTTACAAGGGTTATGTTGGTTTGGATGGAAAAGTCAGATTGGAAGAATATTCCCATTCATGGATTCAATTATTACGTGATAATGTAGCACGCACGTTTCTTTCCCCTGTTTTGATTGTTCTTTCTTTGTTATTTTTAGGTTTGTTCTTTTTGAAATGGGAAGAGAGAATTTATCTGTATTTCTCCGTTTTGCTTTTGAGCAGCGCAATCATTGAGATCATGAACGGATTCATTGCTTTTTCGTTGCTTAATTATTCGAGAATTACGATTCCCCTAACATATATTAATTTTGCAATCTATCCGGTTTTATTATTGTTATTTCTAAAACAGGTTTATCCCGCGTTTTTTAAAAATCTTTTCGAGATTATGATTTTTATTCATATTCTCGTATATATTTATTGTTTGATGGTGAGTTGGAATAGCGGGATTTCCTTTTTAAATGCGGAATGGAGTTATAATTGGTGGGTGATTTCGGAAGGGATCATTGCTATTTTATCTTCCATCTACATTTTGATTCGTGGAGATTCCAAACTCAGACTTGTTACTTACGGTTTGCTCGCAGTTGTAATCACAGGTTCCCATGATACGCTTGTAGATATGGGAATATTTCCCTGGAAAGAAAGAATCATCCACCAAGGCTTTTGGGTGATGATATTGTTTTTCGGTTTTTTTGTATTTCGTTATTATTGGAATATTCTTAGTTCCATTGATAATTTTAATAAGGAACTTCAGAAAAAAAATAAGGATCTGGAACGGTTGTTTGCCATTGATAAAGATATGGCTTTGGCAAAGGAATTGCAAAGATCTCTTCTTTCCGATCATATCAAAGAGGATGAAAATATCAATTTGGTAGCTTTCACCCAATCCTTACATAGCATCGGGGGAGATTATTTTGACCATGATTGCGATAGCCTGGGCAACTGGGGCATCTTGTTATGCGATGTTGCGGGTCATGGAATTTCTTCCGCAGTAGTTGCGGCAATGTCCAAGATGGCATTTACAGGCGCCAAGGCATATATTCAATACCCGACTCGGGTTTTTAATTTCATGAATAGACATCTTTCCGGAAAAACCAAAGGACTATTCATTACCGCATCTTATTTATTTATAGATACCGAGAGCGGCAAATTGATTTATTCCAACGCAGGCCATCCCGGTTTTTTTATTTTACGCAACAATTCACCCGCTTTATTGGAACATCGTGCCAAAGGAAAGCCGTTGGGTGTTTTTGCAGAAAGTGATTACAAAGAGGAATCGACGCAACTATTGCCGGGAGATAAGATTTTCCTCTACACGGATGGTGTATTGGACCTAAACAATGATAAAAACGAGTTGTTCAACGAAGAAAGACTCAAACGGCTGTTATGGGAAAATAGGGACTTGTCCATTCAAAATCTAAAGACAACCGTACAAGGCAACTTATCCGATTTCTGCAAATCCTGGAAACATCAGGAGGATGACGTTTCCTTTATCATCATCGAATACAAAAACAGCTGACTAAAGCTCAGGATTGATGATAAAACGAATCGGGTTTTCTCTTTTTTCCTCTAAAGCATGGAGGTATTCGTTTACATCTTCCAACTTATGAACGCCGCTGATGGACTTGGTTAAGTCGATTTTTTTGTCCGAATAAAGTTGGATGAGTTCAGGAATAGCACGACTATCAGAACCATAGGAGCCTGTAATCCGGATTTGTCTTTCGATTAGAAAAAAAGGCATAGGGATTTCCAATTTGTTTCTTCCAATCCCAACGAGAACGATCCTTCCTCCACGATTCATACTGCGAATGCTACTTTCGATATTCGCCATAAAGCCGGAAAAATCTGCGATCAGATCAATTCCTTTCGCTTTCTCTTTTAGAATCTTTCCCAGTTGCATGTTTTTTTCCAGTAAGATGGCTTCATCTGCACCGTAAGACAGAGCATTGTCGAGAGAACCTCTGTCTATGTCCACGGCAAAGATCTTACCGGCACCTAACGCTTTTGCTATGGCAACCGCATGAATCCCCAAACCGCCGCAACCGATGATGGCTACGGTTTCTCCAGGTTTCAATTCACCTTGGTATTTGATCGCATGATAGGGTGTGGAAACAGCATCGGCGAGAATTGCGCCTTGCGGAAACGGAATGGAATCCGGAAGTTTGTGAAGGTATCTTTCCTCTACATGAATGAATTCTGCAAAACCGCCGCTTCGATTGAATCCGAATACTCCGATCTCTTCGCAAAGATTTTCCCTACCTGCGAGACAATAAGAACATTTTCCGCAACTGGTTCCCGCACCTACCACCACTCGGTCACCCAACTTGAATTTTGTGACGGTTTCACCCAACTGAATCACTTCACCGGACATTTCGTGACCGGGGATACAGGGAGAATATGTGGATTTCATCTTACCGTGCAAAACAAAATGAATATCGGAGCCGCAGATTCCGCAGGCTTTAATTTTCACCTTAACTTGGTTAGTGGAAAGTTCCGGTAATTCCACTTCTTCGACTTTGAGAGATCTTTGCCCGCTATGCAGAATCGCCGCTTTCATTAAAACATACCGTCCAGTTGGCTCAATAGATCCGAAGATTCTTCTTTAGGCTCTTCCAAATATTCCAAAGTCATTTCTATAATTCCGTCCAAATAATATTTTCGGTTTTTGTAGGTGGATAAAAATTCTCTTGTTCTGATTTTCTGTTCTTCATTGAGTCGATTCTCTAATGCTAGTTTGGTGAGGGCAATCACTCCGAAGGCGGATTTCAATTCATCGATATGATTTGCGATTTGAAAGATTTCTTCCACATCCAGTTCTTTGAAAGTGGCGATCATGTCGGCTATGAGTTCGATGGCTCCGATCGGAATGGTCCGATCCAAGGATTTGACATAATTCATAAGAATCCGGTAACTTTTGCTATCCCCGACGTAGGAAAGTATGTAGACCATTCCGCTCAGAATAGCCTTGTGATAACCCCAGCTCAAACGTCCCGAGTCTGCTTCCCGAACCAACTGATAGATGAGCGCCCAGACGTTTTTGTCCCCTTCTGCGGCGGATTTCATCAACTGGATTAGTCTTTTTTCCCAAAAGGGCGTATCCATCTCGGACTTTAGGATCTCGATTGTTTCCGTGGGGGAAGAGGGTAATGTATCTAACAGGGGAGCCATAACACTATAGACATAATCTTTAGAAAAGATACTACACTGTCTTTTCTTTTTTATCTTCCTGCCGATTAGAAAGCTGAACCGAAAATAGAGACATAGATGTTACGAATACTGTCATTTTTTATCCTAATGGCAATTGCCTGGACTGAGTCGTCCCCCGATCAGTCTAGTTCCAAGGCAACTCAGCTAATCAGAGTTAGTTATGGATTGAAGGACAATTACGAATTTTTAAGAATTTTAAATTCCACTATTACCAATAGAGGAACGGAAGAGCAAAAAAAATATTATAAGAGATGCATTCAGCATCATATCGAATCGGAGATCCTTCACCTTCAAATGGATCTCGGTCGTTCCTATGCTGAGTTACGTAGAACGCAAGGTCTACTTATCAGGTTGTACATTCTGATTCTGGATGAGGAAGTGGAAGATCTGGAAAAGGAATTAAGTCGTTTGGCCCGGCTTGCGAACGGAAAAGAAAAAACCGAAACCAAACTCTATCTACGTTTGGGATATAGGGAAATCGCTGTTGCCAAACAAAGGCTTATGGTCGGAAAAAATATCCGGCCTTATCTTTATCTGATGAAATTGCAGGAGTTGGCGTACTCTCTTAAATCTTTAAAACAAGCTGAAAAATACATTGTATTGCTCGGACTATTACATGATTCCATTGAAGATTTTGATCCGGAAGCACGGTCTTTTCCCGGTCTGGTTGCGGAAGTGAATCGTATCATAGTGAATGATACCGAAAAGTATTTAAAACTTTTGTATGACAGTCAGTTTGATTCTTACGGTGCGACTAATTTTTATGAAATGGTCTGGAAACAACCGGATATGTTTGAGCTTGCACAAGGCATTCCTAACTTTGACCCTAGTTATGTTCGCAATCCGAAAGAAGCAAGCCCTCCGACTGCTGCAACGGATTCCACAAAACCTTAAAATCAAATGAGATCTTTTATCTGGGAATTTCCCTTAACAGCAAGCTTTGCTTCAGGAATGGTGATTTTATATCCTGTCGTAATGATTTTTTTTCCGACGGCGGTAGATGAATATTTTTTAGCAACTCCCGGTGAATTGCAACCCATCAATTGGATTCTCAGTACATTCTTTCACGGATCATTTGCACATCTGTTTTCCAATATGTTCTTTTTGCTGATCTTGGGTCGGGTCGTTGAATACAGAGTCGGTAAATCCAAATGGCTTTTATTTTATTTTATGGCCGGTTTTTTATCCGTGTTAGGTGATTGGATTGTGAGAGGTTTTTTCATAGGAGATAGAACTCCCGTGTTGGGGGCAAGCGGTGCAATTTCCGGATTGGCATCCGTTGCGGCTTTGCTTTCTCCGTTTCGATTCCCCATTTCCAAAAAACAGGCGATTCCTTTCCCGGTCTTTTTATTCGCTTGGTTTATGATTTATTCGGATATGACAAATCTATTTGCACGCGATCATGTTGCTCATTGGGCGCATATAGGCGGATTTTTTTCCGTCTTTGCAACTGCTTATTTGCTCAGTCAAAAGGAGCGCTCAGAGATCAGGAAGGGCTTTCTTGTGAACTTCACCTTTTTTACATTGACTGTGATTCTTCTCTTTTTTATCAACAATAGGTAATGCAAATTAGATTTAATGCTCTGGATTACAAAGCTGACGACAGTTTTGAAACATCAGAATATGAGTATGATGGTAGTTTGGAAGCGGGTTGGAAAATCCGCCGCAATGGTGCCGATTACCTCTCCCTTGGCCCTGGTTATAAATTATTAAAAACGAAATTCTGCGGAGTTTGTTCCACCGATATTGACCGTAGATTTTTACCTCACCCTCTCCCTCAGATCATCGGACATGAGTTAGTGGCTGAGAGCGTAGAAGAAAATCCCAAAAAACAATACGTAGTCGAGATCAACGATACTTTCGAAGCACGGGGAAATAAAGAAACCGATGTTTTTTGTACAGTAGGACTTCCTACACATTCCCCGGAAAGAAGGGTACTCGGGATCGATAGATTGCCTGGAGGATTCGGTTCTTATATTTTGGCTCCTCAAAATGCTGCTATTGAAGCGGAAGGTATTTCCGAAAAAGTAGCGGTCCTTATGGAACCGTTTGCTGCGGCATTGCAAGCGATTCTGGCTTCTCCTCCCAGAGAAGGGGATCATGTGGCTGTTCTGGGTCCGCGCCGATTGGGTAGTTTGGTTCTTGCCGCATTGAAAGCACACAGACAATTTCAGAAAACCAACTTTCGCATAACTGCGATTACTAGGCATGATCATCTTGTGGAACTTTCCAAAAAAATGGGAGCCGATGATGTGGTGGATCTTCGCAATACCGATGTCGCATCCTTGCAAGGATCTTTCGATATTGTTTATGATACTACAAGTACGGTCAGCGGGTTTGAATCTGCAACGGGATTTTCCAAAAGAGAACTTCATTTAAAAACTACCAACGGACAAATCATGGGAGGACTTTCTCACTTAACGGAACTAGTGGTGGACGAATTGTCCATACTACCTGCAACGGTGGAAAATCTTGGGTTTCATTGGCCTCGAGAAAACAGAAAAAATGAAACCGTATTTTTGTTTTCTTCGATTGCTGATAAATGGAAAAAGCTCATACCATCCGACATCAAAGTTTTTGAAGGGAATGCTTCCGAAGGCGAAGCTATTTTATTGTCCGATGCATTTGCAAATCGGCTTCCCCGATTTGATCTGGTGATCGCAGGGACTTCGGAAGAAGTGGGACTTGCCATTCGCCCCAATCCCAAATCGGAAACCTCGCTGGTTCGTCCCAGAAGTGCGATTTTAGCGGATACATCCTCAGAGTCCGGTTGGCAAAATGATTCGGGGCTTTTGAGCGGATTCTTTCGAGAGGGTAAGGTGATTCGCACCTCCCGTTGCGGGGACTTTCACTATGCGTTGAAACTTTTAAGAGAAAATCCCGATGTTGCTTCCGCTTTGGAAACAAATATGATTTCTCATATGTTCCCGGCAAAAGATTTGGAATCCGCTTATGCAAAAGCAAAAGACCCGTCTTCCGTAAAAGTCGTAGTTAGTTTTCCGTAAGAGGGAATAAAAAAAATGATTCCATCTGAAATCGCAACTTCCATCGGACCCACTCTAATCAAAAAAGAATCTCATCTTTGGGAAATCGACTTATCCAATTTGAGGATTTTTTTCGGTCTTTCCATTTTATCCCGCTCTTTGAGTGAAGAGATTACAAATAACCTCCATAGCTTGCCCGGTGATATTTCTTTTATTCAAAAAATAAATCCCAATATCAATCATGAGCTGATTGATATGCATATCTCTTATGTTCAAGTGCATGCAAGATCCGGTATATTGAATGATTGGCTTTTGTTTCGGGATCAGTTCGAAGAGGACTTAAGATCCGTATTTGGGACTTTTCAAAGACAATCGATCGCTAAAAAACTTCATCCCGAGTTTTACGGAGAAGATCCGAAATTAAATCCTTCGATAGCTTTGCTTTTTCCCTTTTATAAAAACCGAAGTGATGCGGACGGCAGATACCAGATTCTGATGGAAAGGGTTACGAGTCAGATCAATGTGGGGGATTTTTTCATTCGCATAACAGTCGATGCTATTGATTCCTCTGTGCTGAATCTAGGCGGTATCAAACATGAGGTGGTGGATGATATCGGCAAAAGGACTTATATTGCAGGTGCTTCCAAGATCAGCGAATCTCTCAACAATAGCATTATAGGTGCCGCTCAGAAAGGCGAAACTTTCTTTGAAGAGGAAAACAGACATTTCAGCAAAGTGTTCGAGCAGTTGGAAAAAACACCGATAGGCAGGCTCACTCATATCCATTTTTATTGGGAAGATAGTTTTCGTACAATGATTCTGGCTACGGATCCTCAGAACACATTGCCTTTGATGAAGAAGTTGTTTTTGCTTTTGGAAGATGCCGACATCTCTCAAACAATCAAAGAAGGCCATACTGTATTGGCCAAGCTAGGAAGGGCTCAAGTTTACGTGGAACTTTCCCGGTTGGACAGAGTTCTCAATTTCAGCTTTAACAGAAAAAGAACTCAAATTGATTCCAGCTTTTATCTGAAAAGAATGCCTATTCTGGAGGCGATTGCGGATAAAAAAGAACATTCGCATAACTTTGAGAATACGCATATTTTTCTGATCCACCATATCACTTCAGAAATCATCTCCATGATAGAAACATTGAGAAGGTTGGAAATAAAATCGTTGGATGTAGCATTCGTAAAATACGGTGGGAATATCCCTCCTGTTTATCTCGATATACTACTCGATATTCCTACCGAATCTTTTTTCATGGCGGGTCTGGAATTCAAACTCACAAAGAATAATCGTCCTTATTACGGACTTTCCCCGCTTTACAGTGATTCTTCACCTCATAGAAAATTTGCGGCAAAACTGGAAGAGGCAAAATTCGGTTTTTTTGATGCGATGAAATACCTTGCTACCTATTTGTTTTTAAACAAATTATTCAAGCTTAGAAAAACAGGAGAAAAGATCCTGCTTGTAGAAGACGGCGGATATGTCGCTCCCATCATCAATCAACGTTGCAAAGAGAATAAAACAATCGGTGAAATCGCTTCCGAGTTTTGGGTGGATTGCCCTCCTGAATTTTCTTCGGAAGGATTATCGTCTTTCATTTCTCAAACAGTTATCGGAACAGTGGAACATACCCGCAACGGATACGATCGATTGAAAAAAACGGCGGGAGTTGAGAACCTTCTTACGCTACCTGCATTTACCATCGCTGTTTCCAATGAAAAAACAAAAGAGGAATCCAAAGAGGTCGCCTTTTCCATATTAAATGCCATTGAAAACAGTTTGCATGGTTTGGGTAAGGTTCTTTCCAAAAGGAAAATTTTGCTTTTGGGTTCTCTCGGAAATATCGGCGGATTTTTAAATACTTATCTTGTAGATGGTCGGTTGCATGAATCCAATCGGGTGATTTCACAAGTAGATCTTAAATTTGTAAACAATGGAAACCGCCAATACTCAGATTTTTCTCATTTGCCTTCGGAAGAATTTCTAGGCATTGATTTGATTATAGGTGTAACAGGCGAGTCCGTTCTAAAACAAAAAGATTGGGAAAATTGGATTCTAAACAGCGAGAATCCCAATTTGTATGTTGCTTCCGGTTCTACAAAAACGGCAGAATTCACGGATCTGATCGAATGGCTGAATGATTTGTATCAATCCTCGACACCGGCCATTGGCAACATTCCGATTCGGTTGGTTATCGATCGGATCATAGATCCGCAGACCGGAATGGATTTGGGTGGAAAAGTCAGTTTTCTTTTCGAGTCGAAAAAACAGGCGGTTGAAAAAACATTATTCTTGTTAAGCGATGGTAGCCCGATCAACTTTTTGTTTTACGGAGTTCCTACCGAATCTATGGATCCTATCATTACTCAACTCACAACAGTCGCCTTGGGTATGGTTTCATTGTACAAAACGAATTCACTTCCTAAACCCGCTTTGTATGCAGTCGATCATCAAATTGACAAATGGGGAAATCCGTTATGAGTAAACACGGTTCTTTTCAAATCACTCAAAAATTATTTTTAAGAGACGGCGATAAATTTCTCATCATGCGGGATAGTAAATCCGGCTATGGGGATTTGCCGGGCGGAAGAATGAACGAAGACGAATTTTTTGACGACTGGATGGATAGTATTCACCGGGAAGTAAAAGAGGAGTTAGGCGAATCTGTCCGGGTGGAAATCAATCCGAAACCGATTTTCGTTCATAAACATCGAGTCAATGAAGGAAATCATCCTTGTATTATCATTGCCTATCAGGCAAAACTTTTGGGTGGTGAAATCATTATTTCAGATGAACATGATTTTATGGAATGGGTATCGGTAAAAAATTACGATCCGTCTCCTTTGTTCACGGAATATATGTTGGATGCAGTTAAGGTTTATTTGGAAGAATATGCATAATTTTTACGTTTCTACTTCTCGGATTATTTTTTTCCTGATTCTGGTCGGCATTACTTCGTTTGCCGCACATTCTTTTCATAGCACGGGAGTGAGCGTTCCGGTACCTTCCCTTCCCCTCCCTACTTACGAGGAAAACGAGATCTCCAGAGCTGAAAAATCCTGGACCACGATTCCCATTCAAACCAACGGCGCTGACAGAAAGTATGGAAACATCATTTCCATGCAGGTATACTTAGACGGTAGTGATTTTTCCAAACAGGAATGGTGGGCGGAAAGAATAGAGGAACTTCTCAAAACGGGAAAAGACGCAAATATTTATGACCGTAAAACAATCATTATATTTCCTGAGCATATCGGTACCGGGCTAGTATTCTTAGGACAAAAGGAACGGGTATTCCATAGCCCGGACTGGAAAACGGCGATAGATACGTTTGCGATTCAACATGAAGCGGAATTAGTACCTCATTTGGAATTTTCAAAGAAGGCGCAACCTAAATGGGAAGCTGCATTTCGATACCAGTCTCAGCTAATGGCCGATACATATCAGCTAACTTTCGCTAGATTGGCTAAAGAATATTCGGTTCCGATTCTCGCAGGGTCTATTATTTTGCCTTCTCCTAAAATTGTCGGGGGAAAACTGATTGTTGATCCGAAAGGTCCTTTGTACA
Organism: Leptospira kobayashii; assembly: GCF_003114835.2. NCBI lineage: Bacteria > Pseudomonadati > Spirochaetota > Leptospiria > Leptospirales > Leptospiraceae > Leptospira > Leptospira kobayashii. The sequence goes on along the minus strand of NZ_AP025028.1, from coordinate 3,794,863 downwards.
ATGTGTCCGTTTCATTTTCTGCCGACGGCCGTGTGATGGATCCTTTGGTTAGAAAGACATTACTTACGGAAGAAGAAGAAATGATTTTGGAACCGGGGGATGTGGCACAGGATCGAACTTGGGTAGTTCCCGGTTGGAAGGTGGCGGTATTTTTGGGTCATGAAGTTTTTAACTCGGCACTTTACGAACGATTGAAAGGTAGGCCTTTGGACGGGCTGGTATCTCCTGCCTTCTCATTCCCGAAATTGAATATTGAAAAAATGAAAAATTATATCAACGATCCTGAAATCGGCTCTTTGTCCGAAAATGAAATTTGGATCAAACACGGTCTTTCCAAACATATTAAAATCACTCGGGCAGTGGAATCGGTACAAGTGTTTCTGCATGGGAAATTTTTCGAAGAAGGAACGAGCGGTAAAACATTTAACATACGCGACTTTGTAAATAAAGATGAATCCGAGTCGGAATCACAACCAAGGATCTTAAATTTATACTTCTAAAAAAAGAAATAAGAGACTTAATCTATATAAGTTTTTTTGCATTTTAAATTAAAATCCATTTGACATGAAAAGAAAACTTAAAAGAATTTTGAGGAGTTATGTCAAAAACAGGATCTTCTGCCAACGAGTTTTACGTTAAATGTCCTCTTTATACGCAAGGGTTGAAAGTATGCCCTAGCTCTAAAGACAGATTGCAGACAGACGATGTGAACTTGCTCACTTCACATTGCATAACGGAAGAATACAAAAATTGTTCTTTCTTTGTAAATCGTAACGAGAACGAGCAAGCCGCCTAACCGTCGTTCTTTTTCTTGACTTCCTTATAATAATTCCACATACTCCAATCTTCTTTCGTAAATTGAAGATTGTCTATTACCAGTTCCCCTTTTTTGTTTTCGTAAACAATACGGTCTCCCGAAACTCCCCAGAATCTTTCCAAAAAGAAAGGAAGATGTTCTTTTTTTCCTAAGACTTTCCATTTCATCGGTTGCAAAGGTTCGGACTGGTTGGGGGAAATGAATTCATCTTTCGCAGTGAGTCGGTAGGAAATGGCTTCTCTCGCATTGATCGGAGTTCCCCTGGAAATGGAGGGACTTTTGTTCCCCAAGTAATTGACTTCTTTTAGAAAAAGATCACCCACCTTGCCACCTACCAGGTAAGCGGTGGTTCCATTGTGATATAAAATCCTAGGTAGAACAATGTCTTTTGTGAAAAGTGAAATTCGTTTGTGAAACGAATTAATATAATATAGGTTATACGATCCGCCCGTTCCCGACCACAATAACCAATCGTCTCCCAGGGATGCCAATTGGTAGTTTGCTTTTAATTTGGGAAAAGTAGTAGGGAATTCATCGCCGGAGATATATTTTTTAGGGTTTTTGGGTAAGGAAGTTTTTTCTTCGAATAAATCGTTTTCAAAGAAATAGTAAATCTTGCTTCCGTCGGAGGTGATTCCCATTCCCGTTTTGCAGGGAACATGAGCACCTGATTCGTATTCGAGAGATGAATTTGTCAAAGAGTAGGCGAAAATGGCACAGCCGCCTTTTTGTTTTAATGGAAACTGCATGACCGCATAATCCCCATTTGCTGATATTTTGAAATTATCCGGTCGGATTTTCAGCTCTCTTTCTTCGCTTTTGTCCAAAATCAGATCTCTGTAAAATACGGTCTTATTTTCCGTCCAAACGATTTTTGTTCTGTCTTCCGAAACTTGAAATAAGCGGGGTTGGTTCGGTTTGGATTTGGAAAGGACTTCCGCTGAATTTCTATTAGCGGAAAGTCTTTCTTCCAAAAGGCTGAGAGCCTTTTCATACTTTTCTCTTGCGATCAAATCATCTATATCAGCAACTAGATTTTCATGTTCTGATTTGCAAGAGATCGTAAGTAAGAATGGTAAAAGGTAAATTATAAAAATGAATCTAAAAAAAATCACTCTGCTTCCAAATCTGTTATATGATTCCAAGTTTCTATTTCTTTGGAAAAAAGAGCATGGGCGGTAGTTCCGACTTTTTTTGTATCGAAATAAGCAAAAGTTCCAGTGACTACGGCACCTCCCAGAGGTATCCACCTAGCAAATTGTTTACGAAGGACGGTTTTGGTGATCAATAATCCGACCTTTTCCAATAAGGATTGAAACAGCATGACCGTGGTCGGGCGAATTAGAATTTTTAAAGAAGTTTCCTCTATGACTTTTCTGAATACATGGGCGCTTCCGTGTTTGAATAAACAATACAAAAGAAGCTCCCGGGTCACATGGACTTCTTTTCCGTGAAGGGCCGCGATATCCAAAACCAAATGACCTTGGATGCGGTAGATTACCAGCAATTCCGGTAGAATACTAAGTAGTCCGAGGGGACCGGGAGGGAGAGAGCAGGTCGCACTCACCAGTCCCGTTTTGAACGAGGCATTTTGCACCAATTGCTCCACCATTTCATCCGGAGCCTGAACTGTGGGCGCATAAGGGCTTCTGTATTGTTCCAAACCTGCAAATAGGTCGATTAGGCTCTCTAAAAAGCCATTGGATGGAATCGGGGATTTGTTTTCGTTCACCTTAAGCAAAATAAGTAATAGTTTTTAGTTTATCAAAATTAGGCATTCTATAGCCTTTCCATAGACATGATAGACAGATTGAAAAAAATACAAGAAAAATACCTTCGCATTGAAGATGAGTTAGGGCGGGCGACTCTACCCGACCAACTGAAGAGTCTTTCCAAGGAAAGATCTCGCCTAACACCTGTCTACAGTAAAGCTGCCGATTATCTTAAAATTTCACAAGACATCGAAGATGCGAAATCCCTTCTCACCTCGGAAAACGATTCCGACATGCATGCTATGTTGAAATCGGAAGTGGAAGAAGGAGAAGCAAAATTGGAATCCCTTTCCAAGGAACTGGAAATCATGTTACTTCCCCCGGATCCCAACTCCGGCAAAAACATATTGGTTGAAATTCGTGCCGGAACGGGAGGAGAAGAGTCCGGATTGTTTTGCGCGGATCTTTTCCGAATGTATAATAAGTATGCTGATAAAGTGGGAATGAAGGTGGATGTAGTAGACTCGAGCCCAACGGGAATAGGTGGGTTCAAGGAAATCGTTTTTGCATTAGAAGACGATCGTGCTTACGATTTATTTAAGTTCGAATCCGGAACACATAGAGTACAAAGGATTCCTGATACCGAATCAGGTGGACGAATTCATACTTCGGCAGTTACTGTTGCCGTTCTTCCGGAAGCGGAAGAAAAAGAAATAGATATCAAGGAAAGTGATCTTCGAATCGATGTTTACCGCTCTTCCGGTGCGGGTGGTCAGCACGTTAACACTACGGACTCGGCAGTTCGAATCACACATATTCCTACAGGGATCGTATCGGCCTCTCAGGAAGAAAGATCACAAATCAAAAACAGAGATAAGGCGATGAGAATGCTGCGCGCCAGAATCGCAGATCAACTTGCGGAATCCGCCAAACTAAGCGCAGATGCTTTGAAAAAAGCACAAGTGGGATCGGGAGACCGTTCCGAAAGGATTCGGACTTATAACTTTCCTCAAGGAAGATGTACTGATCATAGAGTGGGTTTTACCAGTCATAACCTACCAGCCATTATGGAAGGGGATTTGGACGAATTGATCGATGCCTTGGTTCAGGAAGATCGTGCAAAAAGGTTAGCTGAGGCAAAAGCATAAAAAAGTGACTTGCCAGCGATATTGCAGGTTCTATGGTTTTGAAACATAGTTATTCGGGGGATAGTATTTTGCGCGCTTTCAAATTTGTATTTCTTTTGTCTCTTGTTCTTTCTTTTTCATATTGCAAAAAGGATAAGAAAGATCCTTTGGAGGATTTACTCAATCTTCTGATTTTGCAGAGCTTGTTGGCACCCCAGGACGGAGCCTGTACTGATTCTACGGATATTCCGTCTGATACTTATTATTCGAGCCAATGGCACCTCTCCAATACCGGCTCTACATCCAGTTCTCTTTTGGGAGAAGATGCCAAAGCAACCGGCGCATGGGCGCAAGGTTGTAAGGGAGGTGGTGTAAACATTGCGGTCGTTGATGACGGTATGGATATAGACCACGAAGATCTCAAAGCCAATTACTCAACCAGCTATCAGAAGTTGTATGGCGGTAGTTTCTACGGTTTCGGAACTTGCTCTTCTTCCACAGGATGCCATGGAACGGCCGTAGCCGGAATTATGGCAGCGCCGCAAAATTCCATAGGTGGCGTCGGAATCGCTTCCAAGGCGAAAATAAGCCCTCGGAATGTTCTTTTTAATGCCACAGATGTTAACGCCGGTGATGCGATGTCAACGAATTCTGCAGGTATCTTCATCTCGAATAACAGCTGGGGAGCGGCGGACAATATGGGATTGTTATTTCCTTCCGGATCTTTTTGGAGATCGGGGATCGACACAGCATTATCCACCGGTAGAAACGGAAAAGGAACCGTATTTTTCTGGGCCGCTGGAAACGGAGGCAGGTCTTTAACTGCTTATTACGGCCAAGCCAGTAGCACAAATATCTATACCGACAATTCGAATTACGACGGTCAGGCGAACTATTACGGAGTCAATGCCGTTTGCGCCATTGGAAATGACGGTAAAAAAGCTTCCTATTCGGAAGACGGTGCCAATCTACTGGTTTGCGCGCATTCGCTTGGAAACAATAGCGTCGGGATTTTTACAACGGATGTTTCCTCCACGGGTGGTTACAACCGAGGAACAAGCTCTACCGAACCGACAAACAGGAATTATACCAGCTCTTTTAGCGGAACTTCCGCAGCGTCTCCTCTAGCTGCCGGAGTGGGAGCACTCATTGTAGATGCCAATCCAAGTCTAACTTGGAGAGATGTTCGGGTGATTTTAGCGAGATCCGCCAGACAAAACGATCCTTCCGATGCCGGCTGGTTCACAAACGGGGCCGGATTAAAATTCAATCATAAATACGGTTTCGGAGCCGCCGACGCGAATGCTGCGGTAACGCTTGCTAAGTCGTGGACATTGCTTGGATCAGTAGTGCAGAAAGCAGTGACCGGCTCTACCACTAACGCATCTGTTGCGAATAACAACGCAACCGGAGCTACAAATACAGTGGCTGTCAGTTCTTCGGGAATCGGAAAAATAGAATTCGTAGATCTGACTCTCACGATTACAACCGGAGCCTCGGATGAGCCAGGTGATTTGCAAATAGAATTGACTTCTCCTTCCGGAAAAACAGCGATCCTGGCATCTCCTAGAGCATGTATCAATTCAACGCCAGCATTTACCAGATGTACGGACTTTACGGGGTATCGTTTCGGGGTAACTACCTTTATGGATGAATCCGCAGACGGAACCTGGTCTTTGAAGGTTTCGGATTTGTGTAACTATTCAAGTTCTGTGCGTACTTGCACTTCATGGGGTGGTCAAACTTCTCCTGGTACGACGGGTGTCGGAACTCATACAATTTCCTCCTGGTCTATGAACATCAGGGGACGAGCAAATTAAAATTGGAACAGGAGCTATTTATGAAAAAGGTTCAAACATTTAAAATTATATTTATCGGTCTTTTTTTATCCGCCTGTGTTTCTCAACCTGCTTACTCTCAGGATTTGAAACCAAGCGATCTTTATTATTACGATGGAAACAAAAGGATAGATCTGCAACTTCATGACGGTTTGATTGCCGAATTCGGTGCGCCTGCCGAATACACGGAAACCAAATCTACATTAGGTGTTCGTTCGTTGGACTCTACTGCTACTGTTCTACGGAAGTCGGGAGCTGCCAGTATCTGGAAGACAAAAGCAAAGGGTAGTCCCGTATCGGCTGCAAAAACATTGAACGGTTCAGGCTCCATTCAATACTCTCCATTATTCACCAGTATGCAAGGATCAAGTTACTTGGCTTTACCGGGCAACATCATTGTTGATTTCAAAACCTCCTGGTCCAGAGACAAAGTAGAGAATTTTCTTGCATCCAAAGGACTCCGAGTCGCCAACAAATTGGAAATGTTAGGTCATAATTATTATGAAGTGGAAACTCCTGCAGGTGCCGCTTCTTTGAATATTGCAAATTCTCTCTATGGTCAGGAAGGAATCGTTTCTTCTTCCCCTAACTGGTGGAGAGACGTAGTGGCTAAATAAAATCCGGTTTTTATTTTTGCATTCTGCGATTATGAATAGCAGAGTATTTTTATCCGTTCTTTCATTTGCATTTGTTAGCTGCGCAAGCGCGCAAGGCAAATGCATGGAAGGCGAATGTGTAAACGGTTCCGGAAAGATGGAAATGGAGTCCAAATCCATTTACGAAGGTAGTTTCACCGGAGGAAATCGGGAAGGACTCGGCAAACTGAATTATCCGAATCAGGATGAGTTCGAAGGATCTTTCTTAAACGATTCTAAAAACGGACTTGGCATTTATCATTACAAAAACGGACAAAAATTCGAAGGCCAGTATGTGAATGATGTTCGCAACGGTGCGGGGAAATACATTTATTCCGAAAAGGAAATCTTTGAAGGCAACTATTCCGAAGGAATTCGGGATGGAGAAGGGTCTTATGTTTATCCCAACGGAGATCGGTTCGAAGGATTTTATAAAGACGGGAAAAGAAACGGTCCCGGAAAATACATCTTCAAAGACAAAAATGTTTTAGAAGGAAATTGGAAAGACAATCTTTTGGAAGGCAAAGCTACGATCAAAAACCCTAGAGGAGGATTGATCATGGAAGGTTACTGGAAAAACAACGAATACTTGGGAATCAATTCCCCAGACTCCGGGGAATTTTAAGTTTAACAATTCAGCTGAGAGAATCGAAATTTCTAATCCCCAAAGATTCGTAAATTTTTCTTGTCGCCTTTGATTTGTTAAGCGTGTACATATGAATCCCTGCGACTTTATGATCCAAGAGTCCTCTGACTTGCTCTGTCGCCCAATGGATTCCAACGTTTTCCGCATAACTATCGTCTTCTGCCCGGGAAAGTGCCTTCAGCAATTTTGCCGGAAAACGGGAACCTAAAGAAAGCTCTGCCATACGTGCCATTCCTTTTCTGGAAGTGACAGGCATCACTCCTGCAATGATCGGAACTTTGATCCCGGCAATTTCACATCTTTCCACAAAATCATAAAAGTCATTATTATCAAAAAAAAGTTGAGTGCAGATATAGTCGGCACCTTGTTCAACTTTCCACTTTAAGAATTCGATTTCTTTCAAACGATTGGGAGTACTAGGGTGCCCTTCCGGAAATCCTGCGACTCCGATTCCCATTTTTGGAAAATTGGATTTGATATAGGCGACAAGTTCGCCCGCATATTCGAAGCCGTTTTCCATTTTTTGAAATTCCGTCTGTCCTTTGGGAGGATCTCCTCTCAATGCCATGATATTATGAATTCCGGATGCTTCGTATCGTTTTAAAATCTGACCGATTTCCTCTTTTGTAGCACCTACGCAAGTTAAATGGCTAACAATTGTTAAGCCTGTTTGCTGTTGTAATTTAACAACCAAATCATGGGTAAGATCTCTGGTGGAACCCCCTGCCCCATAGGTAACGCTAACATAAGCAGGATTTAGAGAAGATAAATCTTGGATGGTTTGGAATAGATCGCTTGCTGCTTCCTCGTTTTTCGGGGGAAAAAATTCAAAACTGATGGAGGTCTTTTTACGTTCTAGAACCTGAGAAATGTGCATGTAGACAAATATTTATTTGGGAATATTTTTCTCAAGCCCCTTGTTAGCCAAAAGCCAGCCTTTCGAAGCTTTCATTTTGACCGCAAGCCAGAGGGCAAATTCCGGGAAAAGAGCAGGAAGGATCACGATGGAAAACCGAAGGCGGGAAGGAACCATTACTTCCCCTTGGTTCTTTCGAACGGCAGCAAGAATTGCTTTCACCACTTGGATGGGTTCGATAATAGGGGTAAAGACAGAAGGTTTGACTCCATCGATCATTCTTGTTTTGACCATAGTCGGACAAATCCAACTAACTCCTACATTTGAATCATATAGCTCCATACGAAGCGCTTGGGAAAATCCAACCACTGCATGTTTGGTAGCTGAATAAATCACAGTTCCTTCCGATCCGAATTTTCCTGCCACACTTGCTAGATTCACTATATGTGCTTTCTGGTGGGATTTTAGAATCGGTAGGCAAAGATAAGTGAGTTTTGTAACAGCATTGACGTTGATGGAGATCGCCTTTTCCCATGTGGAAAAATTCTGAGACAGATAAGGTCCTGAAGGAGCAATCCCGGCGTTATTGACCAAAATGTGAAATGTTAGTTTGTCGTAGCCGATTTGTCTGACAAGAGTATCGATATTGTCAGGGCGGGAAAGATCACATGCATAGGGAAAAAACTTTCGGCCCAAAGCTTCTACCTGTTTTTTGGTCTCATTCATCTCTTTTTTTTGAATGTCGATACCGATGATATTGGCTCCTGCCTTTGCGAATTCGATACAAGCCAAAGCCCCGATTCCCATGCCTGCGCCAGTGATTAGTACTGTTTTTCCGGAAATGTCCATGGTTCAGATATGACTTTATTTTTTACTTTCGTCAATCCAATTCGAAAAAGATAAGTTATCTATGTCTTATCATTTTTTAAAACCGGAACTTGGTCATCATTTAATCAGCGTGGATTCTACAAACGAATGGATCAAAGACAACCAACGGGTGCCCGGTTCCTGGGTCGTTGCCGATGAACAAACCAAAGGGAAAGGTCGTGGTGGCAATGAGTGGATTTCGTTAGGTGATGAGAGAATCATTTTTTCCGGTAAGATTCAATTGCCGTCGTATGATATTTCTTTGCCTTTATTTTCCCTGTTTGTGTCCGCTGCGTTATTGAAATCCATTCTGTATTTTTTTCCGAATCTGGAAGGGGAAGTCTCCGTCAAATGGCCGAACGATATTTACAGAGGAGAAAAAAAAATTGCGGGAATACTGATCGAGTCCGAGTTTCATAACGGGATTTATACCGTTGTCATCGGTATGGGTTTGAATATTTTCGGAGAAGGGATTCCTCAAAATCTGAATTCGAAAGCCTGTTACTTGTTAGATGAAAAACCGATCGAAGGTCTGACGGAAAGATTGACCTTTCAATTTATACAAGAAATCAATTCTTATCTTATTCATCTTATGGACCAAGGACAAATACTCAAAGAACTCATTTGGATAGAAAATCATTCTTTTTTGAAAGACAAGGCGATCGAGACGGAATGGGATTCAAAAATGATTCGGGGAAAAGTTTTGGGATTTGATGAATATGGATTTCTCATTTTACTGACCGAAAGAGGGGAAAAGATCGAGCTTATGGATACCTCCCCTTCGTTTCGGGTGATATGAATGGATGAAAAGCCACTTTTATTAGTAGTAGATGTTGGAAATACCAACACAGTATTCGGGATATTCCAAGAAGGGCAAGAGACACCCGATTTTCATAAAAGAACCGTAACCCGCAGAGAGCGCACTTCTGACGAGCTCGGTCTTTTTTTGAAAGGTTTTCTTTCTCAAGAGAATGTAAAATCGGATCGAATCAAAACAGCGATTTATTCCAGCGTAGTTCCTTCCTTGAATCCGATCGTTGAACGAATGTTAGAAGATTGGTTCAATGTAAATCCTTTGCGGGTTCATTATCAAATGAAACTGAACTTTGGGATTACCTATCCCCGACCCTTTGAAATCGGTGCCGACAGATTGGTGAATGCCGCCTATTGCGTGAAGGCCTTTCCCGGCAGAAAAGCAATCCTTGTAGATTTGGGAACAGCTACTACTTTTTGCGTTTTAAATGAAAAGCCGGAATACATCGGAGGCGTCATCGCCCCCGGCCTTAAAATCTCAATGGATGCGTTGACGAAAAATACGGCACAACTTCCTCCGATCGTATTCGAAGCACCCTCCAAAGTGTTAGGCGGTTCAACCATCGAGTCCATCCAATCAGGATTTTATTACGGATGGATCGGTCTTCTCAAAGGGATCGTATCGGAAATCAAGAGAGAGATGCCGGGAGATTATATTGTGATCGGTACAGGAGGACTTGTTTCCACAATTCATGCTTCTTCTCAAAACCAGGTTTTCGATTTGATTGATCCCATGTTGACATTGAAGGGATTGAAAATTCTGGCTGATTTGAATTCAGAACCCAAGTAAGACCCGCTGGTATTCGTTTCCCATAATCTCAAGTCCCAATTGATTCGGATGCACCGGATCATTTAAGGAATATAAGGGAGGAATTCCCGTATAAGCGGAGAATACTTTTTCAATATCGGCTAATCTGTAATTCGGTTTTGATTGAACCAGATCTCTTATGCCTTGGTTATTGGTTTTGATAGAAGGACGTAAGTCTACATAATCAGTTAAGGGTACAGCTGTTAGTATAAATATGGAAATGGAATTCTTTTCCAAACGACTCAAAAGTTCTTTGTATCTTGTTAGAAAGTTTGTCGTTCCGTAAAGATTGGCATCATTCGTTCCTAGTTCAATCAGCCAGATATCCGTGGCTAAGGCTTCCAGTTTAGGAGATTGCACGAGCCAGTCTTCCGTCCCATATCCTGTGACGGACATATCTCTAATCGAATAAGAAGTGGGTAATTTATGTTTCAATCCGAATCCGTCGGATAATTGGGAAAGTGAATCCCCTACAATCGTTATCTGATATGAACTTGTCGGTTGGTTTAGTAGTGCAAGCAGGGCAGGTGTGTCTTTTTTGGAACTATAACACCCAATAAAAAACAAAAGGAAAGAAATCGGAACTTGTCTCCAGAAAATTTCATGGGCTCGCATTCTCATTCCCCGTGGGTTTATGATATACGATTGTTTTAAAATGCAACCAATGATTGCTCGGAACGGGAATTTCCCATTCCTCCCGAATCCACTCAGGGTGGTTGGATAGAAACAAAGAGATGGCCTGGTTTTTTAAAGAATCATCGTAAAATACGAACGCATCCTGAGATTCTATGGTTCGGGTGTATTCATTGGAAGGGAATTCCAATTCTCCCGGTATGAATTCCAAAAACTTTTTTTCAGGATATTTTTCACTCAAATGAAAATAAGGATCGGGGATAGTTTGCAAGTATACTTTGTTATGCGGCTTGAGAATGGTTTCCAATTTTTGAAATTGAGTGTTTAAGATATATGTGGAATCCGTTTGAATCCAGTGAATGTTTACGATATGAAGCCATCCCGCAAAGGACAAACTGATTCCTGCAAGAGAGAGGATTCTTCCGAAATATTTTTGTTCTGCAAGTAGCGCCATTCCCCATGCGAAGGGAAAAATAAAATGAAATACATACCATCCTTCGGAAGATGAATACAAAGCAACCGCGACAGATAAAATCCAAATCCAATATACATTCAGTCTGCTATTCAATTCATGTTTTTTCTTGTACAAAGAAATGGAAACAAGCACAAGCGTAAAGATTTGAGTGATGATGATGATGAGTCTTAATTTGGAAAATGCGAATCCGAATAAAAAAACTTTCAATTTGGTAAGTGCTGTAAAACTACCGAATAAAATTTGTTTCCGAATCAATTGGGCTCCGAATTGAATCGTCAAAAGGTTCCAATCCGGATGGATGTAAACGGCCCACAAACAGATTGGAATGATTCCACCTAATATAAAGAAGAAAACTTTTTGTAAGATAGAAATCCTATCTCTTACCAGGAAAAATAAAGATACAAGCCCGAAGGAAGCGCCAAACGGGTGTGTCATTGCCGAACAGGACAGAAGAATGCCGGCAAGAAAGGATTTTAGTATATGTTCCCGCTTAGAGCCTGCGACATAGATGCTTGCCAGAAAAAAAAGCGCTGTTAATCCTTCCATTCTCCCGGAAGTTCCGAAACGAAATACAAGCGGTTCGGAAAGAACCGTCGCAAAACCGATCATAGCTGTGAACTTGGAAAATTTTTCTTGGACCAGCAGTTTATAAAAAAGCCAAGCGGATAAAAATACGGTAAGGGCGCTGAAAAACCTAAATATGAAAATCGTATCCGGCAAGATTTTTAAAAACAGGGAAGATAAGATCAAAAACCCCGGAGGCATCCAAAGTGTTTTGTATTCCATTCCCGGAATCAATCCTTCCAATACATTCGTTGTTAGATGGCCCGTTTTGGCAAAAGCTTGGGCGGGAGAAAAAAATAAGACTTCATCCGGCCAAAACGGAGGAATCGAAGTGCTTTGTGTGAAAAAATAAAACCAAAAGAAAAGAGAAAGGGTTAAAAAGCTGGCTTGTGGAAGTCTAGTAAGGATTGGATTACTTGGAAAGAGAAGCGGTAGCTTCTTGTTCGGTTTCGAAGACTTCGAAAAGATCGAGTAGTTCCACAACATCGAATACTTTTTTTACGGGAGGAGTGATACAACAGAGCTTGAGTTTACGACCTTGTTTGTCCAATTCTCGAACCATACCGACAAAGATACGGATTCCAGAAGAAGAAATATAGGAAATAAGCTCGAGATTGATAATGATATCACCCTCTCCACTTTGAACATCGTCAGCTAATTTCGCCTCGACTTCATCGGAATGAGTAATGTCCAGGCGACCGTTAAGATTAACTAGAGTGTGTTTGCCTATTTTTTTGGTCTTGATTTCCAAAATGCGCCTACTTAGAGCAACGATCTAAGCATTATCATAGGATTCAAGAAATTTTTACGCTGCTTCGCTACCGAAATCCTCAAAAGTCGCTGAATTTGATGTCTCGTCCAAGGTAGAATAGAGAGATATACGTTGTTTTGTAGACTTCAGAGAGCGATGGCCTAAAAATATTTGGATTTCCTGTGCCGGGAATCCTCGATGAAAAAAATACAAAGCGATTGAGTCCCGGATCAATGGGATGGAGACTTCCTTCTTTATGATTTGCGATGCTTTTTGCAGGATTTTTTGAATGGATCTTTCCTCTCTAAGACCTTTTTGTCCCGGAAAAAGAGGGAGTTCCGTTGTTTTTTCACTTTGGCAGAAGCGATAAAGTTCCTTGGCAAAATCATCGGAAATACGGATATTTCTGTGTTTTAATCTGCAACGTTCCGAAATCTTCAAGTTGGCGGAACTTGGTTCAAAGTTTTTGATTTTAAAAGAAACTAGCTCCGGAGTGGACATTCCGGAAGAGAATAAAAGTTTAAGGATGAGATAATGAGTATAGTTACTATTTCTCAAGAAGAAGAACATTTTCCGTAGGTCATCGTTGGTAAATAAACAAGTCTCGAATTCTTGCAGGTTTACCACTAGATCCGGTGGTAGGAAGGGGAAAATTATTTTCTGGATTTTTATATCTTTCATAAGCTTTCTCACAAATTATCGAAAGGATTTAACCTTAATTCCTGTTAGAACATAAGTTCTGATCCTAACGTTTCTAAGTTATCGGATCTAAATGATCGGAAATAAATTTACTTGTTCACCTTTTTTCCGCGTTTTGTTTTCTGCTTGATTCTCTTTCGGAAAAAATTCAAATTTTATAAAAACGAGCAGGAAGAAAATAAAAATGGATTCTTTAGAGTTAAAAACAAACGACCCTGAGTTGCAACTAACACCGGAAGACTTGAAAAAAGTCCGGGAACTTGCCGATCAAATCAAGTTAAACGATCCAAATGATATTATTCAATATGGTTCTTCCGTCCAAGCCCGAGTTTCCGAATTTGCGGACAGTGTTCTCGCCGAAATCAAAACGAAAGATGCCGGTTATGCGGGTGAATTGCTCAATAATCTTCTTTTTAAGGTAAAAGATCTGGATTTGGACAGCCTAACAGGGGAAGGGGGAACTCTTTCCAAGATCCCTCTTATCGGAGGACTGTTCAATAGTGCTAAAAAGTTTTTAGCCAAATTTGAAGATTTGCATTCACAAATCGAAAAGATCGTTGAAGAATTGCATAATGCCCGTACCAACCTAACAAAGGACATAACTCTTCTTCAGGCCTTGTATGAAAAAAACTTGGAATATTTTAAAGACATTCAAGTTTATATAGCTGCGGGCGATCAGAAGGTAAAGGAACTAAGAGACAAAATCCTTCCGGAAATGTTGGCCAAAGCACAGGCGCAAGGTGATACACTCGCTTCTCAGAAGTACCAGGATATGGTTCAGATGGCGGATCGTTTCGAAAAAAAGATTCATGATTTGAAACTCAGCCGGATTTTGTCTCTTCAAACGGGGCCGCAGATCCGGCTGATCCAAAATGGCAATCAGGTGTTAGTTGAAAAAATCCAGAGTTCAATTCTGAATACGATTCCCCTTTGGAAAAATCAAATCGTAATCGCTTTGGGGCTGCTTCGTCAGAAGAAAGCGCTTCAGGCTCAGCAGGAAGTCAGCAAAACCACCAATGATCTATTGCAAAAAAATGCAGAAATGCTGAAAACCGGAACGGTGGAAATTGCAAAGGAATCGGAGAAAGGAATTATCGAAATCGAAACTTTGAAAAAAGTGAACCAACAGCTGATTGATACGATCAATGAGACTTTGAAAATCCAAGAAGACGGGCGACAAAAAAGAAAGACTGCCGAACAAGAATTGGTTAAAATCGAATCAGATATCAAACAGAAGTTACTGGAATCAAAATAATTATGGAAAACAATTTAGAGATCATAGATGCGGAAGAAAAAAAATGGGCACGTCGTGCCCATGTAACAACGCTTCTTACTTATCCTATGGCATTGCTTCCTTTTCCGTTTTCCTGGGAAGTTTTGGGGACCTTGATTTTTCCATTCGTCATTTGGTTGTCTAGAAAAAAGACTTCTTATTCGGCAGGGCAGGCATTGGAAGCGATGTATCTTCAGGCTTTGTTGGCTTTCGGGTATATAGGCTTAGGCAACGCTTTTTCGGGCGATAGGGTTTTGTTTGTTTTTTCCTATGCATTCGTAGGATTTTTGCATCTGTTGCTTTTAGGGTTCGGTGTGTTTCGCACAACAATTGGTAAGCCGCATCATTATCCTTTTAGTTTTTTTCCCCTCCTGTTTGCCTCCCGATCCACAAAGGAAAATTGGAATTCCTTAAAAAAACAATTTTCCGACAAAGTGGAGTTCAACGAATACAAATCTTATATGGAAAAATTCGATTCTTTCAAACTTTCCATTGAGAAGGAAGTGAAATCGTTAACAGACAACGGATTGCAAAGCTTAGGAAACGAATTTTTACATTCTTTAGGCGATCTGCGTGTGAAATTGGCGGAAGATCCACTCTCCTATAAAAAAGCGAGACAGTATTTGAATTATTTCCCGGAAACCACTACAAAGATATTAAACCAGTATAACCGTGTTAGTCGGGATCTGTCTCTTGCGGGTGACAATGAAAAAAGAAAAACCGAATTGAACCAACTTCTGCAAGAAGTGATTAAAACTACCGAGCAGGTTCGTGGAAAGTTAAAGGCAGATGAAACCTTAAATTTAGATGTAGAAATCACCGCCATGAAGAAAAACATTGGTTTCGGTGGGTATTGATGGAGTCAGAACTCAAAGATAGATCGTATCATTTTTTAAATTTTTTGCCGCAAGTCGCTAGTTTCCTCGCGGAAAAACACAATTCGCCAAACCTTTCGATCAATGAAAAACGTCTTTATGATTTGGTAACGGAAGCGGACTTAGGCGCTGAAAAAATGGTTCTGGATGAAATTCGGAAATTTTATCCTCAGGATAGCTTTTTATCCGAAGAATTCGGAGATTACCAAGGCAAGAGCGGGTTTCGTTGGGTGATTGATCCTTTGGACGGAACTACAAATTACGCACATGGATTACCGTTATACGGCGTGTCAGTCGGTCTGGAATCGGAAGAAACGAAAGAACCTGTGCTCGGGATGGTTTTTTTTCCGGAGCTAAATACTTTTTATCATGCAATCAAAGGGAAGGGCGCCTTTCGTGAAAAAAAACAAATCCGCGTTTCCAAACGTAAGTCGCTGAAAGAATCTCTTTTCGTTACAGGTTTTCCCTATGATCGAAAAAATTCATTGGATGTATTGATGGATTATTATAAATCCATTTTGGAAAAATCAAGAGGGGTTCATCGGACGGGTGCCGCTACTTTGGATCTTTGCTGGGTTGCCGAAGGCAAGTTCGACGGATATTATGAATTGGGATTAAAGCCTTGGGATATGGCCGCCGCCGGTTTGATTGTGCAGGAAGCAGGGGGAAGATTGTCTACAATGGACGGCAATGATTTTAGTATTTATATCCCAAGTCTCCTTGCAACAAACGGGTTGTTGCATGATTTTCTTTTGAACGAATTCGAAGGTGGGATCAATCGAGTAGTTTACTGACAACTAACTCCAATTTGTTTTTTATTACTTCTTTTGTAAAATTCAACTCTACATACCTTCTTCCGTTTTTGCCCAAACGCTCTCGAATACTCGGATTTTGAATCAAGTATTCGAGGGAACACCTGAAAGAAATTTCATCGGAATAATAAAGTCCTCCCTGGCTCCTTTGGCAATGCCCCCGCATAACATCCGATTTTCCATTGACCAGAACCGGTTTTGCAAAAGACCAAGCTTCCATAATGGCAATGGAAAAACTTTCCAGAGCGGACGGATTTAAAATCAAATGCGATCTTCGAAGTAGGTTTTCTTTTTCAGATTGTGTTACAAAGCCCTGTAAATGAACCGATGCCGGGATCAGATCATTCGGCAAATGATTGTTTCCTATGCTGATCAAATGGATTTTTTCTTTTGGGAAAAAATGTTTCCATGAATCGTAATGGGCATAAAGTTCAGGAAAACCTTTTGCCGGCTCGATCCTTCCCAATGTCAAAAGATTGATCTCCTCTTCGTTTGAGATCGGATTTTGCAGGACTTTTTCGTTTGGTAAACTAACGTAGGTCCCGATAAAGAAAAAGTTTTTAGGAAGAATTCCTATTTGCTTTTTGTATACATCAGCTTCTTCGGGAGCATTGAAACAGTAGCTATAACCTGGCAGGAAAGTCCTTTTATAAATCGGTAACGTAAAAGCAGGCTCTTCGTGGAATGTAGGGATGATCAGAACCGGCTTTTTTAGATGAGTCAAAACCTTTACGATCGGGTAATACAGATATCCGACCAAGATAATCAGATTAAACCGATCCTGTGATTCAATCATAGTATTCACCAAACCAGGTGAATACGGTCCCTGTTCGATTAAAAAATTTTCCTCTTCTTCAAGGCTGACTTTGTTTCCTTTACGTAAACAATTTTCCAGCACTTGGTTCATTGTGTTAATATTTCTTTCTTTTTTTACAGGGAATCTGTGGATTTTTATATCGTCCCATACTTCTTCGCCTGCCGGTAATTCGTTTTTCCAACTAATATAATCTTTGGCACAAGTGGTAAAAACCTCAACCTGATTGGACTCTTTCAGAATCAATGCATAATCCAATGCCAGTTTTTCCGCACCACCCGCTATATTCGGATGAAATCTGGGAACTAGGATTGCTATCTTTTTCCCTTTCATCGGTTTTTATTTTTCCAACACTTCTAACAACGGAGCAATTGATATTTTACTAACGTAGTCTTGTAATCTTTGCGATTGTTTTCGGATGATTTCCGTTTTCAAGTTCTTATCGGATTCTATCGATTCTATTTTTTGAATCAAAACTTCAAAATCCTTTTTGGCGAATAACAAACCGTTTCCGTTTAATGTTTCTGACACCGCCCCCGCATCGTAAGCGATAACCGGTAATTCGAAATGCATTGCTTCCAAAAGCGGAACACAAAATCCTTCGTGTTCGCTCATTGATAAAAAATAAGAACTTTCAAGATAATATTTTGTTAATATGGATTCATTCACATAAGGAACAATCTCAACTTCCTTTCTCAAATCGTAGGTTTTGATCATCAATTGCAATTCATCCAAATAAGCTTGTTGGTTCGGGTTGCAAAATCCTACCATCTTCAATCTGAAATCCTTATTTGTTTTTAATTTCCAGATTTTGGCAAATCGAATCAAATCGTCCTGACGTTTGTTAGGTGCAATTCTTCCTACGAATAAAAATTGGATCGGGTGTTTGCTTTTTTCCACAACAACATTGCTTTTATTCCATTTGGCAAAATTCAGATGAAGAGGCATCACTTTTGAATTTTGAAAGCCAAGCTCTTGCAATTCCAAATTGTTAAAATTTGAAACCGCAAAGTAGTTTTGAAAATGTTCTTTGATCGTATGAAGATCGTGTCTGCCTTCTCTTAATAAATAAGTGAAATGAAGATCATAAGGTTCTAAAAAATCGTGAGGAGTGACATTATGATAGATTAAAATTTTTGGATTCGGTTGTTTAAGTAGAAAGGGGAGTATGCCTGAATGAATCGAATGATGATAGATAAGCCAATCGTTCGGTGATATTTTTGCCTTTAAATATTTTTCAGCGTATTTATCATCCGCCTTGTTTACATTTTCCGAGTATATATTTCCCCTGTATCCCTGAACTTGCAGAAGTTTTTTAATCTCCAACATCTCTTGGGAAATGGCATCCCCAACTTGAAAGCCTGCTGAAAATTGATGTACGAGAGGTCTCATAAATTTCCCACCAAATCCGAAAGCTGCTTTTGCCAAGGGAAGTGATTATAATATTCCAATGCCTTTTTTTGATTTTGAATGAGCGTTAGGCGCTTTGTGGAATCGGAGAGATAATCTTCCATATTTTCAACGAGTCGTTTATAATCTTTGGAACGAAATCTGATTCCGCCTTCTCTCATTGTGGATCCTATCGCACCTTGTTCATATGCGAATACCGGTAATCCCATTCCGAATGCTTCCAGGACAGGCAAACAAAATCCTTCATGTTCGCTCATAGATACAAAAGCATCGGATTTTGACAAAACTTGCAATACTTCTTCGTCGGAAAGACCTTGTAGAAATAAAACTTTTCCCTCCAGATCAAGATCGGAAACTTTTTTTAGAAGCAAATCGAAATATCCATGGAAGGCATGAATTACTGAACCGACGCAATACAATTTGGAATTCGGATGGGTTTTTATCCAGATGAAAAAAAAATCAATCAGGTCTTCCCATTTTTTTTGAGGTGAAAAACGACCCAAAAAACAAATAGATCCGTCATTATTATTTCTCAATGGAATGTCGGAGTTATGGTAGGATTTGCAGATAGGAATTGTAATTATATTTTTAAAGTCGTATTCTTTGATCGTATAGCTGTTGTATGGTGAATCACACCAGGCGGCATCGCAAAAGATTGCCAAGGAAGCGATTTCCAAATAGGAAACGGATTCGAAACGTTCCATTGAATTGTAAATTTCGGGAGTCGTAGTATTCTTATAATAAAACGAGGGCGTTATATTATGAAAACGTAGGATTTTTTTTCCTGGTAAGGATTGGAAATAATCAAGGGGATATCCTTGGCCTGCATAATGTAAGATATGAATATCATTATTTGTCAAAGGGAGGTTCGAATAACAGAGATGATATTGTGAAGACTCCGCTTTTTCCCCTTTTTTAGGAAGCCTAGTTACAAAATGGGAATTCCAGCCTAAGTTTGTAAATTCATTGCTTAAGCCTTTTGCGTCATTGCCTACTCCATCGGAATCTTTCAGCTCATCTAGGTGCTGAAATACGTTCATTAGGAGATCTTTTTATAACGTAGAATTTTTTTTGCGGAAGATTTTGTCAGATCTCTTTCTTCCGAAAGACCGAACGTTTTAAGATAATTGGGAAGTTTTTTCAAATCGATTTTACTCAATTGGATGTCTTGAAACGGACTATGATTGTCTTCATTTTCCAATTGAATGGAAAAGTAAAGATATCCTCCCGGTTGCAGCCAACCGGAAATTTCAGCAAAGATTCTTTCCAAAACGATTGATGGAAATTTATTCAGAGAAAGCCCGATGATTATGTGACTTGCTTCCAAATGTTTCAAAGGAAATAGGGAATCGACCAATTTGATATCGGATGTGATTTTCTTTTGAACAAATTCAAATTCGTTTTTACTTTCGGTATAAGAATGAAACGGAATGGATTCGATTGTCAGTTTTTTAAGTAAGGAACCCCATTCGGGGAAAAGGACTTCCAATTTGCCTTTTTCTTTCATGTCTGAAATCGCGAGATCCCAGTCGTCCGACAGTCCCGCATCATCGATAAATTGATAGCTTGCCCAACCAAACGTAGGTTCACCGCTTAATTTTCTCACGTCTGTTTGGAGTAAATAATCTTTATAAAAGCTTTCGAACCTTTTTTCCAGGTTTTGCATTCTTTTTGCCAGTCGAATTAACTCGTGTAATACGGAAAAAAAAGCTTTGATTCTGTTTTCCGAAAGTTTTTTGTCGACTAACCCGTAAAATTCGATGAATCTTGTGAATAAAAATTTAATCGGACCTTTCACAAACCAAAGCTTAGGATTTGTAAATTTGGGCGGCGCGATTCCTTTTTCGAATAGATGAGCTGTTCCGGCGGGGTCAAATTTTCGATAACCTTCCGGAGATTCCGGTTGGAATTGCATTTGGGAGATCCTTTCCAGTTCGAGCTTTGTCGGAGGAGGAAGGGGGATCTTGGATTCGATTCCACGCATGATCTCTTTTACATCAATTTGCGGGTCTCTGATTTCCAAAAATGGCGTGGGGCTTAAGCTAGGGTCGTTTTCCACGGAATTCTTTCTTGTTGAGAGGATTTGAAATTTTAGGATGATGGCAACTAAATCTTAGAATTGGATCGGAAAATTCCCCTATATATGGAAAAAATAAAAGCTTTGATAACAGGTGGGACAGGTTTTGTCGGAAAATACCTCGTTTCGAGCTTAAATCAGAGCGGAGAATATGATATTTCTCTTTTTTCTGCGGATATTCGAGACAAAGAGGAAACGGAAAGAGTAGTATTTTCAACAAAACCTTCCGTCGTTTTCCATTTGGCAGCTCAGCCGTTTGTTCCCCGTGCAATTGAAGATCCTTGGGAGACCGAGGAAATCAATGTCAGAGGCACTTTAAATTTATTGGAATCACTCCACCGCTTGGGAACACCTGTAAGGATGCTTTATGTTTCTTCCGCCGATGTTTACGGTTTTCAAAAAGAAGAAACACTTCCTTTGTCGGAAACTTTGATCCCAAAACCGATCAACCCTTATTCCGGAAGTAAACTTGCCGCAGAATCATATTGCAGACAATATTCCGCTTACGATAAAAACTTAACAGCCGTTATTGCTCGTCCTTTCAATCATATAGGTATAGGCCAACGATTGGAATTTGTGATCCCTAATTTCTGCAAACAAATCATTCAGGCCAAAATCGAAGAACGAAGTTTTATCGAAGTAGGAGATTTAAGTCCTACTCGGGATTTTTCCCATGTTCAGGACATTGTCGACGGTTATATGACTTTAGTGAAGAAGGGAGAGGGCGGAGAAATCTATAATATTTGTTCAGGAAAAGAAACTAGCATTCGTTATATGGTGGAGGAATTGATTCGGATTTCGGGTGTTCAATTGGAATATAGGGTGGATCCCAATCGAGTTCGTTCTTCCGAGACATCCCGAGTGTTCGGAAATAATGACAAATTAGTGAAGTTAGGTTGGACTCCTAAATGCAATCTCCCTGAAACCCTTAAAGAAATTTATTCATCCATGGAAAATGACAAAACCTTATTCAATCGTTGACACAGGCTTTTTGAATTCGTTTCCAAGTTTCTTTAGATACCGTAGATTTCCATTTTTGATTTTTTTCCAAGTCAATGGAAGATTGTAGGATTCTCATACGGTTTTCCGTTTTCGGATGTGTTTTCATGAATGTGGAAAAATCCAGAATTTGATCCGATACCCCTGCTTTACTTTCTTCGGGTTTTTTCGTATTTCCTGCTGCGTTTTCTTCTTTCTCCAATCTTTGAAAAAAACGATATAATCCTGTTAAAGGATAATTCGAATTTTTTAATAATTCGATAGCATATACATCCGCTTCCGTCTCAAAATCCCTGGAAAATTTCAAGACTGCAATCATTGTCCCTAGTTCGGAAACGGTTTCGATCATTTCGTATTCGCCTAGTCCGGGACCAATCACAACACTGATGGCCAGTGCAGTGCCCATGGCTTTGATCAGGTTTCTGGTATGATGTCTTTTTTCCACATGGGCCAGTTCATGCGCCAACACCCCGATCACTTCTTCGGGAGTATCCGCAGTTTGTAATAGTCCGGAAAAGACGTATATTTTGCCACCTGACAAAGTAAATGCGTTCAGTTCCGGTCTGTCTATGATTTTGATATCATAAACAAAAGGGGAATTTTTAGGTTTTAATTCTTTTGTTACACGTTCTAAAAATATTTGTGCTTCGTTGGATGTACAAAAAGCAAATTGGCTTTTGATCTGTTCGTTAACTTTTTCTCCGAATTTCTGATCGAAACTAATAGGAAAAAGCAAATAGAGTTTCAACAATACCATGTAGAAACCCGCACCGATCAGGAAGGCGAAAAAAAGCCCGAACAAGAAGAGAGTTCCCAAATCCATTTGTTTGATTGAGTATAGCAATCGATTGAATGAGTTCTGTTTTTTCTTAATCTCAAACCAGATGGATTCTATTTCCTTTCTTTCTTTTTTATCGCAAAAGATCTCGATAACAGGACTTTCATACAATTCGTCCGGTAAGGTGGAAAACTTACAACCGAGAGGAGTGGTTTCAAAGTTCGCCAAACTATCGACTGAAAATTTTTGAACTAATGTTTCCGATTGAAAACTCAGGAAATTATTTTGGAAAGAAGCGACCCCCTGTTCCGGGATCGCTGATTTTCCGTTAAAGTAACGTGCTTTAAATTCTAATTTTTGATTCACTTAAATTGCGAGGAAGCCTTCTAATGCTTCGGCAACCACTTCCAATCCTTCCGGAATGGCAGTAGCAGTAGGATCAGCTTTCGCGGAGATACTTGCAAAGTCAACCTCGGTTTCCAAACTCACTGATTCGAAGAACAATTTGCTGATCCGAACGATCGCCCAGGAAAGCCCGATACCAAAAGTAAATAATACGATTAAGTATGCTATAATAGCATTCAGGAAAATCTTTCCGCCTGTAATATCCGATTGAAATTTTTTACCTTGGAAACTTCGGTGATTCCAAATGTAATTTTGCAAATCGGCGGCAAACCAAGAGGAATAAATTCCCAAAGTAATGATGGATAAAAACACTCCTTTTAAATAGATAAAGAATATTTCCTTTCCATCCGCTTGAAATTCGAAATTTGTATTTCCATATCTTGTTTTACTTGCGAGGTACGCTTCTTTTTCGGAATAAAACCATGGGTAATAAATTCCTAAAGTAACAATTGTTAGAAGACCACCCTTCAGATAAATTTTTGCAATTTCCAAACCTTTTCCGTCAAAACCGAATCTTAAATTTCTATAACCGGTTCTTGAAGTGAGATATTTTCTGCTTCCTACGATGACGAAGGGAACAATGGTAAGAAAAAGTCCTAATGTAAGGATGGCAGTCACGATTGACGCCAATGCGAGATTGATACTTCCCAAAATTTTCCCGATAATTTGAATCACTATCACCGCACCTACCAAGATGACTGCTGCCTTCAGAAAACCGATAAATCTTTCCTTACCGGTTCCATGAAAGGTGAATCTTTCTCCCGCCCATTCCAGATTTTCCGCTACAAATTTTTGCACATTGGTTCTGGCCCAAAAGCCATAGATACCGAAAGTAATTACCGTTAGGAATGCGTTCTTCAGGAAGACTAGTAAGAAAGCCCCTCCCGTCGCATGATAAATAAATCGTTTATTGTCCATTAATGACCTGCCTATCGAATTCTTGTGGGAGTAATTGGATAATAAAACCGAAGAAAGGTAAAGAAAAATATTGACTGAAATAAATAAATATTTAGTTAACTTGGGTTTGTTGAAATTTCATTAATTTATAATTTACTCATGTTCCATAGGGAGATGAACAAAGTTCAAAATTAAGCTTCGTCTGAACAGGATTCAGATGAGGTCTGGTTCCGAGGATCGAGTAAGGGTTTGCCCTTTTCAAGGGAGATTTTAAACTAGTGCCAGCACTATAAAATACAAAACTTATTTTCAGATTTCGGAGGATATCCGATGTCTAAATTAGGTCAGCAGAGTCAGGATTTTCATATATGTTTTCAAAAGTTTTTCTTTCATTAGGATTTATCCTTCTGATTTCCACTTCCTTGTTTTCGCAGTCCGAACTCCCCCCCACTGCAGGAGATTTAAAAGGACAAGATCGTTCCGTCATCCAACCTCCCGAAAGGAAAGACAAGAAAGGCTGTTGCAAGATAAAATACCCGGCGGGAGGATATGATTTTTTTCTCGCAACGGAAGAAGCTTGCCGCAGTAGTTTATATTTTGACAGGTATTTAGGAGAAAACAATACATTATGCCTCCGTTGGGAAGAGGATTAGATCTGCCTAACTTCACTGAGGTGAAGGATCAACTACTACAAACCATCAATCGCTTTATCCCTTTGTACGAAGTCTCATTGGCTATCGCAGGCGGGGGTTGTAAGGCACTTTATGGTTTGGGAGTAGGAAGAGTTCTACGGGAGTGGGGAGTCCGGTTCAATGAAGTATCGGGAGTTTCCGCAGGGGCCGCAATGGCACTTTGTATTCTCTCAGAATCAGAAGAAGAAACAGTAGAGTACTTCGAAGAAATCACACGCCGCAATTCCAGCAATTTTCATTTTTCCAATCTATTGAGAGGAGAGCCAACTTTTCCTCACGAAGAAATGTATCGAAGAGGAATTCGATTTGGAATGCGGTTCGATCGTATCCTTGCTTCCGGAGCTAAGGTGTTCATTCATACGGTTCGAGCGCACCCTCAGGAAAATTCACTTAAAAATAAATTTCGCCTAGCAAGACTTATCAGTGAAACCGGTAGAGCGTTTTTATTGGACGATCGGGATCGGAGTGAAGGTAAGTCCGCGAATCGGATTTCTGAAATTGTAAAAAAATGGAAAATGCAGGATGTATATTTTACTGAAAAAGATTTTCATAATCCGGAAGTGATTGAACAATTCATCCTAAACTCTTCTTCCATACCTCCCATCGTGGACTTTCAGTCTGTAAACGGGGAATACTATTTGGACGGAGGGCTCACCAACAATCTGGTGATTGAAAAATTTTCTCCGGGAGCAAAGATCATAGGAATTCATTATGAATCTTCTACTATCGTGGACAAAGATCCCGAAATTTTGAAAAAAACGTATTTGATGCGGCCTTCCCGACCTTTGACCATCACTTCTTTCGATTATACAAATCCTGCGGGTTTAAGAGATACTTTCGAATTGGGAAAGGCGGATGCGAGAGCACAAAAACATCAAATTCTGGAATTTTTACAAAGAGATGCAAGTTCCTTCATGCCGATTTGAAATTGATCTTCCGGGACAATCAAGCTGACAATCAAAACAGTTCTATCTTCCGGAAAACCGAACCAGTTTCCCGGATGCAGGTAGACATTATTTTCGCTTAATATTTGTTCGGCGAATTCTTCGTCGGACAATTTTGAATTTTCAATTTCCAGCATTCCATACCAGCCAGCTTTTCCATAAGTCCAGTGAATCTGCAAATTGTCTGGCTTGTTATTTTCTTCGGTTTCAAAACAGGTTTTCGCAAATTCCAAGTTTCGCCTAACTCTACTTAAGATTCGATTTTGGATCATTGACTTCCAGGAAAATAAATCGCTTAAAGTATGTTGGATAGGTGTATTTACGGAAAGAAAAGTATCAGAAATGATTTCCAAACCGCTTAAAGATTTTTCCTTGAAATCGGAATTTCCCTGAACATGGATCCAACTCAATTTCATCTGCGGCAAAGCCAACATTTTGGAAATTCCATTTAATACAAAGAAAGGTGCTTTGGAAGTAATGGGATAATAATTCAATTCTTGTACTTTGTTTTCTTCAAAAATATAAGAAGCAAAAACTTCATCCAAAATCAAAGGGATTCCTTTCTTTTCCGCCCACAAAAACCAATCCTGCCAATCCTTCTCTTTTAAAATCGAGCCTGTGGGGTTGGAGGGAGAAACAAGCAAGACTGCTTTTGTGGAGGGCTTTAATTTCTTTTCCATCAGAGTAAGTGAATACTCCCAGGATTTTCCGGATTCATCCCAAAGAAGATCGTATTCGTTTACTTCCACATTTTCCAGTTCTCCTAAAAAATGAAATAACGGATAACCCGGAGCCGGGACTAAAATTTCATCTCCCGGATTGCAAAGCAGTTTGAATAAAAAACTATAAGCTTCGGAAGTACTCGACGTTAAAACCAAATCATTCGGATTTAATTCCGTTCCACGGGATAGATATTCTTTCACTACCGCATTGCGAGCTGTTAGTAGTCCCTTTGGGTTGGGATCGTATATTGAGAAGGGTTCTTTTTCCAGACTGTGGGAAAAAACACCGGAAGGAAAATCCAATCCCACTTGAGTGGGATTGGAAATCGTAAGATCTATGATTTGGATTTTATTTTTTTCTTTTTCCTTTTTGATTCGGGAGAGAAGATTTTCTTCTTCTCCCAATCCCAGATCATTGATTTTTTTAGAAAAAGAAACTTTCATAGAGGTTACTTTTTAATATAATTCAAACCTTTTGCAATTTTACGAATCATAAATCTGGGTGAAATTCGGATGGATTGCGCCAATAGAAAATTCAAGAAACCTGCGATTTTAACTACCTGTCCTTTTTTCAGAGCCTTGTATCCCAATTTGGCAACTGTTTTGGAATCCATTGTCAAAATGGGATTGGAAGCTAGTTTGCTTTCATTCATATCCGCACGATTGAAAAATTCAGTTTTGGTAGGACCGGGACAAAGTGTGGAAACTTTGATTCCGTATTGGTTTACTTCTTCAGCGATTCCTTCCGAAAAAGAAAGTACGTAAGCTTTGGACGCATAATAGCCGCTCATGTAAGGGCCTGGTTGGAAAGCCGCTGTCGATGCAATGTTTAGAATTTCGCCTGACTTTCGTTTGATCATCTCGGGTAATACCAAATGAGTTAATTCTACCAGGGTCACTACATTCAATTGAAGCATCTGGGTTTCTTCCTGAAATTCATTTTCAGCGAATGCACCGTTTAACCCGATGCCTGCATTATTCACCAAACTATCTATGTTTAGATTTTTCTTTTTGATTTCATCGAAGAGTTCTTTTGCAGAACCGGGAAGGGAAAGATCTTTTACGAATACGTAGGATTCTTGTCCGTATTTGGTTTTGATTTCATTTTTTAAGGATTCCAATTTTCCTTTGTTACGAGCAACAAGGATCAAGGAATATCCGTCCTTTGCAAAAAGTTCTGCAAAATCCTTTCCTAAACCAGTAGATGCTCCCGTAATTAAAACTGTTTTCATTTCTGTTTCCCTGGGAAAAGTTCCCGTTTTTATATTTTAATTTAGACAAGTTTCGGGCAATAAATTTCGAAAATGAAGTTCCTTTCTGACCACCTGGTCAACAATGGTATTATCTTATGGAAAAAGATCTTCTTCATCCGGACCACCACCCCCTCCATACTATCCAAAAAGAAAAGGCGATCATCTTCATCTTGGCCGCTCTTCAGTTTTTACACATCCTGGACTTCGTGATTATGATGCCCCTCGGACCTGTGTTTAAGGAAAGCTTCAAAATTACTGCGTCTCAATTCGGGCTTCTTGTAGCTTCATACACATTAAGCGCGGGTATTTTCGGATTGATAGGCACTTTCTTCCTAGATCGCTTCGATCGCAAGCCCGCACTTCTGATCGTTTACTTCGGGTTCGCATTAGGGACGTTACTTTGTGCGTTCGCACCTACCTTCAACACTTTGATCATTGCACGGATTGTCGCAGGAGGATTCGGAGGTGCGATCGGAACTTTGGTACTGTCCATCATCGGAGATATTATTCCTGTTTTCCGTAGAGGAAAAGCGACAGGGATCGTGATGTCCGCATTTTCACTTGCTTCAGTAATCGGAATTCCTATCGGACTTTCTCTTGCCAATAAATTCGGATGGCATAGTCCTTTTTTGGGACTTGCAACCCTCAGTTTTCTATTATTACCGATCGCTTACAAAGTGTTGCCTGACATTCGGATACACTTGGATAATAAGAATCTGGATGAATCCAAATGGGCGTCCATTCGTACCGTTTTCACCAGAAAGTCCCATTATTTTTCTTTTGCGTTCATGAGCACGCTTATGTTCGGCGGTTTCACCATCATTCCGTTCCTTGCTCCTTTTTTGGTTTCCAATGTGGGAATGACAAAAGAACAACTTCCTTATCTTTATTTTTTCGGCGGGCTTTTTACTTTTTTCACAAGCCGCTATATAGGAATTCTATCCGATCGTTATGGAAAGTACAATACGTACGCTGTCCTTGCCGTTCTTGCCGTGATTCCTGTTTCCGTGATTACCACTTTAGGCAAAACTCCGTTAGCCGTTACATTGACCATTACGACTTTTTTCATGATTATTGTTTCCGGACGTATGGTGCCTGCATTTGCACTCGTTACATCCTCCGTAGAACCGAAAATCAGAGGAAGCTTTATGTCCTTCAACTCTGCAATTCAACAATTTGCTTCGGCTCTCGCTTCCATTCTCGCTGGTTATATTCTAACCGAGGAACCGGGAGGAGAATTGGTGAATTTTGAAATCGTAGGGATGATCGCAGTATTTTGCTTGTTGTTCAGTGTTTATCTGGCTTCGAAGATTACGATTCCAAATGACGGGCATGCTGTAAAAAGATAAGAGTGAAAAAGATCGATTATCTATCTGATGATGTCGATCTTTAAAGCCTTCAGAATATCCAAATTTCCTTTTTCCAAAAAGGACAAAACCAAATCCTTTTGAGAGGCAGATAACATCTGTCTCTCCTGCAATTGATTGAGTATTTCATTTGCAGAACCCAATTCCAATCCATTCAATTCAGAATAAATGTACTGAATGTTCAAATCGATTCTGTTTTTGCCGGTATAGTCGATCAGTTTTTCACTGAGATCCAGAATCTGTTCCTGTCTTCTGATCAGAATTTCCATGGTGGATAAAACAATAAAGATCTCCATATCATCCGCGAATAGTGCGAGCATATGATCGTAAATTTTAGGAGATTGAATGGGCAATTCGTAGATAGCATCACCTAATGCACGATAAAGTGTTTTTTCTTCTTCGGGAGAAAAACCGGTATAGTCTCTGATATTGGATACGATGACGGAAGGAAGAATCACTAAAAATTGACAGGCGAGTTCCGGCTCGTTGGATTCACGAACCAAATAAACAATCACATTGCATACTTTTTGAAAGTTAAGGTATGCCCAATAACGATAGCTTTTGACTTTAAAGATATTCTTTTCCCGCTTTTCCTTATGCATACTTTCCCGAATGGCAAGAAAAGTGTAATAATCCGTTCTAAACAGATTTGCGAGTGTTTTGGCGGAAAATGATTCGATGATTTCTTTTACTACCTGCGGTTCGCTGATATAAAGAAAATAAGAAACAAGTTCTTGGTTTTGTTGCGATTCGGAAAGAAACTCTTCCAGAATTTTATAATTTGCTTGGTAAAAGGCCGAGATTCCTACGTTGAAAGTTACTTTGTTTTCGAGAAAGGCAACTAACTTATCTTTCGCGAGACAATTCGTTTCCCCCCGACCAAGAAGAGTATTTCCACCGTAAATCTGTTTGCAGTTATTTGGACAGGCTTCCTGTACTGACCTATCCAAAAAACATTTTCGTATATTTGAATCCATTAACAATTAGGGCAACATTTCTCCACAATCCCTCATTTCAGGTGCATAAGGATTTTGAACTAATTTGCCTTTTGCGACCCAGTATTTTTCCACCATCGGGCAGTAAAACTGATTAAAATTTTCTAATGCAGGAATTGCTTTTTTTATGTCGGTAAGAATCAAAGCAATTTGAGAAAGATTTTCGAAAGATGCATCCAAATCTTTGGGATTTTTAGGAAAATTCGTTTCTAACTTCGATTTCCATTCCAGCAAACGAGGGTGAGTTGAGCTTGCCAGCGAATCCGATGCGGATTTGAATTCATCCAAAGAAAGAAATGGGGGATCTAATAATAAACCCTCATGTAATTTTTGATTTGCTTCGAATAATTTCGAAACAAGAGAGATATCTTTCTCTGAATAGGGCACTTCGGCAGGTTTACATTGGCCTAGGAAGAAAATGCTTACGAGTGTGAGAGAAATAAAAAACTTCATATTTTAATACATTCCAAATTGGGGATGTTCTCGGATTCAAATTTTTAACTAAAACAAGGTTAGTTAGAGTTTTCCACTTGCTTTTTTGTCGACAAAGCCAGTTTTTCAAGCATGATGACAGAAAAGTCAATCAAGGTTAAGAAATAGTATGATCATCGTAGAAGGCATCGGCCATGTCAACATTCCAGTTACCCAGCTAGACGCTTCCATTGAGTTCTACCGGGAAATTTTCGATTTCGAAGTAGAAACCAAAAAAGACGCTGAAGCCATTCTTTCCTTGGATTCTTTCAAAATTAGACTGGTTAAATCCACCATTAGCCCGGATCAAACCCTGGCTGCACTTAGCTTTGTAATGGATGTGGATGATTTTACCGAGGCGATCACAGAATTGGAAGAAAAGAACGTAAAAATCGTTCGAGGCCCTGAAAGTACTGATTCAGGAGAAAGCCTAACTTTCGCCGATCCCAACCAAAATTTAATCGAGATTTACTACGAAAACTAATTGGTGTTGATTTTGTTCGTTATTTAACATAACGTTTCCTCTTGGTATGCCATTAGCCGTCCAAGAGGAAGAAAGAGAACTACTCCAAATTCAAGAATTCCGGAAAGGATACATCTATTTCCTTTCCAGCTTGCAAAGCCTTGCCGGCGCCTTCCTTCAATTCCTGACTTCCGGGAATATTTCAGAAGCAAATAAAAGGGATTTGCTCCCCCTTCGAAAGCTTTTGGATTCAGAGTTGAATAAAAGCCAGAAAAAGATCAAAGATATCATCATCAACCTGGATGAGAAACATCTTTATCCTTATATGAAAAAGGAATACAATCGTTATTTCCCTGCAGGTCTTGCAGATGAGACACGAAATGAATTTGTCCAATTTCATATCATATTCGAAATGCTTCGGATTCTTTACATCGAGTCCAAACAAAGCTGGGAAGATATCAAAAAGGCAATTGAGTCGGCCAATTTCCATGAAAACGAATTTAGGAATGAAGCGCTTCTTGGATTCAGAGTCAATCCTGCGTTGGATCGATTGGTTTCCTTATCAATTTTTTTGAAACGTATGTCCCATATTCTTCAAATTGAAAAACCCGAGGCTATTTGGGAACCGAAGACCACCAAACCAAAGTTTAAAGAGAATGTAACCTATCGTCTTTCTTCCGTTTTTTCGGAAAATCTATATCAGACGGAATTCCAGGAAGAGATGACACATTCTCCTTTTCCGGAAGAGGCATTGGAGAAAAAACAAACCTCGTCTGAAGCCAAACCGCAGGAAGTTCCTGAATCGAAGAAAGTCACTCCGAGAAAAGAGTCCATAATCAATTATATCCAAGCATACGGAAAGTATTCTTGGAATTCGGATCAACATTACTTCTTTCGTTTTGAAACGGATAAGTATATGGAAGAAAAAGATTATTTCAAACAAACAATCAGTATGGATTTGCATATGGGTGCGGATGAACAAATTCTACGTTCCGAATTGATTCGTTCCTTAACTAGCTTGGAAAGAAAATCCAGATCGGCGGAAGAGTTGGAAAAAGATTACCTTAACTTTTTAGATCGTTTTTTCGATTTTTGCGAAAACATTATCATGATGAATATCAATATCCCTAGCCAACTGAAGTGGGTATTTCTATTTCATATCGGGCCTTCTCATTTCTATATGATTGCAAAGAAGTTTTTAACGGAAGTGAATACCGGTTTTTTGCATATTCGATCGTTAGACGGCAAAAAAGTTTCCAGAGTGATTCCTACGGAAGTAGTGAAAAAAAATATAATCGATTATTGGAATCGGGTTGTGCTACCGAATGTAGGAGAAGAAAAAAACAATCTTGCCATATTGAAAAAGTTAAGCGAAGTTGTGGAAAATTGTTATAAAGAAGTTTCCGCACATGCCATCCAATGTTATGAAGATCTACCGCCAGAGATCAAAGCTTCCAAACCAAGGGTTCAATTATTCAGAGAATATATGAACCAATGGATGGGTGCGGCAAACATCATTGTATTCAAACGATTTGTAAAAAATAAATCTTTTTAGATGGAGATTCCGCAGGTCGCAGAACCTGCAGTCAAATAGAACTGAGTGGAGATACCTCCGGGAATGGCAACTGTCGGATCTTTTTGAAGTATATAATCCGTTGCTTGGCAACTTCTACTGAATACCCTTAAAGTGACGATACTGTCACAACCGATGGTAATGGAGGCGCTGCCCGTGATCACGTTGGAACGAAACGCTTTGGTTTGAATGCCATCGAAAGTGATATTTTGGCTTTGGCCTTGTTTGATTTCGATTTCATCGCCATACTGTTTATTCGTCACCGCATAACAATCTACGAAAAAATCGGTTCCGATACAATTGGTTCCTGTTTTAAGACCAG
Organism: Leptospira kobayashii; assembly: GCF_003114835.2. NCBI lineage: Bacteria > Pseudomonadati > Spirochaetota > Leptospiria > Leptospirales > Leptospiraceae > Leptospira > Leptospira kobayashii. Next base: position 3,762,480 of record NZ_AP025028.1, on the reverse strand, counting down.
GCAGACAAGAGCCTCCCGATTTGGAGACGGTAATCACTCCCGAGTAAGCTCCGTCGGGAACGGTGGTATGGAGTTCTGTTCCTAAATTGGCTTTGATTGTTGCCTGTATTTCATTGAATCTGACGACAGCATCCAGGCCAAAATTTTCCCCTTTGATCACCACGTCTGTGGCAGGATAGACTGCATTTAGGTTATTTTGGGTAGGGGTGCCTATTTGCGGGGTAACTGTAAAAATGGAAGGTGGGCTCGCAAGAGCGGCCAGCAAAGGATCCACATTGGATTTTGTCTGGCATTGGAAAAGCGAAGCAAAAGCAATTACCTGAAAAACGGAAAAGTAAAGTTTCTTCATTCCCATAACCCCTTCCATTATCGGAATTCATTGCATGATTTCATTTCTATTTTTTCCTAGGATAAAAATTCCATGAGCCTTTCAACACTTACCATCACAACCGACGGGATAGCCATTTTACAATTAAATCGCCCGGAATCTAAGAATGCGCTTTCCGTAGCACTTCTGGATTCGATTTGGAGCCATACGAGAGAGATCAAGGCCAGTTCCGCAAGGGTAGTCCTGGTCAAAGGCTCGGGAGATTCTTTTTCAGCAGGAGCTGATTTAAAAGAAAGGATCACTATGTCACCTGAGGCAGTGAAACAATTTCTAAACGATATCCGGGATTGTTTTTTGGAACTGGAAAATTTGCCTCAACCTACGATCGCATGCATCAATGGATTTGCTTTTGGGGGCGGTTTGGAACTTGCCCTTTCCTGTGACATTCGTTATGCGGGAGAGTCCGCTGTCGTAGGTCTTACCGAAACCAAATTGGGAATCATCCCCGGTGCAGGTGGAACTCAGAGGTTGACCAAATTATTGGGTAAGTCCACCGCATTGGAATGGATCACAAGGGCAAAAAAAATCAGCGCTTCCGAGGGATTGAGAAAAGGTTTGTACCAAGAAATTTTTCCCGATTCCGAATTGGAAAAATCCTGTTTGGAGATTGCATTAGACATTGCAGAGTCGGCGCCCGTGGCAGTGAGAGCCGCTAAAAAAGCTGTGAAAGGGGCGCTTGTTTATGAAGGCAAGTCAGCTTTGGATTGGGAAAGACTCTGTTATGCGGAAACTTTACCGACCAAGGACAGATTGGAAGCATTGCTTGCATTTAAAGAAAAAAGAAAACCGAAATTTATTGGAGAATGATCTGTGATTTTAACCGGACGTGAAATATTAAAAAAACTGGGAACCGATATAAAAATCGAACCGTACAATCCCGATTTACTGAACCCGAATTCATATAATCTTTGTTTGGACAAAGACTTGTTGGTTTATTCTTCATTTCCTTTGGATATGAAAAAACCTAACCCTGTGGAAAAACTAACCATTCCCGAAGAAGGCTTACTTTTGGAGCCGGGCAAATTATACTTAGGTAGAACGATCGAATATACGGAAACCCATAATCTCGTTCCCATGTTGGAAGGAAGATCTTCCATCGGAAGGTTGGGGATGTTCGTTCATATCACCGCGGGATTCGGTGATGTAGGATTCAAAGGATTTTGGACTTTGGAGATTCAAGTGATCCACCCTTTACGGGTGTACTCAGGAGTTCAGATTTGCCAGATCTTTTATCATACGGTCGCCGGTGAGATTGAAGAATATAAGTCGGGAAAATACCAAGGCAACCAAGGGATTCAACCTTCCTTATTGTATAAGGATTTTGAGAAGAAGTAAAAAAGAAAGGGGGCAAAAACCCCCTAACTTATATTAAATTATTTTTTCTTTTTGTCTACGCAGTCCCATCTAGGGTCGTCTAAGTTCACTCCCGAAAGTCTGGTCCAAGTATTTGTTTTTCCGATCCAAGTAATGGAACAAAGTGTACCTTTCAGATCCAACTTTTGGCCGCCTTCCAACACAGTGAATTTACCGCAGTAGGTTTTACCGTCACGTGGGTTGTAAATTTTTCCGTTCTTGTAAAGTCCTTCTCCTTCGTAATTGAATCCGGTGATGAATTGCATACCTAAGTTAGGACGTGTGCGAAGTTTCGGATCTTCGTTGTTATGATCCAGATAAGGAGTTCCCGGAACACCTTTGTCTTTGTCTTTTTCCGGATAAGCATTGTCTTTGATACAGATTGTCTTTCCGCAATACTTGTCACCGCATTTGAAAATTTCGATTACCGCATCTTTTTCCGGTGGAATATATTTGCCAAGTGCCGCATCAGCTTCTTGTGCAGAAATAGAAGCGGTGATTCCGATGGATACTAAACCAATACATAGGGCGTGTTTGTAATTCATAATCATCCTTATTCTTATAGAGAATTGATTCCCATATTTTATAAAAAAGGCAAAAAGATGGCAAGCTTTGTTTTTATTATGTTTAGTATATAAATCAAATCGTAACAAAAAATGGCGGGAAGTAATGTAGATAGGTTGAGTTTAAGAATCCCCGGGAAAAATCCCGAGGATTTGAAGAGCTAGGATTTAGTTTAAGCTAGTTGCTTTGTCCAAGAGTTTTGTCAATTTAACAACATTCTTGTTGTCTGGATCGATCCCTTGAGCACGCGTCACATATGTTAGTGCACGATCCACATTTCCCATCAATCGGCTTACATCGGCAAGATTGATTAGGTTTTGGAAATTCTCAGGATCCAATTTCAATGCTTCTTGTGCTGCTTTCAATGCACCTTCATAATTCCCTAATTTTTTCTCGGACATTGCAAGATAGTACCAATATTCCGAAACAGTTTCATTTTCTCTTAGAAACTCGGTGAGTACTTTCGCTGCGACGTCATAGTCTTTACCTTTGTAGCTCACAAGTCCCAAAAATTTATTTAGTTTTTGGTTGGAGGAATCGGAAAGGAAGGCTTTTTTCATTACACTGATGGCACGTTCAATCTCTCCGTTTTGATAGAGATTTTTACCTTCTTCAAAGGCGCCTGAAGTGGTAAGTGCCTTGTCCCAATCTTCCGACTGCGGTTCAAAGTATTCGTCAACGGGAGCGTCCATGATGGAATTGTCATCGTTTTGTCTGACGATTCCCGCTTTATCATCTTTGAATATGATGCTCATCATGGAAATATCATCCGTAATTTCACCAGATTCTTTGATAAGGGCTTCTACTTTGTAAATATCTCCGTTCGCTTGTTCTACGTATTTTAAAACCTGGAATTCGTCTTCGTTGATAGTGCGTACGTCTTCGTCCGGTGTAAGATCTATATCGTCGCGTCCGTCTGAACCGATGATCAGATTGTCTCCGGGTAACAACTGAAAGGTTTGGACTTCGAAAGGATATTCCGAATCCAAGCCTAATTTTCTTAATTTTAATTCGGTTTCGATAAAGCTGGCTTTTCCGTCCCTGTAAAGAATGCTGAAAGGGTGTTCCGCATTGAAGTACCAGACTTTTCCGGTTTCATCGTCGATGAGCATCACAGTGGCAGAAATAACCATCGTTCCACTGAAGGATTTGAATACGGAGTTCACCTCTTCGTAAACATCTGTTAGCCATTCTTCGGGAGTTCTGTTTAGGATACGTTTGTTTCCTGCTGACCTTGCGATGATGGAGTTCATAACGACTCCCATAACAAGCGATCCGCCGGCACCTTGCATCGACTTACCCATGGCGTCACCGTTCATAACCATCGTATAACGTCTAAAGTCATCCGGTTTTCCCAGCTTTAGGTTTCCGGTGATACAAATATCTCCTCCCAAATCTCCGGTTTTATTTCTAAACTCGAAGGTTTTCTTTTGGTGAACAAAGAAATCGGATTTGATATTGGTTGATTTGTTTGCGTTGAAAAAAAGCGGTTTTGCTAAAAGAGAGGTTAGGAAATAGTCCCCATCCTGTTGAACTTTCAATTTATGGATCTCATCCATTTTTTCCTGAAGCTCTTTGGTTCTTTCTTTTACTTTTGCTTCCAGGTTTTCCGCATAATCCTGGAGCTCTCTTCTAGCATCGCGGATTGAGGTCACCATTCCGTTGAAGGATTCCGCAAGGTATCCGATTTCATCATTTACTTGAATGGGAATTTCTACTTCCAGATTTCCCTGGTTTACTTTTTCAACACCGGAAAGCAGACTGTATAATGGATTAACAAGAGTTGCACGGAAGAAAAGTGGGAAAATAACGAGTAATACAACAAGAACAATCGCAAGAATGACTAGTTCCAATCTTGCGGATTTGTGCATGTAAGCACGGTAATCTTTGTAGTAATATCCGACTTCGTAATTGATCTTTTTCTTCGCATCATAGGCAATGTATGCCACATAATGAGAAAGCCCGTCTAAATCTTGGCGATAGTGGCGTGTTAGGTCAGGTTTGAAATAACGGAAGTATTTCAAAAATTCAAGTTTCAGATCTTGTCCTGAAATTTCTTTTCCGTCCCATTGGCAATTGTCTATGTGTTTTAAAATAGCGTCACGAAAGGTATCCACATTCTTTACTTTTTGAATATAGGAAGTTCCTTCTTCACAGAAATTCTCAGCATGAATATCTGTTAGTTTATTGGTATTGATAAAAGTTCTCTTATTGAGTTTTTCGACCAGTAAATTGACGGATTCTTTCAGCTCTTGGCTGTCCAAAGAAGCATTCTCTTCCAAATGAGCGAGGATTGAGTTTTTATAACCTTCAAAATAAGAAGGAGCTTTATTCAAAATCCCAATCAAGGCTTTGCGGTAGCCTGTAGAATCCAAATTTGCAATCTCTTTATAAAGATATGTATTGTACAAGTCGGCTTGCACCAAAGGCAAATCCAAACTCATAGATTCCGGATAATGTTTTTTTCTGAGATTCTGGGAGGCGACGTCGTATTCCAAAATAAATACAATATCTTTTGCCTGTTCCCCTCCTTCCAGAGCGCGCAATGTTTTTTGAATTGTTGCGTTATCGTAAGCAGTTTCTTTCTCTTGGTCTACCAAGTAACTGAAAGTCTGCATGACCAGAAGCATGGTAACAAAAGAGATCCCTACGATTTTAACCATGAAAGTTGTACGTTCGTTACTGGTATTGATGAAAATAATTGTAATGGAAAAGAATGCCAGAGTAAATAATAGAACCAAAGCCGTCAGGTATGTGGATCTTTCCATTGCACCGTCACGGCTCATAACGTTTGTTACGTTAGGAACGATCGCTGCGATTAATGCGGCAAGTACCATCGCACTAAGTGCTCTTCTTTTTCCACTCTCCATTTTGTAGATTCGATACCCCGGTAGAATAACAAAGGTGAGTAAAGAATAACATACGATAAAGATACCTAGGATCTTACTCGCGCTTTCCGCGTTGAAATCCCAATGGTGGGCTGTGAAATGGTATTTTTTTTCGCTGTTGAATGTTTCGTAAAAAAACCAAAGCACTACTATGGATGCAATTGAATATGTAATATATAGTAGTGTATCCCCTATTTTTTTATCAGCATCGTTCGGAAAACGAAAGAAAAATTGGCCGAAGTGAATGATTCCGTATAATATCAATCCGCCAGTGAGCCAGCGATGAAATGCCGCGATGGGATGATAGTAAAATGCCGCAAGAAAATAGCCTAATTGAAATAAGCTGATAAAAACACAAGCGAGCCCCAAGTGTTTCGTGGCGGGAGTTTTGTCTCGTAAGGTAAGAAAGAAGGTCGCTAAAATGCCCGTCAATACAGTGACGATGAGACTTCCGAAGGTATAGTAGTTGGTTAATACGTGTTCAGTGGAGAAGATGTTTTCAGTCATAGTGGGGGACTTCTAAGTGGGGGATATCCTGCAAAATCGTAACAAAATTACGTCGTAAAGCAATACATTTTCAATACAAAAGGCGTTTGGGTGCAGTGCACCAAAACGCCTTGATCGGATTCTAGGGATAGGATGTTTCTTGGATTACTTATTGGGAATAAAGCAATCAATCCCATCGTATTTTAAACGCGTTTTCAAGGATTCCGCTTTGGTTCTGTCGGAGAAATCCCCTACTTGGACCACATATTTGCCCTCTCTCGGGTAAACAAAAACAGACTGTTTGTAATCCGTTTTTAAAGTTTCCTTATATTTGAGAGCTCTCTCTTGTTCGTTGAATACACCGACTTGCACTGTATAACCTTTTGGGTTTTGAGAAGAAGCGGGTGGTTTGGAAGTAAGATTTCCCGGTTTGGCAGGAGTCAACTTTTCCGGTTTGGCGGGAACATCATCTAAAAGTTCCGTATCATCCAGATCCGCACCATCCAAATCTTCGCCTGCTGATTCTCCTTTTTTGAGAACTCGGATTCCCACTTTGGTAACCCCTTTGTCTTTGAATTCGAGTAGTTCCGCGGTTTTTTCGGAAACATCTACAATTCTTTCATCTACAAAAGGCCCTCGGTCATTGATACGAACGACAGCTTCTTTATTATTTTCTAAATTTTGAATTTTGACCAGGGAACCAATGGGCAATGTTCTGTGAGCGCCCGTCAGTTTCATTCGGTCAAATGGTTCCCCACTAGCAGTCGGTCTTCCTTGGAATTTTTGTCCATACCAGGAAGAGAGTCCGACTTCATCAAAACTTCCCGAAGCATTCGCTTTTTTCTCAGGCAAAGCCAATCCTTCTCCCGTAGATCTGGGTTTGGAATCCAAATCATCCAGAATGGATTTTGTGACCGCTTCATCCGAGGAAGCTGTGGATCTATTTTTCTGTGATCTTTCGAAAAATATATCTTCCGGATCGCCGGAAGCACTGTAATTTCTTCGTGTCGCTTCCGTAGAAGAACACGAAATAAGGCATAATACTACTGAAAAGAATATCAGTTTTTGCATAACTATCCCCTTCTTTTGGAATCTATAGAAAGTTTCGGAGAGTTTTTCGATTCTCCTTTACATTTTTCTTTGCTGGTAATGGTTTTTCTGATTCGATAAGATTCTATAATGGGCGCCGAAGGAATACAATCTTGGTTCAATGATGCGGTTCGACTGGAGAAATCAGGTCAGTCGGACGAAGCGAAGCGTTTGTATGAAAAAATCATTCAGGAAGATTCCGGTTTTTATCTCGCCTATCAAAATTTAGGTGTGATTTATGCGAAAGAGAATGATCACGTAAAAGCGACTCAGTTTTTTTCTCAGGCGGTCAAAATCCATCCTGATTTCAAAAATTGTTATAATATCGCGGTTTCCTTCTTTCGTTTGAAAGAGTTGGAAAAATCAATTCACTTCTTAAAACAAGCGTTAAAGTTTGAAAAGAAGTTCGTTTTAGCGCATCTATTACTCGCACAAATTTATCAAATCAATGAAAATGATGAAAAGACGGAAGTGTATCTTACGAATGTGGTGAAGATTGATCCGAACCACAAAACGGCATTAGGAGGGCTGGCTATGTTTTATTACGAAAGGAATCGTTATCCGGAAAGTTTGAAAATGTTGGAAAGGTATCTTTTACTTTATCCGGGCAATTCACAGTTGAGGCTGATCCAATCGGATATTTTGGCGAAACAGGGAAATTACAAAGCGTCAGCCACCCTTCTTACGGAGATGGCAACGCATGACTCCGGATTTGTTTCTTTTAACCAAACTTTGGAAAAAGCATGGGGCGAAGAAGACACTTTGGCGCAGGAAAGTTTGCACCGAATCCAAGGGAATGCTAAAAAGAAATTAAAGGAATTCAAAGCCAAATTGGAACTTTCCCGCGAAAACCCGGAAGAATTTTCCCCTCCTGATCCCCAGGAAGCAATGGATTTGAGTTTGCTCTATCTATTTAACGGAAATCCGGAAAAAGCGATGCAGTATTTGGTATTTGCTCAAAAGATGAAGGAAAATACAGAAACCTAAGGTTTGTTTTTGAAAAATACCCTTCTTCTTTTCGTTTTATTCGGTTTTACTTTTTGTTCTTACTCTATCCGGAACCAAGAGGCTTTGGAGTCGGATCAGAGGTTTATAAAACTGAATGAAACTGATCCTGCTTTTCGCTGCAATCAGGACGCTCTTAAGTATACCGGGAAGGGAGATTTGAACCGGGCAGAGCTGGCTTGGGACGCTTGCGTAAAAGATTTTTTCCAAAATACCCAAGTTCACCTAAACCGAATTAGGTTCTATTATGTTTTGGAAGAATATGAAACTATTAAGGGGAAAATCGAATCTGATTCTCCCGCCAGAAATTCTCCCGTTTATACAAAAATAATACAAGAGTTATACGATACATTGCGCTGGGAAGAAAGAGTCATTGTACTTGATGCTCTTTCCCGGGTCAAAGGTTGGGAATTGTATTCTTACGAAGAATTGGCGAATTATTATCTGCATCAGGGGAATTTCACTTTCGCAGAATCGTATTACAACCAGGTATTGGAAATCAATCCGTTTCATGAAGAAGCACTTTTCGGAATGACTGAAATTCAAACTCATCATGAGAAGTGGCATTCCGTTTTGGATTACGGAAAGTCATTGGCGGTAGCTGCTAAAAAAAACAGGGAATTTCATTACTTTCTACTAAAAGCCAATTTTGAACTGGGTCGTTATGCGGAAGGACTCAAATGGGTTGAAAATGCTTCCGACAAAGAAAAATCGCAAATCTCGTTTTTGGAAGTTTGGCGGGATTTGCTTCTTCTATCCAAAGACAAACCCAATTGGAATCCTCTTCTTCCTTATTATCGTAAAGCGGTAGCGGAAGGTTACGCGGTGCCAGAATCCGTTTTTTTTCCTACTTTGGATCCTTCCGGACGGGAAACTAGAAAAGCAATCCGAACGGGAAGAGAATAGTTTTTTCCTTAAATAATCTCTAGGTTTATTTTCCTAACAAGCTTAAAATTTTTTTTGCCTGAGTCAGTTTCAAAACATCATGAGTTCGGATCATGGGGACTTTCTTTTGGAGCAAATAGATCTCGGTAGCAAAAGTAGGCATTTCCCGTTCCTTCGGAGGTAAACCGCCTAATACGTTTCCCAAAAAGGATTTTCTGGAAACGCCCAACATCAATCGGGGAAATTCGGATAAAATCCGGTCGATGTTGCGTAACACTGTGAAGGACAGTTCTGGATCCTCTCCCAGAAAAAAGCCCATTCCCGGATCAAAATAAATCCGCTCTTCCGCAATTCCCCAGGAAGTGAGTTCGGATTTTCGATCCCGAAAGAAATTCAAGATGGTAGGTACCACATTTTCTGGTGTGAGTTCGGATTTTTCCTTCGCAATACCGAGCGTATGCGAATGCATCACGATCAACTTGGCTTGGCTTTGGGAGAGAAATGGATCTTTGAATAAGGATCTTGCATCCGGGTGGGTAAATCCAGTGATGTCATTCAGTACTTGGGTGCCCGCTTCCAATGCTTTGGCCTGGACGTTCGGGCGGAAACTATCCACACTCGTAGGAATTCCCAAGGAGATAAAATGGCGTAGAGTAGGTTCGATTCTTTCCCATTCCAATTCTTCGGAGACGAGTGCGGATTTCACATTGGAAGATTGGCCGGAAATATCCAGATAATCGGCTCCGTCATTTCGCAATTTTTGCCCCTGCTCTTTTGCGGATTTCGGGTCCAAAAACAAGCCCCCATCCGAAAAGGAATCTGTCGTCATATTGAGAATTCCGAAGATTTGGCTCATTGAATTCATTTCAAAGACTAAGGCGGAAGCGACAAATCCTTCTTTTTTACCTTGGCAGAAATTTCCCTTAAACCGATAGAATGAAGGAAGAGCCAAATGAAACGATATTTTTCTCTATTACCCCTTTTTGGTCTCGCTCTCTGGGCCCAACCTCTCCCGAAAGTGAAAGATGTTCGCTTTAATCAGCCTCTGAATACCCAAAATGTGGAATACAATCCGATTGTTTCCCCTTCGGGAAGATATTTGGTGTTCCAGTCCAATCGTCCCGGGGGGGAAGGCGGTATGGACATTTGGATTTCTGAAAACAAAAGTTTTCCGGATCGTATGAAATATCCGGAATGGGATGCTCCTAAAAATTTTCGCGAATTGAATACTCCGAATTTTGAAGGGATGTTTTCGATTCTATTTGATGAAGACGAAAAACCGTACGAATTGTACTTTACTTCCGTAAGAAACAAAGATGTAAACGACTCTAAAAAAAATATGGAAGGATACGACGGATTAAATATCTATTATACGAAAATCAATCATAGAACAGGGCTTTGGTCGGCTCCCGTTGCCTTAAACGAAGTCAACTCCAATTTCGAAGATAAAATGCCCGCTCTGTCACCTGATGGATGTTCTATGGTTTTTTCCTCCAACCGCCCGGGAGGTAGGGGAGGTTATGATCTTTGGATTTCCAAAAGAAATCCTTTGACTGTCCCTGAAACAAAACAACCTAACTTGGACAAACCTAGTTTGTTTTGCAGAGATGGAATTTGGCAAAAACCGATCGCTTTGGGTGAAGTTATCAATTCCAAGGAAGATGAAATCAGTCCCTCGTATCATTGGGATGGAAACCGGATTTATTTCAGTTCCAATAGAGAAGATAAAAATAAAAAATTCAGTTTCTATTTTTCGGAAATGAATCCGGAAACGGCTGTGTTTCAAAAACCGGAGATCCTCGGCTCTCCTTTTAACACCAAACAAGGTTTAAGCGCGGATTCTACCGGTTTTCCTTTTGATACTCCTGCGGATTATTCCACTTACAGTTTATGGGAAGAAAGTGATAATGAAGGGATTTCCGTAACACACGATGATCTTTGGTTTTATTTTTCTTCCAATCGTCCGGGAGGAGAAGGCCAATTCGATATTTACCGTACGCAAGTACCGGAAGATTTGAGAAGGTCTTATGAATTTTTGTTTCGCGGTTTGGTTCTGGACGGATCGGAAGCAATCATGATCGGCTTAGACGCCACTTTAAAAATTTACGATGAAACCAAACCGATTCAAATCATTACCTCCAAACGGATCGGAGGAGATTTGAGCAGTGAAGATTTGGAAAATTTCAGAACGATTTTAAAAACAGGCAAACTGTATCGGGTAGAAGTTTCCTCGCCCGGATTTCATCCGCAAGAATTACTGATCGATCTACGTGGGAATGTGGGAAAAAATAAAGAACAATACTCTCGAATTGTTTTACAACCGATTCGTCCTATAAAAGATGATCGTCCGAATAAAACCATCCAAGGAATCCGTTTTATCGTAAAAGATAGAAAAACCGATCTGGTGATTCCGAATGCGGAAATTATTTATTTTGATGATTTGACAAGGAAAGGTAAGGTGATTGTTTCCAAAGACAATACTTTCCATTTGGAAAAAGAACCTACTTACGCTTTTGAAATTTTAGCAAAAGCAAAAGGTTATAAAGAAGAGACTTTCCTATACCCGGATACGGCGATCAAAGATATGGTGGGGAAAGAGACTGTATTGTATCTTAGAAATCTAAGTGATTTTGACGAACTGTACAATACGGTTATCTATTTTCCATTTAACGAAAGATCATTGCGTGCTGAAGATAAAAAAAGATTGGATTTGTTTGCGGATTATTTGATTCACCATAAAAATGAAAAAGTGGAAATCGGCGGACATACGGATAATGTGGGCAAACGGGAATATAATATCACTTTGAGTGAAGACCGGGCAAATTCGGTTTATCAATATCTTCGTGACAAAGGCGTAGCCAAAGAGAAAATGAAGATACAAGCATATTATTATTCGCAACCTATTTCTGATAATGAGACAGAAGAAGGCCGTGCTAGAAACCGGCGGGTAAATTTCAAAAAAATAGACTGATATGATTAGTATCCCAAAGACACATTACAAGACCGATAGGGAGTGGGCTCCCATGGAAGAGTCCCTTAACATTCAAGATCTCTACAAACAGATGATGAATGCGGAAGGGCTCTACCTGAAAGGTTATGATACTCAAATCAAACTGCGCTTTAAGGGAGAACGCCCCGACGGTTCGCATATTTTTGAAATGGAAGCGATCCCTGATTTTCCGACCGAACGTTTCACTGTTTATACAACTCCTTCTTTTCAGGTGGAAGTGGATTACCAGATCCTAAGCAAAAAAGACAATCTGCTACTGGGTAAGTTGATTGAAAAAAGACAGTCCTTTGCCGTTCGCCAAGATCCCAGAAATGAAAAAGTATATGGAAGTGTTTTGGCTTCCAATTTTCTCGTCGCAAAAACGGATATAGATTTTTCTAAATTAACGGGCGTTAGTTCTCAGGTGATTCTTACTGATATCCATAGAAATCTCTTAAAAGATTATCCTCAATCCAAGGTAGTTTTCATCTCTTCTTCCGAAATGAATGATGAAGTGGAATTGATGCAATTGTACAAAAAACCGCTTTATTTGATCAATACGCAAGTCATGGAATCGGCACCGCTTCCGGATGTTTATGATCCGAAAGAGACTTTTGAAGAAGATTTTCTATTGGATGATAAGATAGCGGAATACAAAAGAAAAAAAATGAGTTCATTTCTGTATTACCCTATCTTTATCAAAATGAACGATTTGCATTTTTTTGCATATCTTAGTTTGGAATATGAAAAGTCTCCTGTTCCCATTGCGGTTTTCGAATTATTTAAAGAAGTTGAAATCACCTTCCAAGAGAGAATCATGGATTCAAACACGCATATATTGGATTTAAAACAGAATGTTTTGAATGTATCCAAGGGCGGAGTTGCTATCGAAGTGAGAGATCCGGAGATTATAAAATCCCTGATGATCAAACCTTCGATGACGATTGATATCAATTTTAAGATGCAGGCACCCATTCGTATGGCAATGGAACTTCGACATATGGAAGAGATTCATGATTTCTATGTTGTAGGCACTCGTATCATCGGATTGAGCGGTGGCGATAAACGCGGTAAGGAAATCTACGAGAGCTTAATCGAGTTTTTTCGCTAAACAAACATTATATTAAAAGGCAAAGTCCTGATTTGAAAGAACAAAAATTAACCACTGCGAATTACAAAGGCACTCGGGATTTTTTTCCCGAAGATATGAGATTACGCAACTATCTGTTTTCAGTGATGAAACAGGTCGCTATTTCCTACGGATATGAAGAATACGACGGTCCGATGATCGAGTCTTTGGATTTATATCGGGCAAAAACCGGGGAAGAAATCGTAGGCAAACAAATTTATAACTTTATAGATAAGGGCGGTCGTGAAGTTGCCATACGACCCGAGATGACTCCGACTGTTGCTCGTATGGTGGCAAGCAAACTCAGGGATTTACCAAGGCCGATTCGTTGGTTTTCCATTCCCAATCTTTGGAGATACGAACAGCCGGGCCACGGACGTTTGCGGGAACATTGGCAACTCAACGTGGATATGTTCGGAGTGAATCATTTCCGGGCAGAGTTGGAAATTTTTTCTTTGGCTTGTGACATTCTATTTGCTTTCGGTGCTCCTAGAAATTCTTTTCGAGTGAAAGTATCCCATCGTTCTCTTCTGGATGAATTTTTCAAATCAGGCTTGAAATTGAAACCGGAGCAAGCGCACGAAGTTTCCAAGATCCTGGACAAAAAAAATAAAATCACCCAGGATGAATATGTTGCACTTGTTTCGAAAACGATCCCTGAAGATCCCACGGCCGTATCGAAGATTGACCAGTTCCTTGCGGCAACTGTGGAAAATATTCATACGATTCTCGGTCTGACTGCAGAAACAATTCAAAAGATAAACGATCTTTTCTCAGGACTGAAGGATCTTGGCCTTGCGGACATAGTCGATTTCGATCCTTCCGTAGTACGAGGGTTTGATTATTATACCGGATTTATATTTGAAATTTTCGATACAAGTCCGAAAAACAAACGTTCATTATACGGTGGTGGCCGTTATGACAACCTGATCGGACTTTTTTCCAATGAGGAACTTTCCGGAATCGGCTTCGGACTCGGTGATGTCACTTTGCAAAACTTTTTGGAAACACACGGATTATTGCCGAATTTATCCAATGCGAATACGGTTTACATTCCTCTCTTGGATGATGCTTCTTTTTCTTCCGTGCAGAGTTTGGCAAAACGATTCAGAGCTGCAAATGTTGCCGTGGATCTTTCTTTGCAAACTCAAAAGATGGGAAAACAACTTTCCTATGCCGAGAAGAAAGGATATAGATGGATTCTGATTCTCGGGGAAGAAGAAATCAAAAATCAAACAGTAACTTTAAAGGATATGGTTCATCGGTCCCAGGAAGAATTGAAATGGGACGATGCTTTACAAAAAGTTCGAACTGAACTGTCCTAATGAATTTTATATCCGTTATCGATCAAAAGTTTTCTATCTGGATACAAACCCATCTGCACAGCCAAAGGTTGGGTTGGATATTGTCCAGAATCAATAAAGGAGAGATGTTTGCACTTATCCTTTTGCCACTGATGTTTATCAGTGATTTGTACAAGCCTGTCTACGTTTCTCTTCCGGTTGTTCTGATTTTCACTTACGGAACCGATCGTTTGGTTTTATCTTTAAAAAAATATTTTTCCCGCAAACGGCCTTTGGTCAGTGTAATGGGAAAAAAAGATTCCAATCCCGATATGAAACATTCTTTCCCTTCGGCACATAGCGCCAATTCTGCGGTAGTCGCAACCATTCTTGTGTTCGGCTTCGGAGAAACGGCCTGGTTTTATTTTTTCAGCGTATTTGCAGGCGTAGGAAGGTTGTTGACACTTCATCATTTTTTAAGCGATATCATTGGTGGTTGGATCATCGGTTTTTTGATTGGACTACTCGGTGTCGGCGCGTTAGTATTTTTACGATTGAATCTTCTATAAAAAGGGAGGGAAGAGATGAAAAAAATCACTCATCTATTGTCATTCTGTCTTGTTTATATTTTTTATTTTCCGTTTAAAATTCTGCCTTACAAGACTTGTTTGTCTTACGGTGTTTTTCTCACAAAACTGATTTTTCCTTTGGCAAAAAAACACAGAAAGATCGCCGCAGAAAATATAAAATTCGCCTTCCCTGAAAAGTCGGAGGAAGAGATTCAAATTTTAGTCAAAAAACATTTCAGACATTTAGGACATCTATTGGCTCATACACTTTGGGCTCCCCGTATGACGAAGGAATGGTTGAATAAATATCTGGTTTTGGATGAGGAAAGTTTAAGGATCGAAGAAGAAACCAAAAAACAAGGAGTAGGTGTTGTTCTGATTTCAGGCCATCTGGGTACTTGGGAGGTTTTGGTTCAGTTTTTGGGAATTCGAATGAAAGGCGGAGGGATTTATAAAAAAATCCGTAACCCTTTTGTGGATTGGCTACTTCGTAAGATGCGATCTAAAAACGGAATCGTTTTGGTTCCTGTTGAAGAGTCCACGCAAGTTATCAAGATGTTGAAACAAGGATATTGGGTGGGATTCGGGTCTGATCAGAATGCGGGTAGCGCAGGTATCTTCGTGCCTTTTATGAACCGACAGGCTTCTACTTTCGTGGGTCCAGCCCTTATGGCCTATCTCACAGGCGCGAAAATGTTATACTATTCAGTGTTATCCGGTGAAGACGGAAAAGTCATCGTTCGGGTAAAAGATCTTGGTTTTGTGGACAAAAAGAAATTTCCTACTAAAGACGAAGTCCTTCGTTATTATACCGAACTTTGGACTCATACTTTGGAAGGAGAGGTGAAACTTTTCCCGGAACAGTATTTCTGGGTGCATCGCAGATGGAGAACTCAACCGAAAGTAGATGTATAGATGAAAGATAAACTTTCGACTCTACTAGAACCTTTTCGTATTTATAAAAAGGAAAATCCCGATTATCTTTTTATTCTATTTACCTATTGCATTATAGCCTTATCGATAACTACCGAATATACTTTCGATATCGGAAATACCTATCCGATACTAGGTGTTACTTTAAATTATTCGATTCCTTTTTTTTCGTTAATTCTTCTTCATTCGTTCCGAAATAAAAGTTTTTGGATTTTCAGGTCACCTCGCTTTTGGACGATTTTTTTCTGCATCATCACAGCACTTGTAATCAGCGAAAATGTAAGGATCATAGCGATATTGATCAGAGACACCGTGGCCGTGGAAAATCGATACGCAGCATATAAATTTGCGATACAACTCAAGATTTGGATTTTTTACGGGATACCACCATTAATTTGTTATGCGATTCTGCGTTTCCTGAAAAAGGATCCGAGAGAATCGGGCCCTTTGGAAACGAAGGCGGAGATTCCCATCACTTCTTATTTGCTACTGCTCGGACCTATGGTGATCGTTGTATTTTTTGCCGCTTTAGGAGAAGACTTTCAAAATTATTATCCCAGAGCGCCTAGAGACCAGCCAATGATCGGATTTCAAACATCTTTACCGATCATACTTATATTCGAAGTTTTTTATTCCCTTGCATTTGTTGCGACAGAATGGTTTTTCCGGGGTTTTGTAATCCGAATCCTACATCCATTTTTCGGAAAAAATGCCGTACTGCTGATGACCGTTCTCTATGTAGCAATTCATTTTGAAAAACCGATTTTGGAAACGATTAGTTCTTCCATCGGAGGATTTACGTTGGGGATTTATTCCTATTATACGGGGAAGATCCGAGGCGGCGTACTCATCCATGTAGGGATCGCACTTGCTATGGAAATCATTCCCGTCCTTTTGCGAATAACATAGATTAAGTTGATAATTGAAGTTAGGCGACCTCCCGAATCCTTCGGATTCGGGACCGGGCTACTACGGGCTCGCGGATTCCCGCTCGGTCGCCTTATGCGACCAAGGCCCTCCGTATCCCTGGTCGGGGGAAATTATCTAAAATAATCATTGGGACCGGTATTCGTTTGGACGATCAAGGGCAAAAAGGCGAACTTATTTTAAGAAAATTTTTATAACGAAGCGCTTCGCTTTACAAAGGGAAGGTGATGTGGTAAATGGAATGCATTGGGTGGCGGGTGGTTAACCCCACCCAATCTCGATAGGGCGGGGATGGTATACTTAATTATATGACCCACCCCTCGCTTAAAGACACATTCCCCGCGCCAGTGATCGTAGCGGAAATCAAGTAAAGTGACTCACTCTTAAACAAGGAAAACAATTCTCGCGGTGACGAAGGCCAGGATGGCCGAAGTTTTTTCGTCGGAACAGGATGTTCCGCGAAAAAGAGCGAGAAACATCGAACGCCTAACCTAAAAGAGAAAGTATCCCTTTGTGTCGGATGTTTCCCGATTCCGCTATGAGGCAAGCATCGATGATTTCGTCTTCTTTGTTGATTGAGAATTGTTTTTCTTTGTTCACGAAGATCTTTAGGAAATTCACAATGTTCTTTGCATACATTTTGCTCGCATCCATCGGTTGGGAGCTGGGAAGATTGGAATCTCCGATGATCTTAACTCCGTTTTGAATTACTGTTTTATCATTTTCAGTATATTCGCAGTTACCACCGTTGATCGCTGCCAAATCAACGATGACGGAACCCTTTCTCATGGAATTCACCATTTCTTTTGTAATGAGGACAGGAGCTTTTTTCCCGGGAATGAGTGCCGTAGTGATGATGATATCGGCTTTTTCCGCAAACTTTGCGATCGCTTCTTTTTGTTTGTTTTTATAATCTTCCGTTTGTTCGACCGCATAACCACCGCTCTTTGAAGCATCTGCTGCGCCTTCGACTTCCACAAACTTTGCACCGAGAGACATACACTGCTCTTTCACTTCGGGGCGAGTATCGAATACGTCCACTACCGCTCCCAAACGACGGGATGTTGCGATCGCTTGCAATCCCGCAACTCCTGCACCCAAAATCAAAACACGAGCAGGAGTGATTGTCCCTGCGGCAGTGGTAAGCATTGGAAAAAATCGGCTGTAATTTGCTGCTGCAAGAAGTACTGCCTTGTAACCGGAAACGGTTGCTTGCGAACTGAGAACATCCATGGATTGTGCGCGAGTGATTCTCGGAATGGTGTCCATAGAGAAAATTTTGGCTCCGAAACTTGCCAGCTCTTTCGTTTTTTGAGGAAAAGCTAACGGAGA
Organism: Leptospira kobayashii; assembly: GCF_003114835.2. NCBI lineage: Bacteria > Pseudomonadati > Spirochaetota > Leptospiria > Leptospirales > Leptospiraceae > Leptospira > Leptospira kobayashii. Next base: position 3,744,660 of record NZ_AP025028.1, on the reverse strand, counting down.
CAAGGTGCCGATATAAATTTTATCTTTAGGGATTTGTTTTGCGGAATCCGGATCAATCGGATGAATCGAAATGACCAAATCGGAATCTTTCAAAATTTCATTTCTGGAAAGAATTTTAGCCCCTGCTTTTTCGTAATCCGCATCCGAATAATACGCTTTTTCTCCGGCTTTGGATTCGACTTGGACTGTGAAACCTAATTTCTGTAAGGCGTCAATGACATCCGGGGTAATGGAAACTCTGTTTTCAAAGGAAGGTTCTTGTAAGGCACCGATTTTCATGTATTTAAACTCTTCTTAAAATATTCTATTGTCTTTCTAACTCCGTCAAGCAACGGAACGGTAGGGGCATAATTTAACTTTTCTTTGGCGAGAGAAAGGTTCGGTTTTCTTCTCGCAGGATCGTCTTGAGGGAGAGGTAGGTAGATGATCTTTGATTTGGAACCTACTTCTTTGATGACAAGTTCGGCAAGTTCTTTGACGGTAAACTCACCATCGTTTCCAAGATTGACCGGACCGATGAAATTCTCGGTATTCATCATTTTAATGATTCCGTTTACAAGATCGTCCACATAACAAAAGGATCGTGTTTGACTGCCGTCACCGTAAATGGTAATGTCTTCTCCGCGAATGGCTTGAACGATAAAGTTGCTGACCACTCTGCCGTCATCGGGAATCATTCTCGGCCCGTAAGTATTGAAAATACGGATCACCCTAATGTCTGTTTTGTGTTGGCGGTGGTAGTCGAAACAAAGAGTTTCTGCGACCCTTTTGCCTTCATCATAACAACTGCGGATTCCGATAGGATTTACATTTCCCCAATAACTTTCCGTTTGCGGGTGTTCCAAAGGATTGCCGTAAACTTCGCTAGTAGATGCTTGCAAAATGCGGCCGCGCACTCTTTTCGCAAGACCCAACATATTGGTCATACCCAAGACATTGGTCTTGATGGTTTTGATCGCATTGTGTTGGTAGTGAACCGGGGAAGCAGGACATGCCATATTATAAATCTGATCCACTTCCAATTTGATGGGATCGGTTATATCGTGGCGGATAAGTTCGAATTTGGGATTTGCGAGTAGGTGTTGGATGTTTTCCTTTCTACCTGTGTGGAAATTATCCAGGGAAATTACATGATTTCCTTCCGCAAGGAGTCGTTCACAGAGGTGAGACCCGATAAAGCCCGCGCCACCCGTGATTAAGATACGTTTTGCCATTGAGATTCTATATTTGGGAGGCTTGCCTCTTCGGCAAATTAAAAATTGCCTTCGAAATCAAGTCCTTTGGTCATTTGGTGGGAAATCTGCTAAAAATTCAGGCGGAACTACGACTCCGCTTTCCGGATCGACCCCTCTCTTTTCCAGCCAAAGCTTTGCTTCCGGACTTAGGTCTCCTGGGAATTTTTCAAACCGGTCCAGAGGATTCTGTTCCGCGTGGGCTTCCTCAGGATGGTATTCTCCCAGGGAACCTTTTAGGAAAAAGTAAATGATCCCGATGCTGAGAAGCGACCATAGTGTAGCAATGAGGTAACCTAAGAACAAGACTGCTGCCGGAATTTCTTCATGGTTCAGATCTTCCGGAGTTAACCCCGACATCCAAAAGGCAAGGATCCCTGCGTCCGTTTCATGGAGTCTGTCCGCAAAGTCGGATAAATCATAAATCGAATAGAGAGAAATGCTCGTCCCTAAAAAAACCAAAGTGAGTATTGATATAGATTCGCCTAACATACCTATTACAAGTATGCCTACACCCCAGAAAATTCCGGTGAAATAGGCCAGTTCGCCTAATTTCGAATACAATAAACTAACAGAGATTAAAAACAAACCGAATAAGATCAAGGTTTGTCTTGCATTTCTTCCCGAAAATCCGAGTTTTAAAAGTAATCCGCCTACAAGGGAAGAACCGATATAACCTGCGGAAACCACTAAAATGAAAGAACCTCGAAAAGAAGCAGGTGTGGCGATGGTTTCCCCACCTTCATTTCCGTGTAAGGCGATACCTTTTACCATTCCTCCGGTAAAAAGCGCAGCACTGGCATGGCATATTTCATGTATAAGAACTACGAATTCCTTCAGGTAGGATGTTAAGTGGTGGTCCCAGAAAGCGACCAAGCTTAAGATCAAAGAGAGGAAGATTGCGAATTTGACTGGTTTGTCAGACATAGCCAATTTAATTATCGGCTAGTCTTTGGCAAAGGTGAGAGCAATAAATGTAAGATCGTCCGCTTGTTCTTTCGATCCTCGGAATTGATTGATTTTGGATTCCAGCAAAGGAGGCAGTTCTTTGACGGTTTTATGGTCATTGAAGTGCAAAAATTCGATCAATCCTTCTTCGCCGAAGAGTTCATCCTTTTCACCGAAAGTTTCCGTGATTCCGTCGGAAAATAGAAATAACTTAGTATCCGGCTTCAATTTCAATTCTTGTGCTTGGTAATCCGTTTCCAGAATACCGAGTACTCTTTGCGTTTTCGAATGGGCAATCACCGATCCGTTGGAATCCATTTCCAAAAGCGCCAAATGTCCCGCATTGATAAATTTGAATGTTTTTTCTTTGGAATCCAAAACGCCGCCGAGCAAAGTCATAAACTCATTTCCTTTGTAACGCGCACGAAAGAAGGAATTGATTTCCCGAAACAATCCTTCCAGAGATGTTCCGTTGCGAAGTTGTTCTCTCACGATTCCTTTGATGGCACTCACTAAAAATCCGGTCCCCAGTCCGTGCCCGGCAACATCACCTAACAGAATGATCATTTTACTGGAAGATACAGGAATGAGGTCCAGATAGTCTCCGGAAATTCCTACGGCAGGTTTTGAAAAAAATCCGAATTCGATCCATTTGATATCGCTTGGTAAAATCAAACGTAATGTATTGTCTACGATGGATGCAGTTTGAATGTCCCGGACGATTTTTCTTTTTTGAATTTCAGCTTCCAGTAAGCTGTAATTTTCCAAAAGCATGGAAGTGATCTTAACGATCTCGTTGATAAATTTCAATTCACCTATGGAGAAATATCTTTTATCCGATTTTTCGCCCAATAAAATCATCGCTCTGACTGACTTTTTACTCGCAGACAAATCGTAAACGGGAAAGGCAAGTTGTGTTCCCATTCCTTTTAAAAAATTATATAGAGTTTCCCGGAGACCGATTCCGTATTCCAAATGAGAAGTCACTGTTACACGATCGTTGTTTAAAAAATAATTCCATATTTCGGATTGAGAAGGGATTCGAATGAAGTTTACATTGCGAAGATCCGTTCTTGCAAATTGATCCCCAGGAATCAGGATGATGATATTGTTCACATTCAAAGTATCCATCACGGTTCGATTGATGGATAAAATCGTCTTTCTCATGGACATAGGGGAGGAAATCAGATTTGTAATCGAATCGATTCCTTCCCTTAAAACTTTATTTTTTTCAAAAAACCAATAATCAATCCATTGTTTGGCTTTGAGTTTTACTGGGATGAGATAAGAAGTCAGTATGAATAAAAAGATTAAATTGAAAAACCATCTTTCTTTCAAATAGGGAACAGGAAGAATATAATCCAAAATCAATATCAGAACCACATACGACCCGATTGAGATGGAAACCAACAAAAGAGTGATGATGGTTGGAGTAAAGATAACAAAGGAAGGAACAAAAGTATAACGATAAGTTCCGTAAAAAAAAGTAATGATAAAAAGTATATAAGTAAGAAAGAAAAAGGATCTATGAATAAAAAACCAAGGATGACCGTTGAAAAAAATCAAACTTACGGGTACGCTTATAAAGAGTGCGATGGAAATAAAAAGTGAAATCCGTTTCCATAGTGCTTCATCCTGCGGTTTGATTTTGATCAGATCGGAAATGATTAAAATCAAATTGACGATTCCAAAAACGAGATTTAGTCCGTGTCCTATGGTAGATATCTTTTCCAAGAGTCCCAGATCTTGCGTTTCCTGATTTGCGACTACTGCGACGATAAACGCAATCAGGATCTGAGGTAACAACCATTTGGAATTGATTTCCTTCCCTCGCAAACGATAGATTAGGTGGTAGTGTAAAAACGCTCCGATGTACAATGAAAAGAAAAATAGAAATACGGAATTGTTGTAAGCTAGTAAAAATATATTGGAAAGTAGAATGACGCCCAGATTGAAAAAGAAAGCGAAGATCAACCCGTCCCTTGTGGAATAATAGAAATAAACGGAAGTGATAAGGCTGAAAAAAGCCAAAAACAAATCAAAAAAGAAAATGGAAAGTATATCCAATTTGTTGAACTCAATCAGTTCGAAATAAAATGTTTTGTAATCCCCGTCTTCTTGTAGGATGCGAACCGGGTATTTTTCATCCGTTCTTAAAAATTCCTTTTTTTCGAATTGGGTAAGATCTTCTAAATTCGCTTTTTTCCCCCAGTGTTCGTGACTCTGCGGTCCTATATTGGCAATTAGTCCCGAAGAATAATAAAAGAAAGGAAGTCTGAGCGTGGATTGTTGAATCCCGACAAAAGAAAAAAATAATAATAAAAAAAATAATAACGAGGAAAAAATGGTAATCGCAAATTCTCTCATCCGAATGCACCGTCTTGAAACGTAAACTTGAGAATCGGTTTGCCTGCATGCAGAATCAGGATCGGACCTTTTTCCATGCTGATCATGTTTTTCCAACCGATACTTGCCACCACTTCCTCATTATGACTTTCTCTTGTTATATGAAACTGCAGACCTTCCTGGATCACATACAATTCGCTATAACCCATTTTCCCGATTATAAGTTCGTATCTGTCTTTCCAGTCTAACTTCTGAAAGGTGGTTTGGATCAATGTTTTGATATCCGTAAATCCTTTCAGAACTCTTAATTGGGATTGAGTGTAGACTACGCCTAAGATATAAGACAATATGATTCCGATATGTTGGTAGGTTCTTCCCGCGTTTAAAACAACGAAGAACCAGGAACCGTCTTCGACTTGAAAAAATTCAACCAAGTTTCCATGACTACGAGGATAAGCTTTGATCATCCAACCAGGCAGTTCGGGAATGGTTCCCGTCTCCAGTAGGTTTTGAACTCTTTCCGCATATTCCGCTTCCTTTCTATACTTTTTGTTTTCGGAAATATGAAAAGATAAAATATTATTATGAATGGTCAGTGCCGATTGTCCCGCAAGAAGCGAAAGTGTATGAACCGCTTCCGGATTGGGAATATTGGAAACTGCTAAAAAGCCGAATAATTTTTCTCTGAACAGAAACGGATAAATATAATTCGCATGCAATTCCATAAAGTCATTATTGATTTCCGGCAAATAAATGGCATCTGTAACGGAGGCCCCGTTCTTTTTGCTTTTTAGAAAATCCTGAAAGTTGAGTTTTACGCTGATTTCCTTCGTGGGGCTTAATTTTTTTTGTCTTCCTCGAAAATAAGTATGAAATTCGAAAGTTCCGTTGGGAGAGAGAAGTGCCATCGTTCCCGAATGACTTGCGGTGATTTTCACCATATCGGGAAACACGTGTTTGACTAATGCATCGTAGTTGAATTGTTTGATCGCTTGACGGAATGATTCCGCATCTTCGGTAAGATACTCGGATAAAAATTGAGTTCTTAGCTTTTTTGCAAATCTTTCCATCAAAGGCAAAAAGACGACAATGGATGTTGCCGCGACGAGCACGAGTGCCAGTTCCAAATGATAAGCCATGTTACGCGGGATGTGTTTTAATACGAAATAGTATGTCGTAAACACTATGCCGATATAAGTCGTACGTATCAATATTGTCGTTAAAGATACCTTGAGCTGATAACTCGAAGGTAAAAAGTTCTTTAATAATAATTTGAAACGAAGCAGGTTCATGTTGTATAGTATGCGTTCTCTTTGATATACCCTTCCGTCAGATCACAACTCCAGAAAGTTTTTTCGGTATTTCCGGAACCGAGTTCGACTGTAATGACGATCTCTTCTTCTTTTTTTAGATATTCGGCAATCTTTTGTTTGGTGATCGTATCTGCAGCTTTCACAGGAATCCCACCCAAATAGATGAAAAGTTTGTCATAAGGAATCGGCTCGTCGAAAACTTTGCCGACTGCCATGACAAATCTTCCCCAGTTCGGATCTCCTCCGTAAATTGCAGTTTTGATCAGGGGAGAATTGAGAATGGATTTTCCGATTTTCGTAGCTTGGCTATCGTCTCTCGCTCCTTTAACGGTGAGCTCCAAAAGTTTAGTGGCACCTTCTCCGTCACGAGCGATCTTTTTGGAAAGTTCGATCGCAATTGATTCCAAATGTCTGTAAAATACTTCATCGGGCAATGTTCCCAAAATACCGGAACACATAAGTACCACAGTGTCACTTGTGGACGTATCGGAATCGATGGTGATACAATTGTAAGAACGATCCACCGCTTTCCGCAAAAGCCCTTTCAAATCGCCCGACTCAGGCAAATAATCGGATAAGATATAAGATAACATCGTCGCCATATTCGGCTCGATCATTCCCGCACCTTTGGCCATGCCGAAGATCACGCCCGTTTCCCTATCCTTTGTGATTTCCCGATAGGCGATTTTTTTGCGGGTATCGGTAGTCATAATGGCTTCCGCTACTTCTTCCAAGTTTCCGGGCTTTAAGTATTGTTTGGCGTCTTTACATGCGGATAGAATTTTTTCCATCGGAAGAGGAACTCCGATCACTCCGGTGGAGGAAGGTAGAACATCCGTCGTTTTGATAGAAAGTGATTTTGCAACTTCTTCGCAGATTTGATAAGAATTCCGAACTCCCTGTTCTCCGGTTGCTACATTCGAGTTTTTGGAATTGATGACGATGGCTTGCAAGAGTCCGTCTTGAATATGATCGCGTCCTACGATGATGGGAGCGCCGGGATAATTATTTCTGGTGAATACGGCTGCCGCCTGACAAACATTCTCCGAATAGATGACTGAAAAATCCAAAGTATTGTCTTTGATTCCGATGTTTCGGCCGAAAGAAAAAAATCCAAGTGGGTATCGCATAAAAGTTTCCAAAAGTACCAAGATCTTGACAGATCTTACTCTTACTAGACCTTATTTTTTGGGAAACTCAAATGTAAAAATAGACCCTCCTTTCGGGTTTGGGGAGACGAATACTTCCCCGGAATGTAGCCTTGCAATGTGTTTTACTATGGATAATCCGAGACCTGTTCCGCCTTCTTTTCTGGAACGATTCATATCCACCCGAAAGAACCTTTCGAAGATCCGTTCCGAATCCGCTGTTGAAATTCCGATGCCTTGGTCGATGACTTGGATGCGATACCGATCGAAAGTCTCTTCCGCTTTTACCATAACAATGGAACCTTCCGGAGAATAAGCGGAAGCATTTGTAATTAAATTTACTAGTACATGTTCCATCAGGACCATATCGGCGTGAACCAAAAGGGAAGGAGCCACATCAAAAACCAGGTTTTGATTTTTTTTGGAAAAAATCACACCTACCGAATCCGCTACACTTTGGATCAGATCCGCTATGGGAAAAGATTGGCTTTGCAAAATGGTTTTGTGGTTTTCCAAACGGGAAATCGTTAACATATCTTCTACGATCCGAACCATCCTGTCTGTATTTCTCAAGATAGCATCTAAGAATTTTTTTTCATTTGAATTTTCGGGAAGATTCAATCTGTATTCGAGAGTTTCCGCATAACCTTTGATAGATGTTATGGGAGTTTTCAATTCATGGGATGCATTCTGAAAAAATTGTTCTCTGATGAGTTGGTTTTGTCTGTCTTCCGTAATGTCTAAGATGACCCCGATGTACAAATAAATGATTTCGTTGGATTTGATGGGATAAATTCGAACATTATAATAATGATTGCCTTCCTGGAACTCGGATCTTCCTTCCAAACCTTTTTTGATTTTGGTTTCGATGAATTGCAATAGCTCCCTGTTTTTCACCGAGTTTTGGATGTCTTTGAATTGCGAATTTTCAGAAATGATGGAGGAAGGAATGTTACGGTTTAAAAATAAAAATTTTCTATTTCCGTCGATGGCAAAGACCCCTTCTTTCAGGTTTTGCAAAAGTGAATTGAATTTTTCCTTTTCAACGGTAAGATCCAAAAATTGGTTTTTCAATCGTCTTGCCATTTCATTGATAGAGATGGTGAGATTGGCTAGCTCGCGAATTTCCGGATAGGAAAGTTCGACACCGAAGTCTCCCGCGTTGATCTCTTTGGTTTTTCTTTCCACAAGAGAAAGAGGATCGGTCACTTTGCGTGCGATGGTGATGGAAGTATAAAATGTTCCGAAGATAGCGATGAGTACGTAGAGAAAAAAGATGAGAGGTCGGAATTCGGGGCGAATCAGATCTTCAACGAAGATCACTCCCGCAGCTAATAAGAGTAAAACGAGAAGCAGGCCCCAGTTGAGTAGAAGTAGTGTGGAGAAAAAACTACGCATCCCGGAAACGATATCCGACTCCACGGATGGTTTCCAGTCTTTCTTTTTCACTCAGCAATTTATCTCGGAGTCTTTTGATATTTACATCAACAGTTCTGTCAGTGACAAATACATCCTTTCCCCAAATCCGATCCAATAATTTGTCCCGTGAAAAAGCTACTCCCGTGTTAGAAGCAAAAAGTTGTAAAATTTTAAATTCGATTAAGGTAAGATCGATTTCTTTTCCATCTACATATACTTTATGCGCGGTGGGATTGATTTGAATTTTTCCGGTGGAAACTGTTCCTACATTTTCCGTTGCGGCACCGTCCGCCTGTCTTCTGGTTACGGTTCTGACTCTTGCGATCAACTCACGAATGTTAAATGGTTTTCGGATATAATCGTCGGCACCAAGTTCCAAACCGAGAACCACATCGGTTTCGCCGGTTTTTGCAGTTACCATAATGATAGGGATCTGAGGGTATTTTTCTTTGATCCGTTTGCAAAGATCCATTCCACCGATGCCGGGAAGCATCAAGTCCAGAATGATCCCGTCCGGTAGATTTTTTTCCAAACGGGGAAGAACTTCCATCCCGTTATGGCATACTTCCACCTGGAATCCTTCTTCCTCTAAATGGAACTGAATCAGTCCTGCTATGTCTTCTTCGTCATCAACAACCAAGATTTTCATGAATTAAGATTACAATAACGATAAAACATTACAATTTAATTACAAAACGGTTACATGCTTGCAAATTATAGAAAGAGAAAACGGGGAACTAGGAAAGTTCGTTTATGTCTTGAATCGCTTTTCTTTGGCGAATCAAAAGAAAACTTAAAAAACCTAAAAATAGAAAAAGTCCCAGGCCGTAGACCCAAAGTAGGTTTTTCAAACGCGCTTGTTCTTTCTCGATGGCTTGCATTTCTTCCAAGTGAGAGATGAGAAAGTAAAAATGATCGATCTTTGGGTATTTTTCCTTAGCTTCGCTTCGGATTTGAGTGATGAGTTCTTTGGTCTCTTCTTTGCTTAATTTTTCCAAAATCGGAAAGGTTTTTTCCAGATCCATTTCCAAAAATTCTTTGGCTGTGGGGAGAACTGCGGTCGAAGATTTTTCTTCCGCAAGAAGGGAAATGGAGGAACAAAAAAGGAAGATTAAAACTAAGGAACTAAATCGGAAATCAGACTTCATGAAAACCAAGTTTTTCTTTCCATTCTTTTAAGAAAGGAATTCGCGTGTTCATAATCAAAAATCCCAATACCAAACAGTAAAAACAAAAAAACAAACTGGAGCTGATCAGGATGGGCATCAAAGAATAAACGGAACCAAATAGTTGTTTGCCGAAGTACAAAGTGCCCAAAGGTATGAGAAACAAAGTAAATGAAAACAAAATCCCTGAGATTAAAAAATTCAAAGGTAAAATTTCGGACAGCACCCTGAAACGAAGATTAGGTGATCCTGGCTGGTTCTTTAATAGAGGATCGGGAGAAAGAAAAAATACTTCAGGATTTTCATGAGCACGTCTATTCATGTTGCCACCATTTCCGAATCAGGTCCTTTCCCCGTGAGATATGGCTTTTGATGGTATTGATTTTGATGTCCATATCCAGAGAGATTTCTTTCAAAGATCTATTTTCAAAATAATGCAATATGATGGGTCTTTGGTAAACAAGTGGCAAACGGGAGATCAACTGTCTGAGTAAATTTCCCTCTTCTTCTTTTGCCAAATCTTCCGCAAAGGAAGACTGACTCACAGTGCTCGGATGGGATTCGTGGGATTCATCCAATGTATGAACGATCGGTTTTTTCTTTTTAAAATGGCGTGAGATTTCGTTGCGGGCGATTTGAAAGAGCCAAGTGGAAAACTGTGCTTCCCCCCGGAACGTACTGAGTGCTTCGTAAGCTTTTAGAAAAACTTCCTGAGTGAAGTCTTCCGCTTCCTCTTGCGTAGAGAAAGCTTTCGAAGCTTGTGAAAATACCATACCTTGGTAACGTTTCATCAAACGTTCAAACTGAGAAACATTTCCGCCTAGGATTGCTTGGATGGAATCCCAATCTTCCTGGTTGCAGGCCCTTTCCGGGGCGGCGGTTATTTGCTTAGTTTGTAGAAGGTCAATAGACCTAACCCAATTGCGAATGGTATTAACCCTCCCATCATCGCCATGGATCTTCCCAAGACGAGTATAAATACAAATGATAGTGCAAATCCCGTGAATGTCAACAAAAGACCCAGGAAAAAGGAATAGGCCCTTAGATCAAAGGACCAGGGCTTGAATTGGCCTGTTTGGATCAGTGCCATTTTCTGGTTATGCCACCATTTGAAGAGAAAGAACAAAAGTGTGGTTCCGAAAATGATCCCGATATTGGGAACCATATAGAGAATGAATTTATATGAGGAACGTTCTTCCCCGAGTGCCGTTTTGATATCCGTCAGACTTCGTAAAATCGATTCGTATTGTTCCGGTGTCATGTTACCTCCTTGTCAATCAGAGTAGATGCGTAACTTGCCAAAAGTGACATACCTTCCTGTCTGTCACATTGAAAAATTTGAACTCCTATGCTGTGATTTTCGGACTCGGTATTTGCCAGTTTGATACTTCTTAAACTTCCGTAAAATGTATAAGGAAGGGAATTGATTTCAATTTGAAAGGAAACGGGAGAACCTGCTGTTTTTGTTGCGATCGATTCTTTATCTTTGATGTAGATTCCGATGCCTGCCCCGTCTTGGCTGATGTCCCGGATCAAACCCTGATCCGCAATCTGAACCCAATCTTTCGCATAGGCAAATTCCATTTGAAATACGAATTCTTCCGCACGTGCATCCAGAAACTCCAGAAGCGGTCCAATACCTTGGGGACCTGTGATGGCATCTTGCAGTGCCGCATTTCCGAGATCCGGTAAATTGCTTAAGACTTCAAAATAACCTAACAGTATTTTGCTTGTAGAAAAAAAAGGAACGATTAGTGCCGATTTGATATTGTTCAACAGATGGTTGTCCAAAATGGATTTAACATACTGATCGTTTAGTTTTTTAGGGGAAAAAAATGCATTTTCCGTATAGAAGATTTTGCGATTTGAGTCTCTCAGATAATAAGGTGCTTTGGATGTGGCAAGCGCTTCCATCAAAGGAGTGTCCGCCGCATAAAAAAATCCTATGTTTACTCTTTTGATAAAGTAACCGTAGTTAGTTAGTGACTGCTCCAAGTGAATTTGCCATTGATTGAGTATTTGATTGATCAGAGATGTTTTTCCGTAAAGAGAAATGATAGTGCCTATGTCGGCAGTAGGTGCCATCTGAATCTTATGGGCTGTGATGGAATCGATCGTCGCTCGTTTGGAAGAACGTTCCAAAGGTTCAATCAGAGCCTCTGTCACTTGGAAAAGATCTTCCAGATAGGGATTTGCCAATTTGACTTTGAGTTCCACTCTGTTTTCTTTCAAAACACATACAAGAGAGGACGGTTTGTCGGTAAGTGGTTCGCCTGAGACCAATGTAAAATGAACTGATTTTAAAATATCATTTACAGTGATCGGATTTACTACTTGGTATTTTTTTTGGGAAGCCGGATCAGTCAATGTGGTGGATGCTAATTTTGAAAGTATCCCTAAAACAGTTCGTTGGTCGGTCAGTCTGTATTTTTTCATGTCTAAACAATATGTTTCGTAAAATCATACTATCTTTCTTAATTTTTCCATCGTTTTTCCCTATTTGGTCGGAAAAACCCACATTTCAATATTTTGGAAAAGCTTATGATTTGAATTCGGGCAAATACGTTTACTCAGACAATCACTCGGAGTTTTTTACAGGCGGAAAACACCAACGGTCTGAAGTTATATACAAAGATGCCGCCGGAAATCCCTTCGCAAAAAAATACATTCACTACGATCAAAATCCGTTGGTGCCTACGTTTAGTACGGAAGATTATAGAGACGGATATCTGGAAGGTGCAGATGTAAAAGGCAAACAGGTTCGTCTTTATTATAAAAGAAAAAAAGAAGATTCTTTGGAAGAAAAAACATACCTTCCTGCTTATCCTGCCGTGATGGACGGAGGCTTTGATCATTTTGTCCGCGAGTATTGGGATAAACTAACTCGAGGAGAGAGAATGAGTTTTCGATTTCTGGTTCCGGTTCAATTGGATGATTATTTATTTGCAGTAGAAAAAATCAAAGATGAGGATCGAAACGGAAGAAAGGCGATTTACGTAAAATTGGAAATTGATAATTTTATTCTGAAGAGACTGATTAAACCCATTTTACTTGTATATGATTACAAGACAAAACGTATCCTTCAGTATGAAGGTATTTCCAATATCAATGATGAAAATGGAAAAAGTCTGAAAGTGAAAATTGTTTATGATTATCCGAAGGAAATTCTCGTAGATTGACGCAAAGAAATTTTGAACAGTTCTTTAAAAACCCGAGGGAAGCGAAAGAAGATCTGATCGCTGTCGGTGGAGATTTTAGCGTTGAACGGTTGTTATATGCGTATACCCATGGAATTTTTCCCTGGTCGGAAGATCCGATTCGTTGGTACTGCCTGGATCCGAGAGCGATCTTCGATTTAAACAACACCCATTTTTCCAAGACGGTTCAGAGAAAGATCAGGCAAGGAATCTATCGGATCAGTTTCAACGAGGCCTTTGAAGCGGTTATGCAGGGTTGCGCTTACCGGGAAAAGGACAATACCTGGATCACCAGAGGATTTTATAAAGGATACTGCCAATTGCACCGTTTGGGCTGGGCCCACAGTGTAGAGGCGTGGAATGAGAAAAATGAACTGGTCGGCGGAGTGTATGGAGTGGCGATCGGTAGGTTTTTTGCCGGAGAGTCCATGTTTGCTTTTCAGTCGGATGCGGGAAAAGTCGCACTTTATCATTTGTTCGAAAAGCTGAAAACAAGCGAATTCAGTCTTTTTGATACCCAGCAACTAAATCATGTTACATGGACGTTGGGTGCGTATGAGATTCCCAAAAACTCCTATCTGGATAGATTGCAAAAAGCGATCGTTCCTTCGGAAAAGTGGATCATTCCACGGTAATCTTATTCAATTCATCCAATTCCAGTTTCCAAGTTCGGACCAAATCTTCTAAAAAGGTTTTTCTGTCTTTTTCTTCCGATTTTTCCGTTGAGAACGGATCTGTCCGGGAATGTTTTTTTAAAACTTCTTTTGCCTTTGCCATATCCATGGAAGTTCGGAAGATCTCGAACTCCTGTATTCCTACATCCGGATGAGCTTCGTCTTTTACATACAGAGGTTTAACAAGACTTAAGCGAATATCGGAAATAGAGTAGGGGGAAAAAGCAAATAGGCTTTTTGCGGAATACAAAGCATGGAGCATAGTTGTGTTAGTTCTGTACTCTTTTTGAGAAGAAAATGTCAAAGCGGAGGAACCGCCATAACTTATCTCAAGAATTTGATTTTTCGACACAGGATCGGTAGTAATTTTCCATTCTTTCAACTCATATTCAAAAATAAGAGGGATCAGTTGTGCCGTGGCTTCTTCCACTCCTATTTGTTTGTTCGCATGTATTGTTATTATTTTTTCTTTACTCGCGCCGGAAGGAGTGCATCCTAAAAAATAAATAAACGTTAAAAACAAACAAATGGGAGTAGTGTAAACTTTCAGATTCATATCCTCTGGGTATTACTTCGGAATTTTGCCCACTAACATGCGTCCATACATCATCCAATCGGAAATAAAAGAAAGGAAAGGGTATTTGAATGTGGCCGGGCGGTTTTTTTCGATAAAGAAATGGCCAATCCATGCAAATAGGTATCCGGAAAACAACGCCAGACCCAAAGCGATCCAATTGCCTGAAGAGATAAAGGCAAAGATAAACCCAAGGGCAAGCGACGATCCGATAAAATGTAAGGCTCGATTCACTGCATTGCTATGTTCGGTTAAATAGAAGGGAAAGAACTCAGTTAGGTTTTTGTACTTTTTAGTATTAACATCTGTGGTGCTCATAATCTATATCCTTTTGACAGAACTATAGAATACCCTAAATAAAACATATGCCAATAAAAATTTGCACACTATTTCGGGATTTAAACTAATATTTGAACAGAGTTCATCATATTGAATTTTCTTGTTTTTTCGTAATCTGATAAAAGTTAAGCGGAATCAAAAATTATGTTGCGCGTTAGAGGGCCATACCTAATATGCATTAATATTTTAAAATATAACACAGAAAGACGCTGAAAAAAAGCTTGTGAATTAGAGGTGCCAATGAAACCAAAATCAATCAAATCCGACGAACTATCGAAAATTTTCTCCGACTTGAAAAAAGGCGAAGAGTCATCCATCGGAAGTTATTTGATTAAAGGTGTTCGTCTACAAATTAGTAAATTCAATCTGTCCGGAGCAGAGAGAGTTCAACTGCTTTACAAAAGAAGAAGAACGCAAGGTCTCTGCATTGTATGCGGAAAGAAAGTTACTAAAAAAAATGCATCAACCGGTCAACTGTACCGTTTATGCGAAGACCATAGAAACAAAATCGACAAAGGAACCAAATAATCCGGGTTCTATCTATAACTGTAGCTCTGGCTTTCCCGCCAGGGTTTTCTTATCAGCCTCCAGCATTCTCCTTCCTTTTTTCCAATTTCTCCCAAACGATCGCCTTCTCTTCATCGGAATACTGAGACCAAAGCCCGATTTCCTCCAATGTACGAAAACATCCCGCACATAGATCCGTATCCGGATCCATCATACATACCTTGGTACATGGCGATTTTTGTGACATAGTGACGGAAATAGTAAATTTTTATAAATTTTCCTAAGCCCATTTTCAATTCCGTCGATCCTTCAATTGAGGGAACGCATGTTGGATTGGGTAGAATCGCTTAGAAGTCTGTTTACTAATGAAATAGACTGTTACAAACGGCTTCTGGATTGGGAAGGCAAAAAAAGACAGGCGATCCATAGCGCCGATGGCAGAGCTCTCGAATCTTGTGTCAAAGAGAGCTACCACGTAATGGTAGAGGCATCGGAATTGGAACGAATTCGTATGAAAACGATCCAGGAAGTTTACGAAAAAGAAAAATTCGAAAACAAAGAAATCACATTAACCAATTTTTTAAATCAAATGGATAGGGATTCCAATTATAAACTGAAGGGTTTTGCACAAGAGTTGAAGAGCGTAGTGCAAGAATTGAAAGAAGCGATTATAGTGAACGATAAATTGCTTCGTACCCGTAAGGATTTCCTACAAAAAACAATCGATACCCTTCATGAACACGAAAGGGAAAAAGTTTATACATCGAGTAAACAACCGATTCGGCGAGGGCAGGGCCAACAGAGCGCGGTCATTTTGAACGCGACTGCCTAGGAGTTTAAACTATGGGATCCACATTTCAAGGAATCGAAATCGGAAAACGGGGATTGTCTGCCCACCAGCAAGCACTCCAAACTACCGGTCATAACATATCCAACGCAGATAACAAACATTATGCTAGACAAAGAGTAGTGATGAATAGCATGGACCCGATCTACGAGCCGGCACTCAATCGTGCCGAGGTGGCGGGACAGATCGGGCAGGGTGTAAAAGTTGCTGAGATCGAAAGGGTTCGGGACAATTTCATAGATGATCGTATCGTTGAATCTTCTTCTACTAAAGACTATTGGGGCAAAAAGAACGATTATCTTTACCAGGTAGAAACTGTTTTCAACGAACCATCCGGCACTACACTTCGTGCTTTGATGGACAATTTTTGGTCCGCTTGGGAAGACCTTTCCAGCTATCCGGAAGAGACGGCCCATAGAGCTGTCGTTCAGGAAAAGGCGGAAGGTCTGGGAAGCAGAATGGAAGACGTATTCCGCAAACTATCCCAGCTCAGAGAACAAGCCAACCGGGAAGTGGAATCGAAAGTACATCATCTCAATACAGTTGCTGAAAATATCAAATCTTTGAATGAAAAGATTGGGAAATCACAAGCATTAGGTGACAATCCGAACGATTTACTAGATAGAAGAGACGAACTTTTGCAAGAACTTGCAGGGATGGTGGATATCACTATCGGAAGAAGCGATGAAGACGAGCTTATGGTTTTCATCGGCCAACAGATTCTCGTGCAAGGGCAAAAGGTCCACAAAATCGACCTTGTAGGTAATCCGGCGAACGACGGTTTGTTGGATATGAAATGGTCTGAGACCGGTAAGGAAGTGTTGCTTCGCAAAGGAAGTATTCAGGCACTTTACGAAATCAGAGACAATATCCTTGTAGAAAAGATCAATTCCGTAGACGCACTTGCCATCAATGCGATGGACGTCATCAACGAGATCCATAAAGACGGATTCGGTTTGAACGGAAAAACGAACCTAAGTTTCTTTGAAGAAAAGAGCCTTGCTACGAATACGTTTGGAGAAATTGACACGGACGGGGATGGTCTGAACGACAAAACAGCAATCTTCCGCGTTACCGGTAGAACTTCCATCGACCCGGATCGTCCGATCGGGATCAGCGGAACCATGCGTTTTTTGAAAGCGACCGCTCTGGGGGAAGAGGAAGTTCTGGTTCCTTATTCCAAAGACGATACATTGAATGCAGTCATCAAAAGAATCAACCGCTCCGAAACAGGTGTGGTCGCTTACATGTCGCATGACAACCAATTGGCGTTGAAATCGACGACTCAGGCTCATGACAAAAAAGAAAATTTCATGATCCGTCACTTGGAAGACTCGGGGGAACTGTTAGTAGGTTTGACGGGGATTCTTTCCGCGACCGGATCGGCAGGATCTTTTGATTATCGCAAACTCGGCGAAATCAATAAATTCCAAGCAAATTCACAAGATGTGACTCTCACTCCCATGTTTCATCCTTCCGCTTTTTTTCATATGTCTGCGGATGTGAAAAACAACCCGGCTAACATTGCAGCGGCGAGAGGTAAAGATGTGGGTGGTACGGGAGATTACAATTCTCCTCACGGTCACAAAGACGGAACGAATGCGCTTCTCATTGCGGCGGCCCTTCGGGAAAAACCTGTGATGTTCGATTATTCGAAAACCACGGATGATTTTTACAACTCGTTGATTTCCAAATTGGGAACAGAGGCACGCGAAGCAAAACAGGAATATACCACTCAAAGTGAGTTGATGGTAGAATTGGAAAATATGCGCCAATCAGTGATGGGTGTGAATTTGGACGAAGAGATGGCGAATATGGTTCAGTTCCAACAATCATATAATGCATCCGCACGTATGATTTCCACACTCAATGAAATGTTGGACACCATTATCAATAGGTTAGGTGTATAGTATGATACGTATCACCAATATGATGCAAAATAACTCTCTGGTGCGAAACTTGAATCGTCACCAGGTGGCTATGGATGAAACCCAAAACCAATTGGGCACAGGTTTGAAAATCCGTAAACCTTCCGATGATCCGGGTGCTGCAACCAATCAGATGTTTTTTCGTTCCCGGTTGAACGAACTTTCCCAATTCGAAGAAAACATCGGAGACGGATACCAAAGATTGCAACAGGTAGACGGAGTTCTGGACAAGATGGGAGAAATCTTCCAAAGAGTCAGAGTTCTTACCGTTCAGGCGGGAAATGGTATCTACCAAGGGGACAAAGGTTTCGAATTGGAAGTGGCAATCGGTAAGGAGATTGACCAACATTTGAGAGCCATTGTTGATCTTGCCAATGCAAGAGACGCCACCGGCCAACCTTTGTTTGGCGGATTTGTTACGGAACGTCCTCCTTTCGAACCGATTGAATCCAAGATCAAAGGCCTTCAGGGATTGGAACTCAAAAACCAATATGTAGGTGTGGAATATCGGGGAGATATCGGAGAACAACTACGTGAGATCGAAAAAGGGGAATACATTCCTGTTACGATTCCCGGCAACAAAGTATTTTGGGGAACCAACGTAAGTGTTACCAGTCGTGTGGACAACTCTTCCTATCAGGCGACTTCCGATCAAATTTTCAAAATCGACGGAGTGGAAGTTCATATCTCCGTAGGAGATACGATTGATGACATCATTGATAAGATCAATAACTCTCCCTTGGAAGTAAAGGCAAGTAAACTTGCTCAAGATAATATTTCCATTTCATCGACAGCACCTCATCAGATTTGGATGGAAGATGTAGCAGGCGGAACCGTGTTGAAAGACATCGGTCTCATCGAACCATCCGCCAGCGAACCACCGAATAACTATTCTAAGTCGGCAACGGTAACTGGGCTTTCCGTATTCGATGTACTTATCCAACTTCGTAACGATTTGATTCAAAAAGATCAGGAGAGAATCGGGGGAAGGGATCTGGGAGATCTGGATCTTGCCTTGGAAAATATCCTGCGTCATCGTGCAACAGTCGGTGCCAGAATGAATCGTATGGAAGAACATGAAGATCGTGTATCTTACGATAAAATGTACATGACGGAACTTCTTGCTAAAAACGAAGGGATTGATTTTCCGGAGACCATCATGAATATGAAATGGCTCGAAACCATCCACGGATACGCACTCAATGTGGGTTCCAGAATCATCAAACCTTCTCTTATGGATTTTCTTCGTTAGGATTTTAGTTTAAATGTCAGTAACAATTCACACAAAACCTTTTGGAACCATTCAAGTGGAACAAAAACAAATCCTGAGATTTCCGGGCGGACTTCTCGGATTCGAACAATACACCGAATATGCGTTAATCGAAGAGAACGCGGAAAGTCCATTCAAATGGTTGCAATCGACAAATGAATCCGGTCTTGCCTTCATTATGATCCAGCCGGAACTTTTTCTAAATGATTATAAACCGGTTATTTCGGAAGAAGAGCTGAAAGATATCGACCTCTCCAATTGGAGAGACGGAATTGTTTTTCTAATTGTTACGATTCCTCATGATAACCCGAGAGGAATGACAGCCAATTTACAAGGTCCTGTTATCATCAATGGGAATGCAGGTAAAGGAAAACAGTTTATTTCCAGGGATGAAAATCATCCGATTCGGAAAAGTATCGTAGAGTCAATGGAAGAGCCGGCTTCCGAAAAGGTATAATGCGTGTTAGTTCTTGCTAGGAGAAGCAATCAATCCATAATGATTGGTGACGATATCGAAATCGTCATTGTAGACATCAAGGGTGATCAGGTAAAAATCGGGGTAAAAGCTCCTAAGAACGTATCCGTACATAGAGCGGAAGTTTATAAAGAGATACAGGAAGAAAATAAAAAGGCTGCCGATACCAAAATCAAACCTGAAGATCTGGGAAAACTAGGCGATATCTTCAAAAAGAAACCGTAAGAGATAGCGGGGAAAAATAATTATGATTTCGAATAATTATTTTTCCGATGATGAAGACTTAAAAGTATTCTTTGAACATTTGATCGATTGGCCTTCCATTATAGAATCAACGGAAGGAAAAGATTTTGCGGACCACGAGATTTATAAACAAACCGGCAATCCTCGATTTGAAATGGCACCTTCCAATGTAAAGGAAGCCATCGAACTATACAGATCGAGTCTCGAATCTCTGGGTGAATTTTTTGGAAAAGAAGTTTCTCAGGTTTCGCAAGCCATGGATCGAAATCATTTACGTTATGAAAATGGAACCGTGATTTTTCCCAAAGAAACAATTTCAATATATGAAAAATTTCGGGATACGGGTCTTATGCCTTATTCCATTTCTAGAGAAGCCGGTGGACTGGGATTTCCGGCAACGGTAGGTGCATTCTTTGTAATGATCATGGCAAGAGGGGATGTTTCCTTTTGTATGACTATTACGCTTTTGAATCTTGCACAGATCGTCTCCCGATTCGGAACAAAGGAACAGATTGAAGGATTTGCCGCAAAAGCAGCATTAGGTGAGTCTCTTTTTGCAATGGCACTTACCGAACCGGATTTCGGATCGGATCTGAACAATGTCCGCACAACCGCAACAAAAATGGAAGATGGAACTTATCGTATCAACGGAACAAAACGTTTTATCTCACAAGGATGCGGGCTTGGGCCTTATCCATCCAGCTTACTCACTCTTGCCCGAACCGGAAAACAAAACGGAGCCCGCGGTCTTTCCGTGTTTTTGGTAAAAAGTTCGGATATATCCGTTGCAGGAATCGAAACAAAGATGGGGATCCATGCTTCTCCTACTTGCGAGATTGTTTATGAAAATACTTTCGGAGAAATTCTCGGAGAAGAAGGACTCGGTCTCACAAAATATACAACCGGGATGACAAATTTCATGCGGTTGGGAAGTGCCGCCGGTGGACCTGGTGGCGGGGCCGGTGGATTCTATGAATGCAAAAAATATGCGAATGAAAGAATTCAATTTGGGAAACCGATTTCTGAAATCCCTGCAGTCGCAGAAATGATTCATAAGATTCAAAGAGAAGTGAACGCGATGAGACTTCTTACATTTGAAACTGCATACGTAGTGGATATGTACCAGCACCACCAAATTCGATTGGAGAAATCAAACAAAGAAGATAGAGAAATTCGAAAGGACGAAAGAGTCAAGACCTGGGGGAATCTCGCTTCGATTCTCACTCCGATTGTAAAATACCATTGTTCCGAAGAAGCACATCGATGTGCATATCTTGCGATTCAAATTCACGGTGGTGCAGGTTATACGGAAGATTACGATGTCGCGAGAATGTTCAGGGATTCCAGGATCAATACCATCTACGAAGGAACAAGCCAGATCCATGTGAGAATTGCTTCGGGAGCCATTGCCTCGGGAATGACTTCGGATGGAAATTTTAGAAAATATATAGATAGGATCAGAAAAGAAATCGAATCTCCATCGGTTTTTTTACAAGAGCAATCCAATATATTTGAAGAAGCTGTGGTGGGTTTTCGAAATATACCCGAAGAAGATGTTCGTGAAAAAGTTGCGGAAAATCTAATGATCATCACTGCAAGATATCTTTGTAGTCTATTGTATGAGAGATCACTCGGAAAGTTAAAAGGAACCGATGTATATGACCGCTGGATTCGTGATTCCCGCGCTTATCTTATCGACAGCACCGCCATTTCAAAAGCTTGCATTTATAGGATTCAAAATGCAGAATAAAAAAACTCACTCTTAAAATTTAAAAAATATTCTATGAAACGAAAATTCCTGGTCTGGTTACTTCCTCTTATCGTTTGTTTTTTGCAAAGATGCATAGGATTTACTTCCCGATTCAAAGAAATCGGAAAAGAACCCTATGATTTGTTAGTTGCAAAAAAATCTCCTTTGATTCTATCCATTTGGCATACAAATGTATTATATTCCCCTTATCTGCATAGAGGCAAAAACGTAGGAGTTCTTATTTCCGAATCCAAAGACGGTGATTTTATCAACCAGGTTGTATTGAGATTCGGAAATACCAGCATTCGGGGAAGTTCTTCCAGAGGCGGATCCAAAGCTTTGAAAGCGGTGATCGTTCATCTCAAGAAAGGACTTTCCGCCGCGTTCACTCCGGACGGACCCAGAGGCCCGGCACTCATCGTGCAACCGGGGTTAATCGCCGCGGCACAAATCACTCAAGCTCCCATTGTTCCTTTTCATTATGAATGTACGAGGCAGTGGATTCTGGAAAAGGCTTGGGATAGACATAGAGTTCCCAAACCATTCACCACCTTTGTTATTTCCTACGGAGATCCCATTTATATTCCACGAGAGATGAATGAAACTGAATTTGAAAACCAAAGAAAACTCGTGGAAAAAGCAATGCTTGCCAATCGGGAACGTGCGATGTCGGAAGTGCAAAGATTAAGTAGCTAACTTTAAAATAATTCTTGTTTTCTGTGATCCGTCTTCGGGAAATAAGATATGGCCAACTCATTCGCAAAAGATATCATCGTTCGAACGGAAAAAACAAAGTATGCAACTTCCATTGACACCGGCAGCCACCGATGGACGGCCGATGAATCGGCTGAAGCCGGTGGAACGAACTTAGGTCCCGCTCCTACACAAATTCTGGTCGCTGCACTCGGTTCCTGCACTTCGATCACCGTACGGATGTATGCTGATCGAAAAGAAATGCCTTTGGATGCGGTGGAAGTTTCTCTCAATCTGGAAAAAACAGCTCCCGACCAAACCAAAATCATTCGCAATATCAAATTGATCGGAGATTTGACCCCGGCGCAAAGAGAAAGATTATTGCAAGTGGCGAATGCCTGCCCCGTGCATAAGATCTTGAGCGGGACTATAAATATCGAGACAGGGCTTACGGATTAAACAGTAAGTTTTGCGGTATAAACTGTGGTGTATTGGGATCTACCACGTAACATAGATTTGCCGATTCTTTGAACCGACTTTCCTTCCGGATTGATTTCGCGATAGGTTGATTCGGTGAACAAAAGAGGAGTTTTCGCTTGTTTGGTGAGCTTCTCCAGACGGGCCGCTACATTCACAGTATCACCGATGACAGTAGTGTTCATTCTGGATTCCGTTCCAACGGTTCCTAAAATGACAGGGCCCGTATGAATTCCGATCCCTATTCGAATCGGGGAACGGTTTCCTTGGGCCAGAAATGTATTCCATTCTTCCAATACCTCCAACATTTCCAAACCGGCATTCAACGCGTCTTCCGCTCTATGGAAGAGTGCCATGGTAGCATCTCCTATGAATTTATCGATAAAACCGGAATGTTTGGTGATCACCGGCTCGATTTGGGAAATGTACTGGTTGAGTCCTTTGAAGATTTCCGCAGCGGAAAGTTTTTCAGAGATAGAAGTGAATCCTCTTATGTCGGCAAATAATACGGTTAACTTCAAATTGGCTGCGGCACCCGGTTGAATGGATGTTAGGTCGTTGTGTTTTAATTCGTTTAAAAACTGATCCGGTACGAATTTGGAACTAGCTGAGAGTAAGGATTTTACTTTGTTTTGGGAAAATACCAATTCCGAAATATCACTTCTGATACCGATGTATTCTTTGTTGGTTCCGTCCGGGTTTTTGATCGGAATGATCGCAGTATTGACAATGTATCTGCTTCCGTCTTTCGCCTTATTTTCAATTATACCTTTCCAAATCTGACCTGCCTTGATGGTAGCCCACATTTCTTTGAAACTCTCTTTCGGCATATCGGGATGGCGGACGATATTATGAGGTTTGCCGATGAGTTCCTCTCTTGTATATTTTGATAATCTGCAAAACTCATCATTCGCATAGGTGATTTTTCCCAAAAGATTGGTCATAGACACGATCGTACTTTTGTCGATCGCTTCTTTGTATTGGTTTAGTAACTCTTGGTAATCAAGTTTTTCATGGGCCGAGTCGGATTCGTTTGTAGTGATTTCTTCCATAAGCGCTATATATGAAACTTAGAACATTATGTCGTTCTAAAACCAATTCATATTGAATACCATGAAAAAACCGACTCTCGTATTTACCAGCAGCAAATGATAGAATTTATACCCAAATAGGTATGGCAGTCACAGAACCGCCGTTCCACTCTATTTTTGTATGAAAATGTTTTCCTTTCCGAATGCGCGGTACTTTTGCTCCATTTATATAAGTAGTTCCGCCCGTATATACGACCGATTCTCTTTCTCTTTTTGATACGGGAGAATGATGGTGCATATGCCCCGATAAAACGGCAGGCACTTTTTTACCTTTTTGTTTTGCATACTGAATTGCAAATTGAAGGTCTTCATCTCCGATATCCCCTCCTTCTTTTTTGAAATCGGCTCCGTATATCGAAGTGGGTTTGTCTCCAAGACCATAAGATCCGTTATGTGATAGGAAGATCAGATTTTCTTGGGAGACGGAATCGATCAAAGCCTTGTATTTGATTTTGGATTCTTCCGAATTGCTAACTCCGTACACGGAAGATAGATTTTTTGCAAAACTAAACCCGTCCCCCATTGCATGAGGTCGCCCCACAACAAGTGTTAAACTTTTTTCTTCGGACAGTACGACTGTACTATAACCCATGATGGGAAGAGGCCGGACTTTTTCGGAAAAAACTCTCATTCGTTTTGCATAACCGAAACTCCCCAACCACTTGAGAAAGGAGAGGTTTTTTACTTCTCCGAGTAGTCCTAATACGTTGGTTCCATCCCAATTTCCGGGGACCAGATACGCTTTCTTTTGCAATCCTTGGAGGGAAAAATCGAAACCGATTTTTCCGAAGGAACCTAATTTTCCAAAATCTCCTGCAAAAAATAAAAAATCATAATCTGAGTTATTGAAATACTCCACATCTTTCTCATTCCAAAAACCGTGGATGTCTCCGATCAATGCGAATTTCATATTATTTTCCGATTTTGGAAATAAAGCCGCGGAGAGTTTTCTCTTTCATTCCACCTAATCGAATGAATGCGGCCGGTTTGCCCAACGGAACTTCCACTTGATAGACAAAGTTCCCTTGGAATTTTTTCCCCGTCCAAATATGCTCCCATTCTCCTTTGGGTAAATAAACCTCCGTTTCCGTTTGTCCGGGTTTCGTGATCGGGGAATAGAGCAAATCGTCCCCCACAAAAAACTGATACGGAAATTTACGTATCTCAGTATCATTCGGTTCCACCAGATAAGAATGACGAACTACCGGTAAGCCGGTTTTATTTGCCTCTAACACGAGTTCAGTGAAATAATCTTTCAGAGCATAGTGTAATTTTCCCATTTCCGCAAACTTCGTTACCGTTTCTTCATCCGATCGGGATGCGACTCCTTCTTTGCTCGTATATTGATATACTTGCCAGTTTTTTAAAGGACGATTTCCTTCATGAGTTCTGAATACAGGTGTAAACGCCGAAGTTTCCGCCCAACGAAGCAACAGCTCTTTGGATCTATGGTAATTGGCAATCGGGTTGGAGATGGTAGTATATCCTCCGATATCGCTATGATTCAAAGCAAATCCGCTGATTCCCGAAGAAGTAAGCCCCAAGATGGAAGAGGGAAGGCCGTCGTGTTTTCCCCAACTCACCAATTGATCGCCTTCCCAGAATAAGGTGGAGTATGCATTGGAATAACTGAATCCCGCTCTGGTAAAGAAAACGATTTTTCCTTCTTTGCCGGCTTCTTTGATCGCTTCTCTGTTGATCCGTGCCCAGTCCACAGGATATTTATTATGATAAACTTTTGCATCCACTCCTGAAAACAGCTTTGCGTCATACGGCAACCATTCTCCGAAATCCGCCATCCAACCGGATAGTCCTACATCGATCATATTCTTTTTGATCAGATCTTTGGTCCATTTCACAGCGGAAGGATTGGTTAAGTCGATGAGATAAGCGGGAAAACCAACTGTCTGAATGAGATAATCTTCTCCCTTCGAATTTTTGACCAAATAACCTTTGTTTTTTGCTTCGGTAAGAAGCGAATTTGTAAAATCGTCTCCTCCCGGTTTTTTAGGATCTGTGTCTGCTAAGAAGGAGTTGATATAACCAAGTACTTGGATGTTTTTCCCGTTCATGCTTTTTACGAAGTTTTTGAAATCAGGATAAAGAGTCTCTTCCGCATACCATCTCCATTTCAATTGATCTCCGAAATTGGTAACACGTCTACCGCACCAATCTTGGATCCATAACGCCGTCACAGGATTTCCCGCTTTTTTGGCTTGGTCGACAATTGCGGTAACTTTTTCCGCTCCGCCCTGCACTCCGAGCCAAGTTCCGTATGCCCAATCGGGAAGTGGTGCGAACCTACCTGTTTTTTTGGTATAAGCTTCTACCAATTCTTTGGGATGGGAGCCGATCCATATTGTCCCTTTGAGTCCGTTTTGCAAATTGGTTTCCCAAAGTTCGATGGATACCGAGTTTGAATCCGTCAGATCGAATTTCGAATAACCGCTGTTTTCTATAAATAAGGAACGATTCTCGGAACTGATATAATGGGGGATGGGTGCGTAAGTAGTGTATTCGTTTCCGCCTGCACCCGCCAAAAGATTGGCACCTGTGGTGATTGGTTGATCTCCTCTTCCTACACCTTGTTCTTCAGTGAACATAAAAGGAGTTTTGCCTTTGAAGTTGTCATTGGAAAATTGTTCTCCGAAACCGTAAAAGGATTCTGTTTCCTTGCTATCGTAAGAAAACCAAACTCTGTTTAGGCGAATATCGGAAAGTTCCAGTGAAAACGAGACTTCTTTTTCGGATTGAGGAATAAATTTAAGTGAAAAACCGCTGTCACAATTTTTGCCGGAAACTTTTCCCTTGAGGACCAATTTTCCGTTTTCAACTAATACTTGTTCGATGATTTGGTCGTTGCAAATTCGAACCAAATCGTCTTTGAAACGAAACGATGCCATTCTGTATTTGACATCGGCATTTCCTTCGGCCG
The DNA here is from genome assembly GCF_003114835.2 of Leptospira kobayashii. Classification (NCBI taxonomy): domain Bacteria; kingdom Pseudomonadati; phylum Spirochaetota; class Leptospiria; order Leptospirales; family Leptospiraceae; genus Leptospira; species Leptospira kobayashii. The sequence goes on along the minus strand of NZ_AP025028.1, from coordinate 3,718,088 downwards.
CCCTTATGAACGGGCGATCCAGAGACAGAGAGATAAATTCCTGTTTGGACTTGCTATGAAAAATTTTGATCGAATCGACGGTTTGTTCCCATGAAATTTGAGAATTAATAGGTGTTATGCTAAGTGGAGAGGAAGGAAGTCGAATTGTTCGGGTAGAGCAGTAAAAACTGATTAGAAAGGGAAAAAGAAGGGTGAGAGAAATGCGAACCAATGCCATGGACATCCTCCGTGGGAAGTCCTTTGATTCGTTATGGCATTGGTGATTTAGTAAATCTTTTTTTATACTTTCTTGCGATCAACTCCACCTACGCGAGGTGCAGCAGCTGTAGCTGTTTTTTGACCGAATACGGATACCGCTTGTTTCGGTAGACTGGATTTTCTCCATTCAAACCAAGAACCTTGGTATGTGCTGATATCGATATATCCTGCTTCTTGTAGCATCAACGCAAGTAGACAAGAACGCGCTCCGTTGTAATCGTAAATCACAGTAGGTCGCTCCGGCATAAAAGGGAAACCATTCAGGCGTTTTTTGAATAAAGAACGATCAATCAAATTTGCTTCCGCATCATATAGATTGCGCCAATCCCAAAGGAAAGCACCGGGAAGACGTCCGCAAAGAGTTCCTTCTTCCGGAGCAGTTAGGCGGGGAAGTCTGCCTTCATACTCGTCCATTGTGCGAGCATCGAAGATTTGTAACTTGGTAAGATTTTTTTCCATAAAGGCTTTGTCTACGACGCCTTCGATCGGTTTGGTTTTATCTGAAGGAGGGAATTCTAATTTCAATGTGCCCGGTTTTTTATTTCCTTCGAATGGCCATTTTTTGGAGAGAACGTAACTTTCTTTGATGCCCATCCCGCGAAGAAGAAAAACCATCCGGGTAGAAAACATACCCATGCCTTCATCGAAGACAATTACTCTTGTTTTTTTTGATTTTTGGATCTCTTGCGTAACTGCAAGCATAGGCCCATAGAGTTTCTTTTGTGATTCCGGGTCAGAACCAAATGCCTTTTTGATAAATGGGAAATAAAAGGCTCCATCTAGAGTTTCTTCTTCATATGCAGTTTGGGACCTGCAATCGATTAGAAAATCACCCGCTTCAACCTCTGTTTTAAGAAAGCTCCAGTTCAAAAAAATCTCCTTATCGGTACATTACTTTCCACCCCTCTCTTTTTTGAAAGCCTGAAAACCAAAAAACAAAATCGTTTTTCTTGCGAGACATAATTCGAAAAGAAATCGAAACCGGATCATCAATTCTAGGGGGGCGATCCTCCGATATTGAATACTACCTGGTCCAATATGAATTCGATTTCTTCCAAGATACTGAAGTTGCTATTTTTACTTATTTTTATCGTTCAATACGATTTAAAATCAGGAGAAATCATTCCCAACTCCCCCAAAATCAACTTAAGCAAGTTATATGAAAGTCTGGGAGAAGATAATAAAAAAGAAAAACTTAGTTCGATCAAACATTCGATAGGTAAAAAACATCTTTTTGCGAAAGCGGACGAGGACGGATGTAGTCTGATTTTGACTCAGAGTTTCGGTACTGTGAAATATTTTTCCGTTTCTTGCAATGGAAAACCCAGGGAAGGATTGATTCATTTTGCACATTCTTCCCGAAAAGGACAAATCCCGGAAAGGCATTTTCGTTTGATAGGGATTCATAAAATAGGAACTAAAAACTATATAGAGATTTCACTCGGAAATACGAAATTTGAAACTGCGTCGGTTTCGAATAACAAAGATGATACGGAATTTCAGTATATTCGTTCTCCGTTTACCAGAAAGTCCGAGAAAAAAGAAATCTATCGCGAATTGAAAAATCCGAATCTTATTTATTTCCGCACGATTGCTTATGATAAAAATCGCAGAAGGGAAGCTCCCAGCAATTTGGAAGTTTTTTTTGATGAATCCTGTCCCCTCGTGTTTTTAGAAAAGGATGAAAGTTTTTATTGGGATAAGACCATCTCATACGTATTTCAAATTTCCTGTGTGAAAGATACTCCTTATGCACTTGCCCGCATTCCCGGAAATAACGAAGGCAGATTGGTTGTTTCCGATCAAATCTCCCGATTGCCGGAAAAGGGAGAACGGTTTTATGCCAAACTCCGTATGAGAAAGATTACCAACGAACAGGCGTTCTGGGAGGAATTCAAGCTTTATTATGAATAAATCGTTCTCAATCCATCTCATTCTATTTTTCAGCTGTATTTTCGTCGCGGGATTGTCCGCACAGGAAGATCCGAGCGTTGATACGATCTTTCGATCTGTGGTGTTGATTCGCAGCGAAGGATTTGCGACGGAAAACAAGATCCAACCTTGGATGAAAAAAAATCTAAGCACCGGGCTAGGTTCAGGACTTGTCATTTCCAAGAATACCATTCTTACCAATGCACATGTGGTGATGGATGCAAAAAGAATCACGGTTCGAACCGGTGCGAGTAAAAAAGAATACTCCGCCAATGTGAAGTTTATCGGTTATGATTGCGATCTTGCCTTGCTTGAGGTAACGGAACAGGGATTTGCGGAAAACACAGGTTCTTTGAGTTTTGCCGAGGCCTATCCTGCATTGGGATCTGATTTACTCGTGTTAGGATTTCCTAACGGTCAGGAAAACCTGACAGTGGAAAAAGGATCGGTTTTGCGTTTGGAAAAAAACCGTTATAGTTTCAGCGGTCTTGATTTTAGAAATGTAATTAAAATAAATTCAAACATCCTTCCGGGAAATTCGGGCGGCCCTGCTGTGCAAGACGGTAAAGTGGTCGGTTTGGTTTTTCAAATCAGTAAAGTAGGAAGAGACGTTGCCTATTTGATTCCGAATGATATCATTCAACATTTTTTAACGGATGTGATTGACGGTAAATACGACGGATTTCCCAGCTTGGGTTTTACTTTTCAAAGCGGATCTCCCGTTTCCTTAAAACAAGTGTTAAAGATTCCTGTGGAAGAATCGGGGATCTTTCTGAATCGGGTTTATCCCAATTCCACTTTTTCGAATACTTTGAAAGAGAAAGATTTTTTAGTCTCTTTGGACGGTTTGTCCGTAACTGCGGACGGAGAACTGAAACAACAAGGAGTAATGGTCTCCTTGGTGGATTATATTGAAAGCAAACAGTTGGGAAATAAGATCTCTTTCGAACTGTACCGTTCCGGTAAAAAATATCAGGCGGAAGCGACTCTACAGAAAAACTTTTCTTTGGATTTGTACCGGGAGGTAACTGATAATTATCTTCAGGAAGCCGGGCTTGTTTTTCAACCTGTATCCCGATCCTTTTTCAATTCGGAGGACGGTGATTTGGATAGTTCGTTAAAATACCATTACAGTTATTTCATCCAGGATATACTTTACCGTTATACGAATCGGGACATCGTACTTAGCTTTATTTTTGAAGATTCTGAAACTGCAAAATACAAAAAGTATAAATTCAAGGTATTGGAATCTCTCAACGGGATTGTTCCCAAAGATCTGAATGATTTGAAAAAAATCTGGAAGGACAACGCAAAAACTTTCATAGTATTGCGATTTAGAGGAATGGATCTTCCCATCATTCTAAACCCGGAGTCCGTCAATGGAATCAACGTTCGCGTTAAAAAAAGATACGGAGCCGGTTATGAAGAATAAGTTCCTGATATTCATATTATATATCGCAAGTGTTTTTGCACTCACTGCAGGCAATATTGAAGACGCCAATTCGATTGATGTGCAGGTTGTGTTTCAGAAGATCAGCCACCAAAATCCCTGGATTGTAGGAGAGCCGTTTTCCAAAAGAGGAAAAGCGATTCATGTAGGAAAGGGTTTGTTTTTTACAGTAACCCTTTCCCAACAAAAACCTTTGTTTGCGGAATTTGACTCACTCGATTTTTCCACTCCTAAGTTGAAAGTGGAAGCTTACGATCCGGAAACGGGTTTTACCCTCTTACAGGCGTTTGAGGGAGAAAAATTAGTTAAAGCGGTCTCCTTGGAGGAAAAGTCGATAAAAAAACTTTGCCCTACCGGAAAGTCCAGATATGTTCAACTTCCTTTTTCCAAAACACCGATCAAAACCTATTTGCTGGAGAAAAAAGAAGGAGAAGATCCCAATTTTTCTTTCAGCAAATCTACGTTATGTGGTATCACTTATCTTGATTTTTTGATTCCTACGGAATACGTAAGGTATTTTTTAAATGAAACGGGCGCAATCCGTTCCTTTCCTCATCCCGGATGGATCTTTGATGTACATCTCACTCCTTCCGAAAAAGAATATTACGCAAGAGATATCGGACGAGGAGTACTGGTTTCCGAATCTTTTCCCGGAGTAGGCCCGGCTTACAGTCTGTTCCCCGGAGACTTGGTTTTGTCGATCGGCGGAAATTCCTTAAGCTCTTTGAATGATTGGGATCGTTACGATCGTGTGATGGATTTGATTCTAAGGGATTCTCAAGGGAACTTGAAAAAGACAGGTTCCTCTGTGGATTTAACTCTGTATCGAAATCATTCCAAACAAACCATTTCTTATAAGCTCGCCCCTTTCAAAACGGACGGATTTCTCATTCCCGAACAAGCACCGGATCGTAAGCCTACCTACTTGATCGTGGGAGGTTTTTTCTTTACCGAGTTAACCGGTTCTTATTTGAAAGAGTTTGGTAATGAATACAGGGTGAAATCCGAGAAAAAACTTTTATACTTAATCGACTTTTACCAGAAGAAAACGCATCCTCTACGGGAAAGGATCGTGATTTTAAGCAGGGTATTTCCGTTAGAGGGAAATGTAGGCTATCAGGATTTCCAAGATTTGATTTTAGAAACGGTGAACGGGACAAGAGTGACTTCACTCAATCAATTGAAGGCGAAACTTGATAAAGATGACACCGGTTATTTTGCCTTTGAATTTTCCGGCGGTAAAATAGCCGTTTTCACAAGAAAAGATATCCAGACGCTTCAATCGGAATTGCAATCAACCTACAAGATCGGAAAAGTTCAAAATTTAGAAGAATAATCGGATCACATAAAAATAATTTTTGCATAATTACAAAAATGGGCATCCAATAGAGAGCCAGTTAAGAACCGAAAATGAAGATCCTTTTTGTAGATGACGAAGAAAACATTCGAGATCTTTTTTCCGAATATTTTAAAAGCGATTATGAAGTGTGGCTTGCTTCCAACGGGGAAGAGGCACTCAATATAGCGCTAGGTTCCCATTTTGATTTAATCATTTCCGATATCAGCTTGCCGAAGTTAAACGGTATTCAGTTTATAGAAAAGTTAAGAGCAAAGGAAATCTATACCCCATTTGTGGTAATCACAGGGGACAGTGATATTCAAATTGCGATCGATGTATTTCGTTTGGGTGCTGTTGATTTTTTTCTCAAACCTTTCAAGATGGAGTCCCTTCGTCTTCGAATCAAAAAATTTGAAAATGCGGATTTAGATACGATCGCTCTCTACAAATCGGGAGACGCCATGTTCAATGAAGGGGAATACAAAATTTCCCTTTTGCCTAAAATTAAAAATATAAACAAATATGTGGCACTTCTTGTGCAACAAGTAGTTGCCAATCCCAACATTCAGGAAGACGATTTGCTTTCCTTGAAAGTCGTTTTTTACGAGCTACTTTCCAATGCCATCGAACACGGAGCAGCCGGTATTACCTATAAGGAAAAACAGACTTTTCTGGAATCGGGAAAGGATTATTTTCAATTTGTGGAAGAACGTTGTGCCAATTGCAATTATGGAAAATTGATAACCGTTTCTACAAAGGTGACGGAAAAAGGAGTGACTGTCACGATTGAAGACCAAGGAGACGGGTTTGTTTTAGCTGAAGTGCCTGATCCGATCCAAAATCCGGGAGCCAATTTACTGAGTGGTCGGGGAATCTTTTTGACTAAGATGAATATTGATGAGATCCATTATAACGAAAAAGGAAATATAGTTCGGGTTTTCAAAGGATGGACTTATTAAAATTGAAAACCGGAAGATAGGTAGATTCTAAAAAATTCCCTGTTGTTTTCTCCGTTTTGTTCCACCTTTGCATAAGCCACCGAAGCGGATATAAATCCGTTGACCCATTGTTCCAAGTGTGACGTTGTTTTTAGAATGATTTCCGTTCCCTTTCCCATCTCGGAATAAGACCGATTGATGAAAATGTCTCCTCGTAAGAAAGAATAAAATTGATAACCTGATTGGATTCCTATCATTCGGATGCCCTTGTTTTCGAATCCCGGTGTTTTTTTATCCAGAATATCGTAAAACACCCGATCGTTGGTAAGAGACACCGACTCATAAAGTAAAAAAGAAGAATACCCGCCCATAACTCTCGGTTCAGCAAGAGGTGCCGCATAACCGTTGCTTTCCGAATCTGATCTTTCCTTTTTATCCTTTTTTGTATAAAGTCCCGACAAAGACAGTAGGATATTTTGGAGTTCTCCATGCACGGATGCATAAGCCAAAATGGAATTGGTCGATTGTTTCGATTCTTCCCAGGGATAGGATTTGAATTTCCTATTTCCTGTTAGGCGAATGACCGATAAATCTACGGAAGTGTTTTCCCAGAAATTTTTAGACCGAAATTCAAAGCCGGTATAAAGAAAAGCACCGAATGTGGAATTGGGTGTGAGCTGATTGTCCGAGGTTACCAGTTTCGGTTCCTTGTATACATAACCGAAGAATTGCAAATTTTCCCAAAATAACAAGTCATTGGATCGAATTGCTCCTCCCCAAATTTCTTTTCTTTGATAATTCCATGCTTTCGGGTTAAAAGATTCTTCCTCAGGTTTCATTCTAAGGGAGATTAAGGATAGGGAAATGATTTCATTTTTCGCCAGTTGGATTTGGCCGTAATTTGCCATTCCATTGAATAAAAATCCGAATCCATCCAATCTTTGCCAGCCTCTTCCTCCTTCCAAGTTGACCCGAACATTTTGTACGGTTGTTCCCATTGAAACGATGCCTTCCGCGTCCCAAACCGAATTCCTTTTTTCTTCGATGAGTTTGGATTCTGATGCGATCACCCTTGGTGCCAAGGTCATCGACAGGAAGCTGCTTCCTGATTGATAATAAAACCCGAATTGAGGATTGCCTGTGACGGCACCTATGTATTTGCCGGCTTCGTCTTTGTTTTCTCCTCCTTTTTGAGAACGAAAAACCCCGGCTCCGAAAATCTTATGATAAAAACCAAAACCTTCTTCCCGCTCCGGCTTTGATTCTTCGAGCCGGGTAATGGATCTGACTTTGACCCGCCCCCAGTCGGTTTGCGCTTTATAATCGTCCCATAGGTAACCGGAATAGGATTCGGAAAGTAGTTCCGTAGAAAAAGAAAATAGAAGAAGTAAACTTGCGCCGATGATTATAGGGAAAGTGAAACGAATCTTAAAATACAAATACTGGGGACTTTTCATTTTTCCTTTTCTACTGGTTTTCTTAGCAGGTAGAGAGGCGAATACTCGTTTTTCAAGAGATCTGAGTCACTTTTTTCCCAAAGAAAGCTTAAGTAAAAAAGAAAGGGTTCTTTATTTTTTAACGGAAGAAGAAAAAAATTCAAACTTGAGTCTTCGGGAGAAAAAAGAATTCACTCATGCGGTGGTTCGCTCGGGACAAAGGCTACAATTGCCGGACGGAACTAAGTTAGGCGGCCATATTCCTGACAGCGATCTTTTTCTATATGTTTGGGCAAAGACCAGATCAGATCTTCGTTCCGACTCCAAACCGGGATATGGAATCCTGGGCCTGCCTGAATTTCAAGTGGCAAACTTGGAGAAAAAGGCGGGAGCTAAAATCGATCGCGTTTTCGATGTTTTCAATTTCAATCTTCAATTTAAAATAGCATTGGTTCTTTACAAAGAATACCTATCTGCTGGATTATCCGCCAAAGACGCCTATTTAAAGTTATACGGTTTAAATAAAAGTTCCAATGAATGGGAAAGATTGGAAAAAATTTATACGGAACTACACGAAAAAGTCATTCCCGAAAATTTGTGACCATTGCCCGCGCTAGCGATCGAAGCGGAAAGCGCGGTCGTGCTGTGGTAGGTACCACAGATTAAGTCCCATCCGAAGCGCCCACCTGGCAAAAAGGCGAACTTATTTTCATAAAAAAATCAAAATCGAAAATTTCACTTTATCAAAGTAAGGTGGCGTGGTAGAAGGAACGCATTGGGTGGCGGGTGGTTAACCCCACCCAATGTCGATAGGGCGGGGATAGTATACTTATATTTCATTGGCGAGCTGCTTTCGCTTTTGCCGTAAATGTCTATCGTCTAAAATATGCCAAAAAATAACCTACGAGAATCAACCAAGATACGATCTGTCCTAAAAAAAGTGAGACCGCTGCGCCATTTGCTCCCCAATCTGGAATGATCCAAAAATCGAACAAAGCTCCGAATACTAATCTAAGTAAGGCGAGCCCCGCAAGCATGCGAGGTTGGCCCAACGCGAAAAGCGCCATTCCCAAAGGGGCAAATACCAATTGTAATAGGAAGTTAGGGTATAAAATTTTAAAAACTGAGATCGAATTGGAATACTTAGCACCAAATAACAATGTCAAGATGGGCTCGGCCAAAAATATTCCGGGCAATAAACAAATGGCAATCAGTCCTCCCAGTGCAACTGCCTTCTTTAAAAAATCGGCGAATTCGGCCGTATCTGCGAGCCTGGATAATTTCGGGTAAATGATGGAATTGAAAGTGGCGAGGATAATGATAAATCCGCTAAACAACTGCAACGCGGTTCCGTAATCAGCTACGATATCGGAAGGATGAAATTGGTTGAGAAAAAATACTTCCAGACGATCGGAAAGAATCGCCAAGATGGATGCTGCAAACGCCCAAAGATTGAAGAGCATCAATTTTCTTTCTTTTTCTTTCACTTCTTCTTTGGGGGCGGACCAAGAGAGGTGCCCTTCTTTTCTGAAAAAGAAAAAAAACAGAAACAACACAAACAAAGGAGATACCGCAAATATAGTGAGTATATCCAGATAAGTCAAAGGATGAATGGAGGTTTCTGCCAAATAATAAAGTACGCTCAGCCTTACCAAGTTGGGAAGTGGATTCCAAAGAGAGAGAGAGCTGTACTTTCGATAGGATACGAATAGGCTTTCGAAATAAGAGATAAAGGATACGATCAGACCACCAAACAAAAGTATTATGAGCACGAAATAGTTTTCATTTGTGACGGCAAAGGCAAAGAGGCTCAATAGTGCAAGTGCCAGGAAGGAATAAAATTTGATACGAAGAGAAGCTCGTAAAACCGCACCGGGATTTTCTTTTTTTTCCACCAAAGGAGAAATGTATTTAATCAAAGCTGTAGGAAGACCGAATTCAGCGATGGCAAGGACTACCGGCAATAAGCTTAAGTAATATTGAAATTTGCCATTTTCCGTTTTGCTTAGCAAATTGACCGAATAGATCATAAATACTAAATTTGCTACGGAAGAAAGTGCTTTCGAAGCGCTGACAAAGAAAGAGTTTTTTAAAACTCCTTCCCGTCTCAGTTCCGATTTTAGCAGTAAGAATAGATTTTTGAATTTTTTCATTCTTACTTGGAGAAAAGAAAACGTCCTTGGGAGATTTTTTGCAAAAGAACCGGAAATCCCAAAACCAAAGCGAAACTCACTAAAAAATAACGCAGATATTTCAAAAACAAATCATCCTTCCAGATTGTATTTTTAATGGCAAGCGATGGTAAAATATAAAATACAATTAAGAACAAAAAAAGAACAGCTAACCGGACAAATATGGATTGGTAATCCGACTTTCCGTCCTTTTTAGGGAACCCCCAATCAAAGTTTTCCTCTTCGGAAAATCTGGGATAAAAAAGCAAACCCATCCAAAACCCCGCAAGAGCTCCCGACGCGGTAACTGCTCCCGCCAAACTATGGTAATGTTCACTGGAATGGTAACGGGAATCCAGCAGAAGCAAAGAAATTGTAATTACGATTCCGAGAAGTCCCAAAGTTCTGTATTTTTCCGTTTTGAAAAAATAATGAGGAAGGGATTTTTTATCCAAAGCCCTTAATATCAGTATAATTAAAAACAAATGGGTCAATCCCATCAGAAAACCGAAAGTAACATCTCCTAAAAAATGAACTTTCAGATACATTCTGCTAAAAGGAGTGAGTATTATGACTGCTAATGCTAAAATCCTAAATCCCAGATTTTTAATTCGATAAGCTAACAGTCCCCATACGACAACCGCACAATACGCATGCCCCGATGGAAAACCGAATGCTTTTTCATCAAATGCTTCCGGGTAAGGATACGGCCGCGGGCTTTCGAAATAAAATTTGGCAAGGCCGATGACGATCCCGGAAGTCAATAATGCGAAGGAAAGCTCCAGGGAACGTTTGGGGCTGAAAAATACAAAGGTAGTGGAAATCAGCCCGAGAAAGAAAACCGTTCCCCCCAAAAAATGACAAATGACGGAGAGGAAATGGAAGATCGTACCTAGACTTGGGTCCAAGCTATGGAGTGAATCGAGTGGTGCCTGGGAAAACCAGATCGCTTGGTTGGAAAAAAAGGAATCATTCATAGGATTTTCCATCTAGAATGAAAATCCAACTTGATTTCATAAAGTTTTATTTTGTAATGATCGGTGTTTCTATGGAATCCACCGAAAAAGAAAACGATATTTTAGAGAGTCTGTTCGTAATTCCCCGCGAAGTCCCAAAAACCATTTTAAGAAATCTTTTGGAACTGATTTACGATGTGAAAGTCACCGGTTCTCACTTCATCCCGGAAACCGGGGGTGCCCTTTTCGTATCCAATCACACGGATTATCTGGACATTCCCGTTCAGGGCGCTTATGCCGAAAGAAAGATCGTTTATTTAGGCAAATACGAACTTTACCATCCTCAAGACGAGATTTTAAAGTATCTCAATCATAAGAATTCCCCGTTTTCCTATCCCCCCCTTAGTTTTACCAAACCATTGGTGGAAGCAACTTTGCAATCTCTCGGCGGGATCATTAAAGCCAATTTAATCAATTGGGGAAGTATGCCCATCATCCGAGATGCTGCGGGAGAATCCACAACCATGGACAAACGTGCTGCTATGCAGTACTATGAAAAATTGGAAAATTACATGGTGGATTTGATGAAAGAGGGAGAAATCCTTTCCATCTATCCCGAAGGTACCCGTTCGGAAACCGGAGAGATCGGTGCTTTCAAAGCAATGGCGGCAAAAATTGCCATTCGTGCCAATGTTCCCATCATTCCTTCCGGGATCAGTGGTGCGACCAATATGTCCAAACCGGAAGCATTCTTATCCGGAAAAGCCTTCAAAACCAAAATCCGTTACAATATCGGAAAACCGATTTTGCCTTCCGAGTTTCCACAAGGCCCGGAAAAGAAAGCGGCAAAGGAACTGACGGAGATTTTGGAACAAAGGGTTCGTTCTTTGATCGCCAATCCCGAATCCGATTAAAGAATCCTAACAAGAATAGTTCCAAAACTATGGCAGAGAAGGTTCAATTTAACATTGAATCTTCTCAATTCCTATGAGAACCTTGTATTTGTATGACAATGGAACTATCCCCTTATTCCCCAAAAAATAAAATACGTTTTGTGACGGCGGCATCCCTGTTTGACGGGCACGATGCTTCCATCAATATCATGCGAAGGATATTGCAACAAAGCGGGGTGGAAGTCATTCATTTGGGACACAACCGAAGTGTTCAGGAAATTGTGGAATGTGCCATCCAGGAAGATGTGCAAGGAATCGCAATTACCAGCTACCAAGGCGGGCATGTTGAATTTTTCCAATACATGATCGATCTTCTGAAACAGAACGGAGCTTCTCATATACAAGTGTTTGGTGGTGGGGGAGGAACGATTCTTCCTTCCGAGATCGATCTATTGCACAAATACGGAGTTACACATATCTATTCTCCCGACGAAGGACGCAATTTGGGTTTGCAAGGGATGATCAATGACGTTGTGAAGCGCTCCGATTTTCCAACTCCATTATCATTTAACGGGGATTTGCAGTCGCAAGTACTGAATAAAAATCCTTTGGCTCTTGCCCAAGCCATCACTCAGATGGAATTCGCATTATTACAGGACTCTCCTTCACTTTCTCTCAAATTGGATTTTCCAAAATCTGAGAAACAAATCCCCGTTTTGGGTATCACAGGAACCGGAGGAGCGGGTAAATCTTCTTTGACGGATGAACTCGTTCGCCGCTTTCTCACCGACTTTCCGGAAAAAACCATTGCGATATTATCCGTTGATCCTTCCAAAAGAAAAACGGGAGGGGCACTTTTAGGAGACCGAATTCGGATGAATTCCATCTTCAACAAACGGGTGTATATGCGATCTTTTGCCACTCGCGAAGCGAATATTGCGCTCAACAGAAGTGTAAAAGGTGCCATCCAGATTTTAAAATCCGCAGGTTACGATTTGATCGTTGTGGAGACTGCGGGGATCGGCCAAAGTGATTCGGAAATCACCGAGGTATCCGATGTATCATTGTATGTAATGACACCCGAGTATGGAGCGGCAACACAATTGGAAAAGATCGATATGATCGACTTTGCCGACCTGATTGCGATCAACAAGTTTGACAAAAGAGGCGCATTGGATGCGTTACGCGATGTTAAAAAACAATACCAACGTTCCAAACAGGCATTTACACAATCCATTGATGAGATGCCTGTTTACGGCACAATTGCATCCCAATTTCAGGATGCGGGAACAGATGAACTTTATTGCAACTTGATCGATTATATCATTTCCAAAAACAAATTGAATTGGATTTCTCAGTTCCGGGACAATCATTCATCTAATGAATATTCGGTGGTCCTTCCTCCCGACCGGGTTCGTTATCTTTCGGAGATCAAAGAAGAAATTGGTCGCAATGATGCTTTTGTGGAAAAGGAATCTTCCCTCGCCAGGCAGGCCTTTCAATTGAAAGGAACCATCGATCATTTTCAAAAGAAAGGAAAGGATGTTTCCGAATTGAATGCGGAATTTCAATCCGTTTGGAATTCGATGTTTGCCGAAACCAGAATCCATATTGAAAATTGGCAGGAACGACTCGCTAGTTTTCGTGCGGAGAATTATAGTTATTTTGTAAGGGGAAAAGAGATCAAGGTGGCAAACTTTACCGAATCTCTCAGCCATCTTAAAATTCCTAAGATCGCCACACCGAAATTTGTCGATTGGGGAGAGATCGTTCGTTGGTCTTATCAGGAAAATTTCCCCGGCTTTTTTCCTTATACGGCAGGAGTTTATCCTTATAAAAGAGCGGGAGAAGATCCTACCCGAATGTTTGCAGGAGAAGGAGGACCGGAAAGAACCAATCAAAGATTCCATTATCTCAGTTCCGGAACTCCCGCCAAACGTCTGTCAACTGCTTTTGATTCCGTGACTTTGTACGGAGAAGACCCGGATCTTCGTCCCGATATTTACGGAAAAATCGGAAACTCCGGAGTGAACATCGCTACGTTGGATGATGCCAAAAAACTCTACTCTGGTTTTGATTTATGCGATCCGTCCACTTCCGTTTCCATGACGATCAACGGGCCCGCCCCCATGTTGCTTGCTTTCTTCCTAAATGCGGCGATCGACCAGTCTTGTGAAAAGCACATTCGCAAAGAAGGTTTACTCGAACAAACGGAGAAAAAAATCGCAGAGATTTACAAATCGAAGGGAATCACCAAACCTACGTTTACTGGCAATCTTCCGGAAGGAAACGATGGATTGGGACTTTTACTTTTGGGTGTGACGGGAGATCAGGTTCTTCCCAAAGACACATATGAAAAAATCAAAAAGGATGCTCAGTCCCAAGTGCGTGGAACGGTTCAGGCGGATATTCTAAAGGAAGATCAGGCACAGAATACATGTATTTTTTCCACTGAATTTGCGCTGAAAATGATGGGAGATATCCAGGATTATTTCATCAAAGAAAATGTTCGGAATTTTTATTCCGTTTCCATCAGCGGTTATCATATAGCAGAGGCAGGTGCCAACCCGATCACTCAAGTGGCTTTCACTCTTGCCAACGGATTTACCTATGTGGAATATTATCTGAGTCGGGGAATGAACATTGATGATTTTGCTCCGAACTTGTCTTTTTTCTTTTCCAATGGAATCGATCCGGAATATTCCGTGATCGGTCGTGTGGCACGTAGGATCTGGGCAAAAGCAATGCGTTATAAATACAACGCAAACGAAAGATCCCAAATGTTGAAATATCATATTCAAACATCGGGAAGATCCCTTCACTCCCAAGAAATCGATTTCAACGATATTAGGACCACATTGCAGGCGTTATATGCCATTTATGATAATTGCAATTCTCTTCATACGAATGCTTATGATGAAGCGATCACGACTCCTACGGAGGATTCCGTCCGCCGGGCCGTAGCGATTCAGCTTATCATCAATCGTGAGTTAGGTCTTGCCAAAAATGAAAATCCTTTACAAGGTTCCTTTATCATCGACGAACTTACCGATCTTGTGGAAGCCGCGATCTTGGAAGAATTCCATCGTATCACGGAAAGAGGCGGGGTTCTAGGTGCCATGGAAAGAATGTATCAAAGGAATAAAATTCAGGAAGAATCCTTGCATTATGAAACTTTAAAACACACCGGAGAATATCCTATCATCGGGGTGAATACTTTTCTAAGTAAAAACGGTTCTCCCACGGTGATTCCCGGCGAAGTGATCCGTTCCACGGATGAGGAAAAGAAAAAACAAATCTCCAATCTGGAATTCTTTCATAAAAGAAATGAAAAAGATTCGGCGGGCGCCATCCATACTTTGAAAAAAACATCCAAAGAGAAGGGAAATGTTTTCGGCGAACTACTCGAGACTGTGAAAGTTGCCTCTCTTGGACAGATATCCCAAGCACTCTACGAAGTGGGCGGGCAATATCGCAGAAATATGTAAGATCTGAGGAAAAAAATGATTTCTTGGGAATTTATCAAAAAACATAAACTAGGGATACCTTTACTTTGGGATCTGGTCATGGTTTTCGTCGTTTTAGGAAACTTGGGACTGATCTTGTTTGATCTTACATATCTCTGGCTTCGTCCTTTTTACTTTAAGAATTTCCCTACCGTCCTTAAAATTTATGACAAGCCGATTTTGGGAATAGAACCTCATCGCGTAACAGAAGCATATACGGGATTTGTGGATGATTTGGTTTATTTGACCAAACTCCGAGATTCCGAATTTCGTGAGAACCAACGAAAACAAACCAGGGAAGAAATCCATACCGTATTACAAAAGTTAAAAGGCTCTGTCTCCAGCGAGAAATTCGACGTATTGTATGCAAATTTCGAAGCGGGGTTACTCATTGAAGATGTGGAAGTCCGTCGTGCAAAGTTGGAACCGGTTTTAGTTCAACTCATCGATTTTTTCAGTGTTTTGGAAGAGACGGATGATATCAATTCTCTCATTGATTTGTCGGAAAAGTATTTCTTTATCAATCGTTTGAGTCAAGCGGGCAAAGAAGGCCAGGAGCTGGAAAAGATTCTGGTTTCCATGGATAAGAAAATGTTAGAGATCGTTGAGACGAATCCGTTCGCCATGTCCGGCCAAACGGAAAATTTTATCTCCATACAGGACATCATCAAAGCGGAATATCAAACTCATAAAACAAAAGCGAGAGATATCAAGATCCGACAAGACTTGGACTTGGTTTTGAGCCGAGATAGGATTCCTTCTACCGTAGTTGCATTTGCATGGTTTTGGAGGGATACGGATCGAGCTTTGGAAGATAAGGTCGCTTTTTTCAATAATCATCTTCGGACCTACTTTCAATTGAATTACTATCGCGCAATCGGTTCCGATGGAAAGCCGGTGAATCATTATTTATTGTTAGATGCTCCGTTTCTTGCCTTTTTCTTATTTGAATTCGGAATTAGTTGGTTGCTTGCGATTCGTAAAAAAACATACATTGCCTGGTTTTTGTATCCGATCTATCATTGGTATGACGTACTCGGTCTCATTCCTTTGGTTGAGTTCCGGTTCTTCCGATTGGTTCGTGTGTATAAAATTTATCTGATGTTGCAAACCAATCAGTTTACCAGAATCTTGGGAAATGATTTGATCAGTAAAACTTTACGTTATTATAGCAATATCATCAAAGAAGAAATTTCGGATCTTGTTACGATTCAAATTTTGACAGAGACGCAAAACGAGGTTAAGTCGGGCAATTCTTTGGATCAGTTTGTAAATGCGATTGATCAAAACAGAGAAGAGCTTAAAAAAGTGGTTCTTAATAATATCGCAAAGTCCGCACAAAATGAAAACCTGAGAGATCTGATTCAAAATCTTGTCGTCGAGATTTCGGATAATGTGTCCAATCATTTGAAACCGATTTCTTTTCTGCCTAAAGATATGCAGGCGAATGTTGCGAAACAATTGAGCTTATCCATCTACCAAGCTGTATCGAAAGCAACTGTGGCGATGGCGCAGGATCCTACCGGCAGAAAGTCCGTGGAGAACTTAATTGATTACCTGATTGATGAGATGATTTTATTCGCACAGGATCCGGATATGATCAAACTCAATACCAATATCACAGTGGCGCTGATCGAAAATATGAAGAAATCAATCGGTGAGAAAAAATGGCTGAAGGCGGATATCAGCTCAAGTTAGTTTTTCCGGGGCAATGGATGATTGCGAGATTTGCAAGTTTTCTGCTCTATTTTTGAAGAGATTGCCCAAAACTAGTAGTTTTACTATAAAAAGATCAGGGAAAGTACTAAACTGATTTGAAGTTTTTCCCCAGCCTGGAAGAGTCGTGAAAGCCGGTCATGTTTACGAAGCCCAGGAAGAAAAAGTCATTTGAAAGCAGAAGGTATTTTTCTCTTTTCCTGTTTTCTCTTTTTGCAATTTTCTTTTTTATTTCCGAGCCCAATTTTGCGATCACAGGTTCCGGTCGGAGCTCCATTAACGCCCGTTATGAGGGATTGGGTGGACTCAACACTGCATTGGGGGGTTCTCCCATCGACGTCTCTCTGAATCCGGCGAACCTATATCTGACCAAGGGCAGAAAAATAGAATTCGGGGGAACGGGTACTTTTACCCAAGCGATTGTGAAAGACCGGTTTTTGGATAAAAACCCGGAACTGATTTATGGAAACAGCCAGGAAAGACAAGGTATCGGAGTGGCTCCTTATTTTGCCGCCAAACTCCCGATAACTGATAAAATCGATTACGGTTTTGCATTTTATGTTGTGGGAGGAGGTCCCGGGGGAACCGATCGAATCGATAGAAACACTCCCACAGGACAATCCGTCAACCAATGGGCAAAGATAAATCTACCTTCTCCTTTGGGAGATAGCCCCAGGATCAAAGAAACTACTATTAACGATTCTTTATTGATTAAAGTCGCAAACGGAGCTTCCGTTCAATTCGGTAAACTTTCCTTAGGCGCTACTATGGAAATCAATTACGGAAGGCAATCCAGGACGCAAAAATACTTCGATGCGAGCGGTAGGATCGAAATTCCCGGACAAGGGTATCAATATGAAAGCAAAAAGCAGGTATTGGCACTCGGCGGAATTTTCGGATTGAATTATAGTTTTACGGATTGGTTTAGGATGGGGTATTCTTATCAATCAAAGGTTAAACTTCCATTAGACGGACATTATTCCATAGGAGTGAATGATCCCCAGTTTTACGAGCATGCGGGCGTTTCCTTTGCCTATAGTTTGCCTGAAAAACATTCCTTAGGTTTTGCTTATTCCTCTGAATCCGTTAAGTTCGGGGTCGATTTCACATATGTGAATTATAAATCCTATTTGAAGTCTGTGAAACAATCTTTGGAACACCCTTGGTTTGTCAGCCCTTTCGGAAACTCTGCCAACGTGAATGCCAGTTTGAATTATCAAAACCAAGCAGGTGTTACACTGGGATTGGAACATCAACTTACCCAAGAATGGATTTATCGTTTGGGGTATTGTTATAATACTCCTATCACTTCCTCTGCAGGTGCCAATGGAGCTGCAGGAATTATTTTTTCCTTATCTCATACTGTCTCTGCAGGATTTTCCTATAGAACCGGCCCATGGAGTTTTGATCTGGGAGCCTCTTATAGCCCTCCCGGAAAAAACATAGAAGGGGCCAGAAGTTCGGATTGGGCCCTTCTTCACGGATACAAAGGAGATAAGGATTTCAATTTCGGCGGATATTCTTTTCAGACCAAAGCGCTGGCAGTCGTAGGATTGACTTTCGGCATCACACGTTCATTTGATCTATAGAAAACAGAGACGATTTTGATATGACAACTAACTATGATTAATTTTTTTTCGTAGTCCCTGCAAAAGATTGATGACCGCAATGGACTTCGATCCCCGGATATTGGGAAGCAACCTTCTTTAAAAAGTCAAGGCTTTCCTTATTCTTTTGTTTGTCTTCGCTGTATTGTCCCGGGGTAACATTGTTGTCCCAACCCCAATTTGTATGACTGGAGTCTCCCGTAAGCAAATGGATTCCCGATGTACTTTTTACTAGGAACGCCAGACTACCGCTTGTGTGGCCGGGAACATGGATCACTAAAAATGATTTATCTCCGAAAAAATCAAGAATTCTAAGAGAAGGATTTTTATTCTCTTCGGGAAAATTGAGTTCGTATAACTTCGGTTTGTCTCCGAGTAAAGTATCTGTCATTCCTTGTACAAATGCATTTAAGAAATAAGTATGAGTGGTTTCTTGCGGACCGGCAAGGATCGGTGTTCCTTCGGGAAGATCTGAAATTCCTAAAATATGATCCAAATGGCTATGTGTTAGTAAAACGGCTTCGATCCGGTTGGGATGCTCGTTTAACCATTCTTTGGTGGTTTGTCTGACTTTTAAGTGAGGGAAGTTCATTTCGCTTGCGACAATGCCTGTGATCGGCCATTCTTTGGGGTCTTTTCGAAATGATTGTGATAAACCGGAATCCACTAAGTAAGTTCCGAATTTAGGATGAGTTATTGTATAAAAATAAATCTGGATAGGTTCTTTTCCTTTTTTCAAACCTGCCTCTACTGCCTTAGGATCATCTATATCGATCAAACCGTCTCTATCTCCGATCCAATCCGCCACTGTAATTTTTTGGAATAGAATAGGACCTGTTTTTTCGATACCTGCCTGATCCAAACCGATGGATGTTCCTTTGGAAAACAAAGAGGCTTTGTGGGATGTTACTGTGCAGGAAAACAGTAAGAAGAGAGTGGTTGAAACGAAGATGTATTTCATAAAATGATTTTTAGGGAATGCAATCGAATTTGCAAATCTATTTCATTGGAGGAGGCCCCCCTGATTGGGGAGTTTTGACATATTCGGGTTTTTGAATATTGGGATTTGATTGCAAGGATCGGGATGCAATCTGGTTTTGATTTTTCACATTCACCGTATAAGAAAGTGTATCTCTACCGCTTCCATTCCAGAAAAACCAAACCGTATCTATTTCCCAAATTCCATCTTCTGCAAGAACGGCTGCATCCTGTTTCGGGTTCCCCGCCGTAAAAGCTATATAAGACGGGTTGATCACTCCGTACAATTGGTCCGATTGCGGATCATGAGGAAACCATTGGTCTTTCGATGCATCATAAATTTCTAAAATCGAATGGGGTAGGGCAGGAGGAGGATCATTCCAAGGCCCGAGTCCGTACACTCCCCGGACGGGAATCTTAAGAGCGCGTAACATTCCTATGGCGATATATGTAAAATATCCGCAGTCGCCCGTTCCTTGATCGAGCCATTCTTTTATGCTACTCCCTTCCACTCTTTCCCCGTACTTATAATTTTTTCTAAGATACTGAAGAGCGAGTTCCGCTTTTTCTCCCGTCGTTCTTCCACTGGCGGTGATCTCTTCCACTTTCTTTAGAAATTCAGGATCCTCCAAAGAAAACAATCCGTCTCTATTTTCGCTCGCCCAAATATAATTAGGATCTTCGGGGCTTGCCGGCCTTAGTTTCGCGGGGCGGAAAGTCATCGCCTTTAAATTCTGTTCCAATTTTAATTGAAGTCTGATTTCTTCCGGCCAATCGGTTCCGGCGGGTTTTTCCAATTCCAGGAATTGATTGCCGCGTGAAGACTTTCTTTTTGAGGAAAGAGCCTGGTCCGTAGAATCAATATTAGCCGATATTAGTTTTTGATAAGGTCTGTCCAAAGGAATGGTAATTCGGATTTTATCGGCTTCGGTGAGTCTCCAAGCTGATAAGAGTTTTGTGATCTGTATTTTCCAATCGATTTCAATGGTTCTGGGTGAGAGTTGGTTTTTTACCCAGGAACCTTCCGGAGCAAATTGTAAAGCTTTGTTCGTATCTCCTTTGGTCCAATAGAGCCAGGAAAGATTTTCCCCGAACCAAGAAGAAGGAGTTTTGTTTGCGGATTTGAGTGCGGCTTGTGCTTTGGTGTTTCTTGTAATTGCCTGATCTATCTTTCCCAATTGTTCCAGGCAAATGATGGTTTCCTTGTAGGGAAGTTCATCTCCTTCCGAATTCAAATCCCAGGATTGTTCCAAATAAACAACGGCTTCTTCCGGTTTCTTCAGATAGTTTTTGAGCGTATAACCGATCATAAATGGACGAGACCAGATATTCGGTTCGGATTGGTAGGCTTTTCGGAAATATGTTAACGCAGATTCCGGTTGATTCCGATTGTATAGCAAGTCGATTCCTTGATTGTACATATCCTGCGCGGACTGGGCATAAACAAAGGAATGGAATAAAAATAAAATGGGGATGTATAGCTTTGTTTTCATGCAAGGTTTCCTGGTATGAATTTATTTCGTAATGAATAGAGAGGGGTCTATTTCTTTTAACTTATTTTGAGGAATACCCGTGTATGCTTCCATGATTTCTTTTTGGTTTCGTTTGATGATCTCGAGATCGTGATTATTTGTAAGAGGACGGACGATATTCATGGAAATGTCAGCATATTTTTTGTTATGCGACCAATCGTCTGTGATTTTTTGTTTTGTCTTTCTCAGTTCTATTTTGACTTCTTCCGGAACGGAAGGATCGGCAAGTGTGTCTTCTATTTGTTTCAAGCCGTCGTCTTTCATATTCTGAAATTTTTCAATCCCCAATTCACCTTGGGAAACATTCCACGCCCAAGCGACTTTTGCATTTACTTTTACAAACTCGGCATAATCTTTAAATCCAGCATCTTTGATAACGGATTCGATTTGATGGAATAGTTCCAGTCCCGTGGCTTCGTTTTCTCCTTTTTCCGCCAATTGTTTGGGAATATCCGGTCCTAGCTTATGAAGTGCTTTTACCGCCTTTACATATTTTTGAATCAATTCATCAGTGAGTTCGATTCCGGAAACATTGTTTCGATACATTTCATAAAGTTTATCGCATTGAAAAAGAAAAAGGGATGAAGTGAAAATGATAACGGAAAGAAAAAGCGGTTTCATATGATTCCCTCGGAAATGAAAATCGGAACGTCCGTAGATTGGAAAGAGTTTCGATTTTAGTTCAAGACAAAAATTTATTTCCAAACTCGGTATTTTGGCGCTCCGAGGAAGATTCGAATTCCAAAATCACAATCAATTCTTTTTTGACAACGCATGGGTGTTGTATTGTTATGTGAATCAAAGTGAAGATTGATTGGAAGAACATGGAATCGGTGGTTTTGCTCATTCGTGCAGGCCGCATTGCCGCAGCACATTTGGAAAAAGAAATCACTCCGCTTATGATTTCCGTTCCGCAATTGAGTATTTTACTAAGTCTTTCCGAATGGGGTGAGATGACGGCTTCCCAGCTGTGCGAGTTGACTATGCGTGATAAGGCGAATATCAGCAGCTTGACCAAAAAGTTGGAACAGGAAGGTTTCATTCACGTACGTAAAAATTCGGAAGATGCCCGCAGCTCTTTATTGAGTTTGACCGCAAAAGGTAGAAAGACTGCGGAAAGTGGCTTCAAAGCGGAAAAAAAAATATCTTCTAAACTTGAAAAACTATCCCAACAAACAAAATTTCCCCGCGAATATCTTTCCGAGATCGCGGAAAAAATAAACAAACTTTAAATTTTTCTTGCTCTAAAAACGGAGAGATTTATTTGTCTATTTAGTTAGTATGCGAACTAACTAAATAATGAGAGGTATGAAATGAACAATCTGATAGGTTTTGTCTGTATTTTTGCCGTGGCATTAGCTGCGGGGAGTGTCTATGCTTCCGATAAAGATGATATTAAGGAAAAAATCAAAAACTTCGTCCGTGCAGGTGATGAACAGAATCCTGCGCAACTGGAAACAATCCTGCATCCGGAATATAGAATCACATATGCTTTTCCGGGAGAAAACAAAGTAAGTATTTTAACAAGAGAATCCTATTTGCAAATGTTGAGAGAAAAGAAACTGGGCGGAAGAAAACGTTCTTTGGAAATAGAAGATATATCGATTCGGGGGAACGTTGCCATGGCAAGAGCGAAATTGCAAAGTGATGTAATGCGATTTTCCATATTCTTTTCCTTTATCAATACGGGCGCAGGATGGCAATTGATCAGTGACTTACCTTATGCGGAAAAAATAGAATGAAGTAGTAAAACGATGAAAAATAGAAATTGAATCTTCTTTGTTTCTATGTGATTCTATCTTTGACCGACAAAGAAAAGATTTGATGACAAAATTTTCCAAAACAAATACCCGATTTCTTCCCAAAGGACTAACCATCTTATACGAAGACAACGACATCTTGGTTGTAGATAAGCCGGCCGGACTACTTACTGTTGCTACGGATTCGGAAAAAACAAAAACCGCTTACGCTGCTTTGACCGATTATGTAAAAAAAGGAAGTATCCAATCCAAAAGAAGGATTTTTATCGTTCATCGTTTGGATCGGGATACTTCGGGTGTTCTAATCTTTGCAAAAACGGAAGATGCAAAATTAAAATTACAATCGGATTGGGATAAGACGAAGAAAAAATACATAGCGGTGACTCACGGCAATTGGGACAAACCTTCCGGAACTATCACATCCTATCTTACCGAAAACAAAGCACAAGTCGTCTATTCCACGAAAGAACCTTCTCTTGGAAAATTATCTCACACTTTGTACAAGGTGCTGAAAGAAACCAAAAATTATTCTCTGGTCGAAGTGGATCTGTTAACTGGTCGTAAAAACCAAATCAGAGTCCATTTTGCGGATGAAAAACATCCTATCGTCGGGGACAAAAAGTACGGAGAAGATGAAAAATCCTATTCCAGAATGGCTTTGCATTCCTGGTCGATTTCCTTCTTACATCCGTTTAGCGGGAAAGAAATATTTTTACGCACGGAGGTTCCTCCGTTCATTACAGGTCTTGTCAGCGGTTTTGAATTCGGTTTGGGTGAGAGTGGCGGTAATGAAGAGGATAAGATACAACCTGATCCGTTAGAGCATGGTGTTCCAAAGGAAAAGTCGGAAATCAAAAAGGGCAAAACGAAATTGGAAAATAAAAAATCTATTCCTTCACAAGCAAATGTTCGTAAGCGGAAGGATCGTCGTTTTTGAAATAATGTTCCAGAATGATGTCCACGTCGGCTTCGGTTTGAAGTTTGAACCATTTTCCTTCCGGATAACATACTTGCACGGGGCCTAGTTCGCATCTTTCCATACAACCGGCTCTTTGGATTCGAAAAGGATAAGTGATTCCCGCCTTTACCGATTTTTTCTTGAGCAATTTTAAAATTTCTTCCGAACCTTGATTTCCACAAGACACCCGTTCGCCGGGTGCCCTTTTGTTTTCGCAGACGAAAAAATGTTTATCGTAAACTCTTTCCATTATAGGTCCGGCAAATCCTAACTGTACTGTTCCATCGGGATGCAGGAACAAATCAGGTTTCTGTCACCGTACACATTGTCCACTCTTCCCACACTCGGCCAGAATTTACGGGTTCGTAACCAAGGAAGGGGATAAGCGGCACGTTCTCTGGAATATTTATGATTCCAAGAATCGGAAATCACCACTTCCGCAGTATGGGGAGAATTTTTTAAAGGGTTATCCGTTTTATCAAGGACTCCTGATTCGATATCTTTGATTTCGGAAAAGATGCTGAGCATGGAATCAATGAAACGATCCAATTCTTCTTTTGATTCGGATTCCGTAGGTTCTACCATAAGAGTACCGGGAACAGGGAAAGACATTGTAGGAGAGTGAAATCCGAAATCTATCAAACGTTTGGCGATATCTTCAACTTCCACACCGCTCGTTTTTTTGAATCCACGCATATCCAGAATGCACTCGTGAGCCACTAAATCCTTATTCCCTTTGTATAAAACGGGGAAAGAAGAACCAAGTCGTTTCGCAATGTAGTTCGCATTTAAAATGGCAAGTTTGGTTGCGTATTGTAATCCTTCAAATCCGAGCATGGCAATGTATGCCCAGGAAATCACAACGATGGAAGCGCTTCCCCAAGGAGCGGAAGAGACCGCCCACTGACTGTTATTCGATCCGTTTTCAATCAAGCTATGTCCAGGAAGAAAGGATGCCAAGTGTTCCGCTACACCGATCGGCCCGACTCCCGGTCCACCACCTCCGTGAGGAATACAGAATGTTTTGTGCAAATTCAAATGACAAACATCGGCACCTATATCGGCAGGACGAGTGAGTCCTACTTGCGCGTTCATGTTCGCACCGTCCATATAAACTTGTCCGCCGTTTTCATGAATCGAATTGCAAATCTCCACAATGGATTCTTCGAACACTCCGTGAGTGGACGGATATGTTACCATCAGAGCACCCAGATCATCTTTGTGTTCGATTGCTTTTTTCTTTAAGTCGGCTACATCAATGTTTCCGTTATCATCACAATTGACCGCAACCACTTGGAATCCAGCCATCACTGCGGAAGCGGGATTTGTTCCGTGTGCGGAAATTGGAATCAAACATATGTTTCTATGATTGTCGTTTCTACTTTGATGATAGTTGCGGATTGCCATAAGACCGGCGTATTCACCTTGCGAACCAGCGTTAGGTTGCAGGGATACTTCCGCAAAACCGGTGATTTCACAGAGCCATTTTTCCAATTGGCCGAATAGTTTTCTGTAACCTTCCGTTTGGTTTTCTGGAACGAAAGGATGTATATTGGACAACTCGGGCCAAGTGACAGGATACATCTCCGTAGATGCATTGAGTTTCATTGTGCAGGAACCGAGTGCAATCATGGAAGTAGTGAGCGATAAATCTTTTCCTTCCAGTCTTCGGATATAACGAAGCATTTCAGTTTCGGTATGAAAGCTGTTGAATACGGGGTGTGTGAGGTAAGAAGACTTTCTTTCCAAAATTTCAGGGATTGCCCATTCTTCTTTTTGCGCCAGTTCTTCTGCGGAAAAATGAGTCACTTTGTTTTCATTGAATACTTCCAAAAGATCCTGGATATCGGAAATCGTTGTAGTCTCATCCAACGATACGCTGATTACGTGTTGGGAAATGGAACGAAGATTGATCTCTTTGTCTTCCGCATAACGGATGATTTCTGCCGAAGTGATTTTGGAAAGTTCCACTCGAATGGTATCGAAATACGGTTTTGATACCACTTTGTAACCTAGTTTTTCCAAACCAGTTGCAAGTAGAGTCGTCATTCTATGTACTCTGGATGCAATTTGTTTCAAACCTTTCGGTCCATGATAAACCGCATACATGGAAGATAAAACCGCAAGTAATACTTGCGCCGTGCAAATATTGGAAGTAGCTTTGTCGCGTCGGATATGTTGTTCGCGGGTTTGTAAAGACAAACGATAACCCGGTTTTCCTTGTGCATCTTTAGATACACCTATAAGTCGGCCGGGCATACTTCTTTTGAATTCTTCTTTGGTAGCGAAGTATCCTGCATGTGGTCCGCCGAATCCGAGAGGCAATCCGAATCTTTGGGAACTTCCCACTACCACATCGGCATTCATCTCACCGGGTGATTTTAATATGGTAAGTGCAAGTAAGTCCGCAGCAACAACCGACTTGGCACCTACTTCGTGTAATTTGGCAATGAATTCTGAAAAATCAAATACGGTTCCGTCTGTAGAAGGATATTGAACAATGGCTCCGAAAAAATCGGTAGAAGGGACCATCTTTTTAAAAGAACCGACAACAATATTGATCCCGAGAGGAATGGCACGTGTTCGAATTACATCTAAGGTTTGAGGATGAACGGACTGAGAAACAAAGAAAGATTTTCCTTGGCTGTCTTCTTTCAAAGAAAATAACATATTCATCGCTTCTGCTGCGGCAGTTCCTTCATCCAAAAGAGAAGCATTTGCGATTTCCATTCCGGTAAGATCAGTGATCATCGTTTGGAAGTTGATGAGAGCTTCCATTCTACCTTGTGCGATCTCCGCTTGATAAGGAGTGTAAGCAGTATACCAACCCGGATTTTCCAGGATATTTCTTTGGATCACGGGAGGAGTGATGCAAGAATGATAACCGAGTCCGATATAAGAACGAAAGATTTTGTTTTTGGAAACAATCTTTTTCAATTCCGTTTGAAGTGCATATTCACCCAATGGCTTCGGTAGTTCCAAAGTTTTTTTCAATCTGATGTTTTTCGGAACAGCATCATCAATCAAAGCATCCAAAGTTTTATAGCCGATCACATCGAGCATTTCATTCACTTTGTCTTGGTTTGAACCGACATGTCTGCGTAAGAATGTATCGCTCGGCGCGAGAGTTTCTTCGTAGCCGTCGACGGAGTTTAGATTGGATTGGGTGTATGTCTTCAACTGTTTTCTCCTGAAATCAATCTAGCTTGGATACGTATTCTTTGTATTGGGAAGCTGAGAGTAATCCTTTCAGTTCTTCCGTGTTGATGCCTTTCAGTTTTACCATCCAGGAATCAAAAGGTGCTGTGTTTACATTGCCTGGAGTGGAGGACAAAGAAGCATTTGTTTCGGAAATTTCTCCCGAGATAGGTGCGTATAAATCTTCCGCGGCTTTTACGGATTCAATCGTTCCCAAGCTGTCTTTTTGATTAATTTTTTTACCTACTTTCGGTAAGTCGATGAATACGATATCACCTAATGCATTTTGTGCGAAATCGGTGATTCCAACAAGAGCAGTATCTCCTTCGACTTTCACCCATTCGTGTTTTTCCGTATAATAGTATCCATCTTTTGCTTCTGTTACTGCCATTGTTTTTCCTCTTTAAAGTATATTTGGTGATCTTTGACTTATGATTATTTTTGGTTACGAACGCTTCCTTTGATGAAAGCCCCCGTTTCTACTTTTGCTTTTTTCTTTTGTCCGCGAATCTCTACGAATACTTCCGTTTGATTTTTGGTGAATTCAAAATCAAGCATGGCAAGTCCCAAAGATTCTTTTCTGGTAGGGGAATGCGTTCCCGAAGTTGTTTTTCCTATTTCTTTTCCATCGGAAGAAAAGACGGGAAAATTTTCGCGCAACACACCTGGTTCCTGTAAAATGATTCCTACAACTTTCTTTTTAGGATTTTCTTTTTTATCTTTTTGAATCCGGTCATATGCAAAGTAAGGAGGATTTTTTTCTTTTACGATAAAACCGATTCCCGATTCTACAGGAGACCATTCCGCATTCAGTTCATGTCCGTACAAAGGATACTTTGCTTCGAGTCGGAGTGTATCACGAGCACCAAGACCTACAGGAACAAGTCCCAAATCTTTTCCTTGTACAAGCAGTTCATTCCAAAGTTTTAATCCGAGAGAGTGAGAAGTATAAATTTCAAATCCGTCTTCTCCTGTATAACCTGTACGGGAAAGAATGATCGTCTCACCATTTAATTCCAATTCGATAAAATGATAATAGAGAAGCCCTTTTAAATCTTTTCCCAGATAGTTTTCCAGGATTTGATTCGCATTCGGTCCTTGTAATGCGATTTGGTGCCAGTCTTTACTTACATCTTCCACTTTACAATTTCCGGAAACATACTTTTGCAAATGTGCTGCGACTGCGGGATAATTCGAAGCATTGGAACAAATCATATATTTTGTGGAAGAAAAACGATACACGGTGATATCATCTACGAGTCCGCCGTTCTCATTCAATACCGCGTTGTATTGAACTTGTCCGTCATACATAGAAGAGATTTGGTTGCAGGTAGTTTTTTCCAAAAGAGAAAGAATATCCGCTTCGCTTCCCGTAATAAAAATTTCACCCATATGAGAGACATCAAATAAACCGGCATGAGTTCTTGTTGCGCTGTGCTCTTGGATGATTCCCGTATATTGCACGGGCATATCCCAACCTCCGAATGGAACCATTTTGGCTCCCAGTTCTTTGTGAATTTGATAGAGGGGGGTTTGTTTTAATTCCAACTGCATTCTCTCTTGATTTCCCCAACTTATGGGACTTAATGCCATGGAAAAATCTTTTCTTTTCAATGGAATTCGATTTTTTTATAAAATATTATGAAGAGAGAAGTATATCGAGTCGTAAAAACGGGGTCTTTGCAAGGTTTGAAGAGAATGGAGGAAGAACTTTTTTCTCCCGCAAAAGACGAAGTTACAGTTCAAGTGAAAGCGATCGGATTTAATTTTGCCGATGTTTTTTCCGTTTTCGGATTATATTCTGCGACTCCGAAAGAAAGTTTTATTCCTGGTCTTGAATTTTCTGGCATCATCATTGCTAAAGGAGAAGATGTAAAAGATTTTCAGATAGGTGATTCCGTTTACGGCACTACTAGATTTGGCGCATACACAACTCATCTTAATGTACAAAAAGATTATGTATTCGCACTTCCGAAATCATGGTCCTTCGAGGAAGGTGCTGCGTTTCCAGTACAAGCACTCACTGCGTACTATGCATTATTGCCTCTTGGTAATTTAAAAAATTCACAAACAGTTCTCATTCATAGTGCTGCAGGTGGTGTAGGGATACTTGCTAATCGAATCGCAAAGAAGTGGAATGCGTTTACAATCGGTCTTGTAGGTGATGAATCAAAGTATTCTATCCTAAAAGAAGAAGGTTTCGATGCTTATTTAATACGCTCTAAAGCATTTAAACAAGAGATGAAGAGAATTTTATCAGAAAAACGATTGGATTTGGTCTTAGAATGCACCGGTGGACAATATTTTTCCGACAGTTATGCAATGTTATCCCCTATGGGAAGGCTTGTTACCTATGGAAGTGCAGTGTTTACACCTGCTTCATCACATAAAAATTGGTTCAAACTTGCGTATCACTACCTAACTAGACCATCGATTGACCCACTTTCCATGATCTCAGACAATAAATCAGTGATGGGATTCAATTTGATATGGCTTTGGAATGAGAAGTTAGAGTTAAAAAAACATTTTTCATCACTGAGTGAGCTGAATTTATCTCCACAAAGGATAGGTGAAGTGTTTTCTTTCGATGAATTGATACCTGCATTGGATTATTTTCGAAGTGGTAAGACAATTGGTAAGGTTGTTGTTAAAGTTTCGTAGAATGTGTATTAGTCTATTTTATGAAAAAATAAAAAATGAAATAAAATTCCTACAAAAAATATTTTTTCTTTACAACAATATTGAGATGAATTAATTATGTCGTATCAATCGACTTACTGTTTGCCAAGGACAGTGGTTTTTTGAAATCAAAAGATAAGGACGATACCAATGGTTGCTAAAAAGAAAGCTGCAAAAAAGAAAGCCGCAAAGAAAAAGGCTGCAAAAAAGAAAGCTGCGAAAAAGAAGTAAGCTGCTTATTCAAACATAAGACTCTTTACTTCGATTCTTTCGAAGAAAGATTGTGTGAACCCGCAAAACCTGCGGGTTTTTTCATTTTTAAGGGCAATGATTACGCAATTGCGCGCGTAAATCCCCTTCTTCCCATGGAAATCCCTTGTTTTTTATCTAGGTTGGGTCTCTCAATCCCTACAAATTGAAAATGATCCTTCTTATTGATGGATTGAAAGAGAGATTTGAGTAATGAATCGATGTTAGGATGGGAAACATTCTTATACACCTTACGCGTGGAGTCTTTTCCCCAAATTTCCAAATGATCCGAGTCCGGAAGTTTTAAAATCAGAGAAGATAGATCGTATCTCTTCATTAGTATATGGCAAGTATCTTCAAAACCAAGCTCAGTGATGGAAGATTGATCAAAAAACACCAATAGATAGAGGATAGAAGCGTTTTCCAGTTTTCCGCTATCATCAGCAACCTTTTGGATTCCATCTAAAGCAAGGTATCGCAAATTTTTTGAAAGAAACCAAAGTTTTTGATCTTCGTGGCGTTTCAAATTGACTTCTTCGGAGAAACGTTTCTGAAACACCGTAGAGAGAAAGAATCCGGTCGATTCATTACGAGCTTCGAAGATTCGTTCTAAATCAAACGGTTCGAATTCCAGATTAAAAAATTTAGTATAAGTCTCTGCCATATCACTATTAGTAACGGACAGATTCATTTTTTTGATTCGTAATTTTTCCAACTACAAACTTAGAATTCCAACATTCTACGCTCGGATTCATGAAAAAAACTGAAACCTTCTTTGGTCCAAGTCTCCCAGAACTTCGGCGAACCTTCTCTTTGAAAACAAATTCGTTCTTCCACCGAGATAGGAACTAAAAATAAATAATTCACCCTTCTTCCATTCTCGGAGATGAGTCCGTTTAGCTTCGGATAAGGGAGACTCGGGTCTTTATCCAACTCATCCGTTACATTTTTGAGAACAAACCAATTGAAATCCAAGTAGAGTTGATCAGGATCTTTGCGAGGATTTTGAATCGTATGAGAATGTCCGAACCATATACCTGTGTTCCAAGGAAATTTGATCATCTCTCCGAGTACATGTTGTATCCAGGATTCGGAATGATCTTCGTATTCATTGGAAAGTTTGATGGCAAATACCAATTCAATGCGCGCATAATCTTCAAAATTTTTATGATAGAGTTCAACGGATGGTTGGTTCTGTGCACTCATTCCGATGGTTGAGAATATTTTGATTCCTGGAAATTCCTTCGGTAAAAAAGATGCGATCCCGAGAGAAGGATACTTTCCTCCGTCGGCAGACCAATATTTTTCATGTTTTCCTAGTCTCTCTTCCAAAAAATTCAATCGTAAAGTTTGGAGTTTGTTCCAATGATTTTTTTCGGAAACGGTTTCCCAAAATTTGCGGGATTCTTTCACTCGCTCCGCAATCACTCCGTTATTCACATCACCTAAGGGAGACGCTGCTGCTGCGTCTTCTTTTGCTTCTTTGGAATAGCCATGTACTCCTTTGATTCCGGACCAAGGAGGAAGATATGCATAGAGTTCTTCATTTACGAAAAGTGCGACTGCATCTCCTTCTTCCGACCAAATGAAATGAATTTCCTCTTCTTTCAAACTGGGTAGGGCATGAACGGTGTTGGTTTCTTTTTTTGTATGAACCGGTGCGAGTCCTTTTCGGAAATCATCAGGATCTCTTTCTTCCGGTGCATCTATCAGGTTACGAATCCAAAGGGATTTCATCGGCCACTCGGGATTGTTATGGGATTGTAAGTAAAGATAAATGGTTCTTCCGTCGTCTTCTAGAAAAGCAGTAAAAGAACCGTAAGGATTTGCCTCTTGGTAGAGGACCTTAGGTTGGTTTGGTGGGTTCATTAGAATTTATGGGCTACGTTTCTGTTTTTAACTACTGTTAAAAGTCTGGTAATCTCTTCTTCCATTCCTTTTTCAATATAGATATCGGGATAATAGGAAGAGGCATTGCGAAGACCGATTAACTCCGGTTCTCTCCATTTACGGAAATTACGAATGGTTTCCAGGGTGGAAGAAGGAATCTCAATTCCTTCTTTTTTGGCATTGATAAAAGATTGAACAGCGTGTGTAGGAGTCATCTCTATAGGAAAGTTTTGCCCGGATAAACCTGGTTCCAACTCATTTTTTTTAAGCGGGAGTCGAAAAAGAGCGGGGGAGGGAGATCGTTTGTGGTACCTCTTACAGTTTACGAATTTTCGCAAGTTTCGGGTTGGAAAAGGCGATCTCTGCCGGTATCATTACTTGATCCGGTCAATAAAACAATGATTCGACATAATCAAATCAAAGCTCCCGAACTTCGAAAACAAATTCGAAATCGAGTCATCATTTTCGGAGGAAATGCAAAACTTAAAATCTATGGAAAACTGAGCTGTAAATCGGGAAAACGAATGAAAAAAGAAAATAGGGTGTTCTTTATTTCGGAGAAGGAAGCAATCCATCTGGGTTACCGCCCTTGCGGGCATTGTTTAAAAAAGGATTATCAAAATTGGAAACTAAAAAGTATACCTTCGGGATAATCGGCAAACTTCTCTTATCGAATTCATTCTAATTCTATTTCAGCTGAAAGTGATTGGATTTCAAAATTTCTTTCAATGTTTCATCGGAAGATTGTCCCAAATCCAATAAGACTTGGTAAGGATCTCCTTTTTGCCCCAACACCTCACAGAAAGCAGGTTCCGTTTTTATTCCTTGTTTTTTCTTTTCTATGATTTGGTTTTTAAAATCCTCACCTGCCAAATCCAAAAATCGTTTTTCAACAACCATATGCAAAAAACCTTTTTGGTTTTCCGGTTTTATCTTTTGAGAAAAAATTTCATAAGAAAATAAATTCGTTTGAAAGTTGATTTTTACCGACGGCTCTCCATCGAAGTCTTTGGTTTCGTAAGAGAAATTGGAATAATGACGAAACTTAGCATAAGCGATCTTAATCAAATGATTGGGATTGTTGTGATAAGTGAGTATGTCCACATCACTATTTTCCGTATCGATTCCAAGCGGAATCGTTCCTGCAATCAAAGGATAAAATCCGGAGAGTTTGGAAATGATTTTGTGATTGGAAAGATCCGAATGAAGGGATTTTTGTTTTTCATTTCCGGTTTCCAGATAGTCGGGAGTGAAAAAAATATGAACGTCCCAAACAGAATCTTGATTTGCTTCCATTTATATAGGAAAGCATGAAAAAAAGAAAAATACAAGCAAAGCAAACTCAAATAATTTTGGTGCGGTAAATTTATTTTCAGGTATAGTACTCACACAAAGGTTCCTCGAATGAAATATATTTTCCGTTGTATTCTTGTTTTCTTATTTGTTTTGCCGGGAGTTTCTTTTGCAGAGTGGGAAGATGAGAAAACACTTTCTTGGGACAAAGTAGAAGTAAATGCCTTCTTATCTTCAGACGGAACTCTTTCCGTAGAGGAAATCCAAAGCATACGATTCAACGGTGACTGGCGGGGACCTTATCGAAGTTATGATTTCAAAAGAGGGCAGTCGATCGACTTGATTTCCGTCGAAAAGTTGGGCAAAGACAAAACCTGGAGGATTCTTCCCGGGGGAAATGCGGAAACAAAAGACAGTTATTCCTTTTCAAATAAAAAAGAACTGAAGATACGTTCCAGAGACGACAACGATCCTCCTTTTCAGGATGAAGTTCTGACTTATAAAATCAAGTTAGAATATAAAAATATTCTAACTAAAAAGGAAGAAAATGCTGTCTATGAAATCAATCATGATTTTTTAGCTAAAGACAGGAAAGACTCCATCCGGAAATTCCGATTGAATTTGAATTGGGACGAGGAATGGGAGCACCCGAGCGGACGGAAAAGTTTTCATTTCGAAACTGATAAACCTTTGGTTTCTTCCGAGTCGTATGTGTATCGATCCGAGTTTTTCTTTCTTCCCGAAAAAAACAAAACATTCACCGGACCCGGGCCTTATTATTTTAAGGAAAATTGGTATAACACGGATGAGATGATTTTTTGGAAAAGAGCGTTGATTGTCCTCGTTAGCTATGCTTCCTGTTTTTGTCTGTTTTATTTATTGTCTCTTATTTTCATTCGATGGAAAAACAAGGAACTGTATCTTTTCGCAAAAGACGTTTTTTCTTATTTGAGAAAAAACTCTTCCGAAAGCATCGCAATCCAATTTGATTTGAAAAAAGTATCCTCTGTGTTTTTGGGAAGGTTAGTAGCGGAAGGTAAAATTAAAATCAATAGAACGGATGATTTTATAGAGTTTGGATTACTCGTACCAAGGGATTCTCTTGCCAAACCGGAAAGAGAAATTTTGGATCAATTGTTTGTAGATTCCGACCAAACTACGGATGTGGAAATAAAAAAATATTACAAGAAGAAACACCGTTATTTTTCCTTACATTCAGAGGTTTACGCTCGTTATTCGAAAGAAGCGAATCACTTCGAATCGAAATTTTTCCTCCGATGGGTATTGTCCTCTTTGATACTGTTTCCCTTATTTAATTTTATTTTTTACGGGTATCCGATTTTCCTACACATTTTAGTTCTTTATGTTTTCATTCTATTGGCTTATTTCATTCTCTCATTCGTATTTTCCATTTTCAATTGGGTTTCTCATAATGATTTGAAATTGAAAGATCCATCGATTTATTTTTTTAAAAGATCTCTGCGGCTTCCCGAACTGATGATCTGCTGTTTACTTTTATTAACTACTTACAATCTTTTTGAAATAGAAAATTCATTTGCTCTATTTCTATCCGTATTTCTTTTCATGTTCTTTTTTTATTCCATTCCAATTGTTTCGGAAATAGAAGATAAATGGATCACCTTTATAAAAAAAGACCTAAAGGATGCGATCAAAGATTATATTCAAAACGGAGACCTATCCGGGTTATCAACGGAAGACTCTATGGACTTTGTTGCACTCGGCTTGTACAATGAAATTTTAAAAAGACAGAAAGAAAAAAACGATGTCTCTCATCTTTTGGTATTGTCCCAAACGGATTCGATTGAAATTGAAAATAAAGATAGATCAAAAAGGTCTTCCCGTATAAAAACATCTTCTGCCGATTCAGGCGGTTCCTTTTCGGAACAAAAATTTTCCGGAGGAGGGGGAATTTCCGCAGGTGGTGGAGCGAGTGTTAGTTGGGATACTTTGAACGGATTGTCCGATTTTACCGCAGGATCGCGTCCTACATCTTCCGGTTCCTCCGGTTCACGTTCCGGATCTTCCTCTTCCTCCTCATCGGGAGGAGGAAGTATGGGAGGATGGTGATGTTATGATGCGACCTTTTATCAAATCGATTAGGCTCCGACACCTTCTAACACGAGAAATACTTCAATAGGTTGGATCTTTCCTTTTACTGTTTCAAGAGCTACAAATTGAGTTGGAAAGACCTCGGGATGCTCAAGGCTTTCGATCGTAGAACCGGAAACAAGAATATCAACGGCATATTTTTTTGTTAAACCTTCCAGGCGACTTGCAGCATTCACAGTATCACTGATCACGGTCGAATCCATTCTTTTGTTTTCTCCGATCGTTCCAAGCATAAGAGGTCCCGTATGGATGCCGATGCCGAACCGAATGGTTTGGTAGCCACCTCTTTCCCTTCCGTTATTGTATTCTTCCAAGGCATGTCTCATCGCGACCGCCGCCGCCAAAGCCTCGTCAGGTGCTCCTGGGAACAACGCCATCATTCCGTCACCAAGATACTTGTCTACAAAGCCGTTATGGTCTCGTATGACAGGTCCGAATAATTTTAAGAAAGAGTTGATGAACTTAAAGTTTTCCTGCGGACTCATCGTTTCGGACAGACTGGTAAAGTTCCGGATATCGAGAAAAAACACAGTCATTCTCATTTCGGAAAAGTCACCCAATACGATTTCAGTAATGCTTTTTTTGTTTAGAAACCCTAATACTTCCCTTGGGATAAACCGTTCCAGGGAAGTATTGATTTTTTCCATAGCTATCGAATGTAATTCCGCCGAAGCGAAAGCATTTGCGAACAGGCGAGCGACAACCATCGCCTGCGCCATAAGAAACACCAGCGTACCAACGTTAACTAAAGATGGCAGATTCCAGAAGAAATGACTTTTGACGATATCGAGTACGACTGTGGTAAGGAAGATAGTCGTACCACCGACAAAGAGTCCTGCTCCGGGTTCGCGATGAGCCAAAGCCCGGCCGACAGTTACAAGACTGTATATCCCGAAAACCACAAGTAAAATTTGAAATGGTATAAGTAGATTTGTAGTCCATCCCACCGGCGCGAATAAATTTACCAAAGCATAAACACCACCGCCTATCATAGTAAAAACGGTAGCGGGGCGCCAGGATTGTTTAGGATAGAGTCGATCAACAAACGCTGCAAAGGTGGCTAATGCCAAAGCCATTGTAGCATAAACCCCCCGGATTACAACATACCACGATGTCTCGGGGAAAGCTTCGAGGAAAATTACTTCGCTGTATAGAGTTGAGCGGATCGCAATCAACATACAAAAAACTCCGAACCAAAGAGGAGCGCGGTTCTGGCTTCGAAAAATAAAGGACCCGCAGTGATAAAGCCCCATAAGAAAAATAGCCCCAAACATCAGGGCTTCCCATAGAGCGGCATGGTCGCGCTCCTTTTGAACCTGATTCCAAGGGCCGAATGTCAGACTATAATAGATACCGCCGAATTGATCGTCCCAGTTGGAAACCGTAATTGATAAGTCGATGACTCCATTGGATGAAGGGATGAGTATGATCCTGGGTCTGTAAGAAGGAACAGCACTCACGGAAGAATCAGATACGATTCCTTCTTTCGCTATTACTTCTCCACCAACTGACAATGAGAAGGCGGTTCCTACAATCGGCAATCTTAGTGCGAGGGTTTCGGAACCGGCCGGTAAAATGATTTTGAGTCGGTAAGTACCCGAACCAAAAGCCGAACCGTGAAAACCTCTTGCAGACGGAACTGTCCAAGGAATATGATCGAGCGTCCATTCCCCATCCAAAGAAACAGGTCCACGATCCCACGACCAGTTTGTAAGATCGAGGGTTCCTTTCGAAGCACGAGGTGCTTTTTCGGATTTTGACTCTTGAACCGAGCAGGCTGTTAGAAAACATATAAGGAGATAAGTGGCAAAGGAATAAAGAGGGGAAGCCATTTGGGGGAATGCTTGCGTATTACCGGGTAATGTCAATCAAATTCGAGCCGATGGCTTTGACTCAATGGCAAATCCGCATCATCAACGATCTATTCAATAATTTTTTAACAGACTTCCGTTCTAGTGGAGGAAATCCCTAATTGGGATCGTAAAAAATCCATATCATAGGATAGCGGAAGTTAGGCTAGTCGGAAATAAATGTCTTTATCTCCGACTAGCGCATATAAGTCGTTCTATTTTTAGATTAACTTTGCCGCTTCCAATTGCTCGATATGTTCCACAAATGTTTCGGAAAGAGGTCTGTATTTAAGGCCTAAATCCTTTTGGCTATAGGAATTGTCCAAGTCGAAAGGGATTCCCACATTTCGGGAAGTATTTGCCCAAGAGAGTCCGAAGAACGGCCCTACTAAATACACTAAAAATTTAGGAAGCTCGCTCGTGGGGATCGGGTATTTTTTTCCGAATTTTTCGCGAAGAATCTTTGCAGCACCTAACATAGGGAGAGTCTCTGCGGATGTGATATGTCGCCCTTTGGCGGAAGGAGTGAAACCCGCAAGTATATGGGCTTTCGCCACATCTCTCACATCCACAAATCCGATCAGAGTGTTGGGAACACCTGATTTGAATTTTCCATTTACCATCGACAACATAAAGTCCACACTTGTTCCATCGACTCTATTGGAAACAGAAGGTCCCATGACGAAGGAAGGATTGATCACAAGCAAGTCCCAACGGTTTTGTTTTTTATTGATCTCCCAAGCTTCTTTTTCCGCTAATGTTTTGGAATAAGGATAAGGTTGGTGGCTGAGACTGCTGGACGTATTCCAATGTTCTTCCGTAAGTTTGTTCCCCGGAACGTTTGCCGCATCTATGTTGTCTCCGTAAATGGAGGCAACACTGGATGTTAAAACCACGCGTTTCACTGAACTTGCCTTATTTACCGACTCCAGAACATTTCTAGTTCCTTGTAACGCCGGTTCTACGAGTTGTTTTTGAGCATCTTTGATCCCTGAAATAAAAAAAGGAGATGCGGTATGAATCACAAGTTCGGTTCCTTTGACTGCTTGGTCGAAAGATCCGTTGACAATCAGATCTGCTTCGAATAACTCCAGTTTGCCTGGATGTTTTTTAGATAACTCAAGCAGATGTTCCACCTTTTTGAGATCTCTGAGATTACGGACAGTGGTTCTGACGGTGATTCCGTCTTCTAATAGATATTTGATGATCCAGGAAGCGATGTATCCGCTACCTCCTGTTACAAGTACGGGAGCTTTTTTATCGATATTTGTCATTGTTAGCCTATATAGAGATTTTAAGTGAATGAGAGTTTATTTACTCTTTTATATAGACCAGCTAAGAACCCCAGGCTATTTTTTTATTTATATTTTTTTCATCTAAACAAATATATGTTTCGTTCTGACTTACCGGAAGTAATTTACTTTTTGGTGATGACTCGGCGTAATTGTTCGTCATGTTTATCTGCCCAATGACCCAAGGAAGAGATTAGGGGGATGATTGTTTTTCCAAATTCGGTCAAACTGTATTCAACCTTGGGTGGGACCTGGGGAAAGATGATTTTCGAAACAAGTTCATGTTCCTCTAATTCTTTTAATTGTAAATGCAAAACCCTGCGAGTGGCATCAGGAATTTTACGTTGAAGTTCGCTTGGGCGTTTATGGCCTTCATTAATAAAATACAGCAAACGCATTTTCCATTTACCATACAAAACTTCTCCCACTAAGTCTAAACCGCAATCAAGAGTGATCGTTTCTTTTTTTAGGGTCATAATTACAATTCCCTATAGTTCCAAAAAGTATCATAGTGAAAAATTAATCAGTATATATAGATTATTTCATACTTGCACTGGCAATACATAGAAAAGAATCCAGCTCAGAGGAAAATAATGGATCAAAATGGAAATTTCGATAACGAGTTAAGAGGAAAAATAGCTTTGGTCACTGGTGGCACCAAAGGCACGGGAAAAGCAATTGCTCAACGACTTACCCAGGCGGGGGCGAAGGTTGTTGTAACTGCCAGAATTATACCTGAAGAGCCCGAAGGAATCACTCATTTTATCTCTGCCGATTTAAGCAAACCAGAGGGAACTGAGAAAGTCGTAAAAGAAATCAAACAAAAGTTTGGTGGAGTTGATATTCTTATCAACAATTTAGGTGGATCGGAAACACCAGGAGGCGGTTTCGCTCAACTAACGGATGCAGATTGGGAAATAACAATTGCTACTAATCTTTTAGCTCCAGTGAGATTGGACAGAGGATTATTGCCTTATATGCTCGGAAAAAAATCTGGTGTGATCGTTCACATTGCATCCATTCAGGGAACACTTCCTTTGTATGAATCGACATTACCGTATGCGGCAGCAAAAGCTGGGTTAATAAACTATAGCAAAAGTTTGTCGAACGAAGTATCGCCAAAAGGTGTAAGAGTCTTAACTGTTTCGCCTGGCTTTATAAAAACAAGTGCGGCGGAAAGAATGATTCAACGATTGGCGGAAAGTTCGGGGAGTAGTATAGAGGTCGCCTTGCAAGGATTAATGGATTCTTTGGGGGGAATACCTATGGGGAGACCTGCGGAACCGGAAGAGGTTGCGGAGCTTGTAGGATTTCTTGTTTCTCCCCGTGCGGGTTATCTGTCAGGAACGGAATATGTGATCGATGGTGGAACGATTCCTACGATTTGATGCGAATGAAAGAAAAAAATCAGATCATTGCAGATAACTTGAATTAAACTCTGATCTCGTTTGAAAATCCAGTGGGAGAAATATTAACTCAGGTGTTTTTAAAAGCACCTGAGTTAAATAGAAAAAAAACTTAAACTGCGTTGATGATTAGATCTCCGCCTGCTTTTACTTCACCTGCTTCGTTTTTAGCTTCAACCGAAACGGTGACGGTTTTTTTACCGTCTTTTTCAAACTTCTTTTTGATCGTTCCCACGCAAGTGAGTTTTTCTCCGAGCTTTGTCATCGCTTTGAAGGTAACTCCGAAGTATGCGATATCTTTTTGGTCAGCCCAGGAAGTGCAAAGTCTTCCAACTTGCGCCATAACATACATACCGTGAGAAATGGTTCCGTCAAGGCCTGCTTTGCGTGCAAAATCAGGATCGTTGTGGATGGGATTGAAATCTCCCGATGCTCCCGCATAACGAACTAGATTTGCATGTTCGATGACGGGAACGTCCAGAGGAGGAAGTGTTTGTCCTACTTCTACGCTATCAAATTTGATTTTTGCCATTGTTTGAATCCTCCTAACTTAATCCTTACGAATGAAAATCGCCATTTCTGCGGAAAGAATCGGATCTTCCGATGCATCAAAAATCGTTGTTTTGAAAGTAACGATTTCCGCTCTTCCCACTTTCACATCTGAAATTTCGGATTGAGCGGAAACTTTTCCCGGATAGAGAATTTTATGATATGTGTATTCTTCTTTTAAATGAAGGATTTTGGAAAGGTCGATTCCAAGGTCCGCCATATCATTCCAAATTTTAGGGTAACCCCAAAATTGAATTACAGTTGGGAAAGTAGGCGGCGCAGGGATGTCCGTATAACCGGCTTTTTTCGCTTCTTCCAAATCGAAGTAAATTGGGTTTTTTTCGTTGATAGCAAGGCAAAATTCTTTGATTTTGCCCCGTTCTACGGTAAATTCAAAACGATCTAGTTTTTTTCCAACTATATCTTTACTAACAGCCATAGGCTTCATTTCTCCTTAATGTTTGTCAATCCATGCAACTAACTCTTTGAAGACGAGTGCTCGTTCTGCGGGAGTTTCGTTCATGGATTCGTGGTACAATCCGTCAAATAATTTCAAAGTTTTGTCTTTCGAAGAAACCTTCTCGAATGCATCGGAAGTTCCCGAGTAAACGGCGATCTGGTCGTCTTTTCCGTGAAACATGTAAATAGGAACTTTTATCTTTTCCGCCGACTCCAAAGCCAAAGGATATACATTGAGTAAAAAATCACCCAAGTAAGTGGATACGTTTCCATGCACCAAAGGATCGTTTACATAAGCCGCCACAACATCCTTGTCATGCGAAATCATATTCACGTCAAGTCCTGCAGGAATCGTAAGTGTAGGTAAAAGTTTTGCTAAAAATCCGCCGGCTGCCTTTTTTACATCCATTACAAAGTCGGTTTGAACTTTGATGGCAAGAGCACTTACGATCAGACCGTCCAGGTCTTCCTGGTTATTGTCCGTTCCAGTGTATAGAAAACTGATAACGGCGCCCATGGAGTGACCGAGCAGAGTTACTTTTTTTACGCCTTCTTTTTGTTTTGCGATACCTATGAGTTGTTTTAAATCTGCAAAAAAATCGGTGTAATGGTCTACTACTCCTCTTCTTCCTTCGGAACGTCCGTGTCCCCTTGCATCGATTAAATAAACTACGTATCCTTTGTCCGCAATTGCGTCTAATAAGTTGGTATAGCGACCACCATGTTCCCCAAATCCGTGGTGAACCACGAGCACTCTTTTGGCTCCGTTTTTCGGTCGAAAGACTTGGTAATAAATTTTACCACCGTCCTTGTTATTAAATGTAGACTCCTCGCGGGAGTAGGCTTGTTCCCATATACTCATAGTATGCTAAATTCACGGTGGGAAAGGGAAAAAGAAAGAACTTTTCATGGCAGCAGCAGACGATATGAGTTATATTTGTGGTAAGAAAAAGAAAATGAACAAGCTTGGATTGTTGTATATTATAGAAGAGATCTGAATAAAGTTTATGTCACATTTGCACCGATCCTTCCTCTTTTTTGCCGGTCTTCTTACCTTCCTTTTTTTGGAAGCTTGCATACCGAAATTGGAAAAAAGCATTCTGGATGCATTTAGCATTCTAAGGACCCAAAGCAAGAGTTCTTCTACTCCTAAGATTTTTGTGACTGTAAATGGGCTTTTGGGGAAGGGGCTGGTTCTTTCCTTAAACAATTCATTTACTCTGGTTGTTTCTAAAAACGGGGAAGAGTTTTTTGCCGAAACGATTCCTTCCGGTTCCAATTATTCCGTAACAGTGAAAACACAACCGACTTCACCTGCTCAGAATTGTACTGTATCGGGAGGAGAAGGGGTAATGGGCTCCGGTGATATCAAATCCATTAATGTGAACTGTGATACCACCAAATATACTTTAGGTGGAACAATCACGGGTCTTTCGGGTTTTACCGGTGTGACTTTGACGAATAACGGAACAGACACCGCAGTGATTTCAAATCCTTCGGGTAGTTTCGCTTTTCCGAGTCATACATATGCCGAAGGAGAGGTTTATTCCGTCTCCGTTACTTCCCAACCTTCTCATCCCACTCAAACTTGTACTTTAACCGGCGGTTCCGGAACTTTTTCCTCTGCGAATGTCACATCTCTTTCCGTTAGCTGTGGCGCCGCTTCTTCTTATGGTGTTGCCGTAAATGTAACAGGTCTTGCTTCTGGGACTTTAACTCTCAATCAAGGAAGCGAATCTTTGGCGGTAAGTGCGAACGGGATACACTATTTTCCCAGCGATTTGGTGAACGGTGCCGGTTATTCCCTTTCTATTTCCAACCAACCTGCGCTTCATACTTGTGCTTTGAGCGGATCCGTCAGCGGAACGATCGCGGGTGCGAACATTATAGCAACAGTGAATTGTTTCAGCGTAATTTCGCAAACTCCTGCCAATCTATCCGCTTTGTTACCGAATCAAACAGTCAGATTACAATTTTCCGAAGCGGTGAATACAGGTAGTTGTCCTGTCTCTGGCGCAGCTATGCCCAGGGCGGATGCAGGTGCGATTCAGTATTCCGTCACAACAACGAATATCACCGATGATACTTTGATTTTATCTCCGGGCATCAGTACTTGGACTCCTGGGTCGAAGATTGTTCCTTTGAATTGTGTAAGTGTCGGTGGAAATACTCTTGCCAATGCATCGACAAGTTTCCGTTATACGGTTCCTTCCTCAATCCGTTATGTTTCCACTACGGGAAACGATTCGAATACCGGACTATCCGTATCCGATCCGTTTTTAACGATTCACAAAGCGATCGATGATCTGGTGATTTCCGCTTGTTTTGCGACTAAGGATTGTGTTGTGCTTGTGGAAGACGGAGTCTATGAGGCAACAGATGTTCCTTTGTCAAAAAACTTCATTCTGGTTCGGGACGGCGTTTCTCTTTTCGGAGGTTATACTGCAGGAACAGGTTTTGCTTCCAGAAATACATCCGCCAAATTGACCATTCTTCGGAATTCAACACCCAACGCCGCAGTATGTACTGCTGCGGTAATGGGTGTAAATCCTTGTTCCACCGTTTGGATTGACAATACTATTTCCAACAAAACTGTGATCGACGGTTTTCGTGTGATAGGAGCTTCCGTTGCAGCGACCGCCGATTCGGCAGCAATGCATATCCTGGGAGGAAATCCTATTGTTTCCAATAATTCCCTGGAAGGTGGCACAGGCAATGCTGTGGCTGGTTTATCTCTTATCAATTTCGGAGGAAGTAGCCTTGTCGATCCGAATGCGGGAGCGATCATATTGAATTCGATGTTCGGAGGATCTTGTTTGCCTAATAGCTGTAATACGGCGGGAATTTATTATAATAATACCGCCGGTACTACTTATCCTATTTTGCAATACAATCAGGTTTTAGGAGGCGGTTGCAATACACCGAGTTGTATTACTTACGGAATGTATGCGAATGCCACTTCCTCTCCTGACTTTACATTGATCAGATTCAATGTTTTTTCAGGCGGTACTGTTGCAGCCGGTACGGCCGGATCTCTTAGCGTGGGTCTTTTCCTGCAACAGTCGATAGGCGGTGTTTTGGTAGGAAATTACATTCTCGGCGGAACCGCAAATACCTCAAAAGGAATTCATTTTGCTTCGAATATGGGGCTTAACATCGGAAACAATGCCACCAAACAAGGGAATGTGATTTTGGGGGGAAACGGAGTTTTGTTTTCTTACGGAATTTATCTTACGGGCGGAGGAAGTGTTTATTATAATACCGTTTCCGGGGGAAGTGTTAGTAATACGACAGGAGCTGCAACCGGTTTCGGAATCTATTCACAAACCGGTTCATTCGATATGTTCGGAAATACCGTCAGTGCGGGAACTTCCACTGCAGATTCGGCAGGTTTCTCCGCAAGTTATGCAGTTTATCTGAGCAACGGAACTTCCGCTTCCCGGTTTCAGCAAAACCGGGTTTTCGGAGGGGTAAGTCGAAATCTAGGATCAAATAACGCTTATTCGGTGGGCTTGCAGATTTTTTCGGGTGCTACTTTTTCCATCCATAATAATTTCGTAGACGGAGGCACTAGCATTTCCGCAACAGGAACCGCCGTTTCCGAAGGAATGACGTTAGACGGAAATAATGCGGTCACTCAGGTTTATAA
The DNA here is from genome assembly GCF_003114835.2 of Leptospira kobayashii. Taxonomy (NCBI): domain Bacteria; kingdom Pseudomonadati; phylum Spirochaetota; class Leptospiria; order Leptospirales; family Leptospiraceae; genus Leptospira; species Leptospira kobayashii. Next base: position 3,674,014 of record NZ_AP025028.1, on the reverse strand, counting down.
TAATACGATTTCTTCCGGTACGACATCTTCTCCCATACTGACCAGTGAATCGATAGGTTTGAACTTAAAAGGCATAACCAATGCGACGGATATTCAAAACAATATATTTATGACGGAATCTTTGGTCAATGTGAGGTATTGCGTCAAATACGCGTCAGGTTCGGCGTTATTTAGATTCGACCGGAATGTAATGCACAACTGTCCCGTATTGTTTTATAACGGAAATACAGCTCAAGGTTATGATACGATTTGCGGTACGGGTTACCCTGCTATTTCCGGTTGTCCCGTCAACAATCTAAGCAGTATTTCCTCCACCGGCAACCTACGGCAAGATCCTAAATTTATTTCTAATTTCGGCACCAGTAAAAATTGGGCATTCACTGTGAATTCCCCCTGCCAAACCACGCAGATCGGGGTAGGAGGATCGACAATCGATTTTTTCGGAACAACAAGAACGGCACCAAACAGCGCAGGAGCTTTGGAATACGACGGAGTTTGTTTGTGATGGTAATCGAAGTTAGCTGATTCAGGAGGCTGTTGCCGGTTTAAGTGATTTTGCTTTTTAGGTTACTTCCTCCAAATATGTTTGGATCGCCTCGATCGTAGTCATCCAATTTCTATTGAATTTAACGGCGGAAAGTTTACCTGTTCTTGCGAGAAGAGAGAGATATTCTAAGGAATAATTGCAGTGCTTTGTGGCTTCTTTTAAAGTAATGTATCCTTGTTTGTTGTCTTTTGAATCGATTTTGAAAGAATTTAAATATATAATCAAGGATCTTTCTACTGACTTTCCTACAAAGTCCATAAACCCCAAAGGATTTCCTTTGTCGGCTTCCCGAAGTACTCTATAATATTTTCTTCTATCAAGATGGAGAATGACAGCAGGTGGATATCCCTCTTGCATCAATATTAAGTTCATTAGCAACCGTGCAGTCCTTCCGTTTCCGTCTATAAAAGGATGTATGAAAACAAATTTATAATGAAACCAAGAAGCTAACTCGGGAACGCTTAATTTTTTATGATTAAGATAATACCATTCGACTAACTCTTCAACTAAGTTGTAAACTTTTGCAGCATTAGGAGGAATATGGGAAGCACCGGTAATGCGAACATTGGTTCTTCTAAAAACTCCTGCTTCTTCGTCATCAATGTTTTTTAAAATAATCCCGTGAATTTCACGTATTAAGTTTAGAGAAATAGATGTTTTTTTTTTGATAACCTTTTCAAGGTAATCAATACCTTCCTTATGATTAATAACTTCGAAATGTTCCCTAAGACTTTTATTTCCGATAGTAATCCCTTGTCTTAAAACTAAATCGGTTTCTTGCAGACTAAGCGTATTCCCTTCTATCGCATTTGAATTGTAGGTCCATTCCAAATAGAATTGCTCTCTAAGTTTTTCCAAAATTGCTTTTGGCAATGGTCGGAGTCGGTCGAGTTCCTTTTTTTTTCCCTCAATGCTTTTGATCAATGCTGAGTTCATATCGGATACGTACATATTTGGCCAATCCGATATTGGTGCAATTCTTAAATTTTCGAATTTCCTCCCTGCACAATTTCCAAATCCTTGTTCTTGGATGTATTTTCTTTTTTCGCAAGTCGAGTCCCGGTTCTTAAAACCGTTTTTCATTTTTATCTTCTGCGCAAGTTTGGGATTTTGTTCGGAACAGAAAGACCGAACGGGAATTGCATACGATCTGACCCGTTTGTTGGCCTTGTCCGGTACAAAGGTGGAGGGAAAATTTCCCGATCAGGATCCTCTTCCTTATCATTGGAAGAAAAATCCGGGAAGGCATTCCGGCTTACCTATCGAAAGAAAATGGGAAAATACCCAGATCACTTTCAATACGGACAAAACTCTATTTATCAATCATTCTCTGGACGCTTTGTATCTTCCACCAAATACTAGTTATTCGTTTGAAATCGGAAAAGGGGATTATGATCTTAATTTTTCCGCAGGGATTTTAGGGGAAAGTATTAACTCTTCCGGTTTGAAAGGAAAATTATCCTTGGAAGCCGACGGAAAAGAAATCCAATCTTTTGTCTTTGAAGATGGTAATCGTGAAAATTGGAAACCGATCGGATTGCAGATTTCGGTTCATCAAACTATCAAATTCATTTGGAAATCGGAAAACTCCCATCTGTATTTGGCAGAACCGATCCTTTATTTCCGAAGTAATTCTAAAAAACCAAATGTAATTTTGATCGTTTTGGATTCGGCAAGGAAAGATTTTTTCGGATCTTACGGATTTCCTTACCCGATTACACCTAATATGGATCAGTTGGCAAAGGAATCGGTGTTTTTTGAAAATCCCTTTTCCAACGGAAATTGGACCAAACCTTCCATGATATCTTTTTTTCATTCGGAATATTCTTCCAATCTGGGGCTTGGCAATTCCTGGTTTACTACAAAACCCTATCAAAGAAAGGTTTATTACGGGAAAAAGAGGTATAATCTAACAAATGTTTTAAGAGAAAACGGTTATTACACCAAAACGATAATGAATAATGTTTTCTTTTTGGATTATACTACGGTCGGAATTGATTTGGGATTTCATAATTCTTTCCAGGTAGGAATGGATATTTTGGATACACCCGCACTTACCGATCACGCGATTTCTTTCGTAGAGGAAATCGGCCGAAAACCTTTTTTTCTTCATTTCAATTTGAACACTCCGCACGCTTCCTATTCTCCTCCTCCCGAGGATATGACCGTCGTCAAAAAGATGATTCCTCCCGATGTATTTTACAAATTCGAATCACCTGTTCAACGTTATATCGGAGAAATGTTTTATACGGACCGGGAAGTGGGTCGTTTGTTAAAGGCTTTAAAAGATAAAAATCTATATGATGACAGTTTGATAATCGTCACGGGAGATCACGGAGAGTTGTTCGGTGCCCATCATGATTACAGTTATCATTTCATTATGAAAACTCGTTTCGGTCACGGGGAAACTCATTATGATGAAGAAATCAATGTTCCTTATTTTATCAAACCTCCCCGGTCTGTAGAAGCAAAGGTAGAGAATCGAAAGATTCCCGGACAGTCTTCTCTTTTGTCCTTGGTGCCTACTGTGCTCGGACTATTGGAGTTGTCATTCGATCCCAAACAATTCAAAGGAGTTGATTATTCCTCTTTTATCTTTGGAGAATCGGAAAATCCGAAAGAAAAAACCATTTATACGGAAGGAAGGATGTCCGAGTCCTTGCGGACGGAAGAGTTTAAGTACATCAGAAGGTATCCTGGTTTTACTACAGTTAGGCGAAAGTTCGACGGAGAACCTCATACTATGTCGGAAGAATTATATGATTTGAAAAAAGATCCCGAAGAAAAAACAAATCTTTCGCAAGATATGAATCCTGATTCGCAAACCTTGCTAATCAAGGCACGTGAGATTTTCAAAGCAGGCAGGTTTTTAAATAGAAACAAAATCCATCTGCAACTGCCGCCTTGTGGAAAATCCATTTGCAAAGACAGTGGAAATTTGCAAGTCCAGGGATCTATTTACGATTGGATAGTTCCCAAAGATACTTTGATCCAATCGACTTCGGCAAAACAAATCCAATACCAAAAAGATATAAGCGGCAGTCCGGAAGAGCTGGTATTTCTCACAGTGAATCCTGAATTGGAAGCGGATTTCAGGCTTTACCGGGATGGTTCTCCCGTTGCATATCGGGTAGGTAGATGGGGATTGGAATTCGTTTGGGCGACTCCCCGGCTTTTGAAAGAATTATTAACGTCGGAAAGGGAACCTTCCGGTTGGGACAAGTCAGGCCTACCTTGGATTTATAACGATGCGAACTTTAGCGGGGACTCCGAATCCAGCGCACAAAAAGAAATGGGGAAAGAAGTGAAAAAAATTCTGGAAACTTGGGGCTACATTCATGAATAAAATGCTAGAAAACCTTACCAGTTTCGTACATCCTATCTAGACACTATATATGAAATCATCATTTATCCCCCCTTCTTTTGAACTACCTTTGGCTTGGACTCTTGATCTTGGTTTTCCCATCATTACAAAGTTAATGTTCAATTTGGACGGAGTAGAGATCAGTCGGGAAGATGAGAAACAACTCCAGGATCTTCGGAAAAAAAGATTTATCTATCTCTCCAATCATCCTTCCGATACCGAGCCTGCCATTGCTTATTATCTTGCGAATAAAATAGGAACTCGTTTTCATTATATGGCTTCCCGAAATATTTTCAATTGGGGATTCGGGATCGTAGGAGAAGTGATCAAAAGAGTTGGCGCCTTTTCTGTGTTATCCGGGAGTGCCGATCGGGACGCGATCAAGATGGCTCGTAAGGTTTTATCCGAGCCGGAAGGCAAATTGGTTTTGTATCCGGAAGGAATGCGCTCGGGAGAAAATGACAACTTGGTTCCTTTTATGCCCGGTATGGCACAGCTTGCATTCTGGGGATTGGAAGATGCCTTAAAAAAAGATCCCACTGCGGATTTATTCATTCTGCCTACATTTGTTAAATATGCAATCTCCGGTTCGAGAGATAGTATTTTAAACCAAGTGGAGACCTCCCTACAAAGAATCGAAAAGAAGTTAAAAATTTTCCCCGGTGGGAGAACGCTTCTTCGCAGATTTTTGACCGTGGGTAGGGTTCTTCTGGAAGAAACCGAATATGAGTTAGGTGTTACCAAAGCGGATATAGAAGGAAAGGATTTTGATTATAGATTGGGCCGGGCCCGCCATACGGCTTTAAACAAGGCCGCGGCCATTTTAAATGTGACCTTTCATGATACCGATCACGCGATCCAAAAAATCAGGGATTTATTTACTGCTTTGGATAGCATTGAAGCGGGGACTCCTCTTCCCAATACTCCGAAAAATCTTTCCGAAAAAGATATCCAAAGAGCAAGACAGCTCGTGGATATGGCTTATACTTTCCTGATCACAAAACCTAAAAATCTGATTCAATGGCCTTCCGCCGAACGTTTGTTCGAGTGGATCTACAGTTTTGAAAAACATATCTTCGGGAAAACGGAATTGAGAGCAAGTACTGCACATGTTTTGGTTTCTCCCGCTTTTTCCGTGAAACCTTTCTTTCGGGATTACCAATCCAATAAACGGGAAGGAATTGCTTCGATATTGATTGAGATTCGCAAACAAATGGAAGCTTTGGTGGAAAGGGGAAAATCCGTCACTGATCCGATTGTTCCCCCTTATTCGGTGGGATTGGATATCAACGTAAATTAATCAAGAACCAGAGTGATTTCCACTCTTCTGTTTTTTTTACGGTTTTCTTCCGAATCGTTGGGTACCACAGGAATTTCGTCTCCGTATCCTTTGAAAGAAATATGATCTTCTTCCATTTTGTGATCATCAACTAATTTGTGTAATACGGATTTCGCTCTTTCTTCCGAAAGTTTGAGATTATAATCTTTTTTACCGATATTGTCGGTATGGCCTGAGACTCTCACTTCCCGCTCGGGGTGTTTTTTCAAGATCTCTGCGATTTTGCGAACCGCTTCTTCCGCTTCCGGTCTCAACTTGGAATCATTGAAATCAAATAGAATCGAATCGAGAGAAAATGTAACTCCGTCTTCCGTCGTTCGAACACTGATAAGAGAGGGATCTTTTCCGTTCGGATTATCCTTTTCTTTTTCTATGATCAGATCCTGCAATACATCGTCTTTGAATTTTTCCTTTTCATTCGCATTCAAACTTTTGCGAGATTGGTAAAGTCCGTGGATATGAAAGTTCGCTTCTTGAACGGTACCGTCGGGAAGTACGAAAGTGTAGGATAATTTTACGTCTTTGTATTCAGGGATTCCTTTTTCTGCATTGAAAAACACAGTCCCTCTGGCAAATCCGAAAATCTTATTCGGGACATTGTTGATTCTGTCTTTTTTGGACAAGGAATCGTAATAGATCGGATAAGTGTAAGTGATTTTTTCTGCGAAGCCGGATTTGTCTTCATAAGCCCATTTTGATTTTCCGTGAAAATAATATTCCGGTTCTACAATGACTTTGATTCTTTCTCCTGAGAAATCGAAAGATTCTTCCGCAGGAATTTTCCAAGTATCTCCTGAGTTAACAGCTGTTTCAGGGAAAGAAGGAAAACTTCTCAGATTTGGCATCACATATTCGTCCGCCACTTCGTATTTGCCGTTTCTAAAAATGATAAAATTGGATTTGAAATCCTTGTCCTTTCTGTAAGGTCCTTCCGTTTTTCCAAAACGAATGTAAGTGTTGAAAAGAGCATCCACTTGGCAGGACGATGTATCACACTTCGTAGTTTTAAGCAAAACTCTGTTTTTATCTTCACGGGCCACACTGTGTTTGCCCACCCGGAATAGAACATCGTGGTATTCATTGAGTTCCAAAACCTGGTTTTGTTTCCACTTCCATTGCAATAGAACGGGTGGAGTTTCCACTGCGAAGAGATACAGGGGAGACAAAGCGGAAATCAGAATGAAAAAGAAGATCGGTTTCACGTTTTTAACATCGGGGGAAATAAAAAAAAATAAATCCGTTCTCCGTAAAAAACAGAATCTTTTTTACGATTGACTGGGAAAGATTTTTGGGGCATCTCCATTTTAATCATGAAAAACCTCATTATCCTTTGTTACATTTTGATTACAATGGCTTTTTCCGCGTGTAAGGAAAAACAATCTTTAAAAATCGCAGGCTCCGAAACCATGAATGCGATGATGAGGTATCTGGGTTCAGAATATGAAAAAGCAAATTCCGATATCAAAGTGATTGTGGAAGGTGGCGGTTCCGAAACGGGAATCGACAAATTGCGTAAGGGAGAAATCGACATTGCCGTTTCGTCCAGAGATTTGAATCAAAATGAATTCGATGATTTGCGTAAAACCGGAAACTTGGAAAAGGTAAGAGTTGCTTACGATGGAGTCGCTTTGGTTGTAAATCTTAAGAATTCGGCTACCAAGTTGCACTTAGAGCAAGTTTCGGATATATTTTCAGGAAAGATTCAAAACTGGAAAGAAGTAGGTGGTCAGGACGCTCCCATTCAAATCGTAATCCGAAACGATAAATCGGGAACACAGGATTATTTTGAAAATCATATACTCCGTAAAAAAGATTTGGGGATTCCTGAATTTGAAAAAAACAAATCCAATAAGATAGTATCTACAGCAAAAATCGTTAAGGACAACTCCGAACTTGCAAACTACGTCGAATCGAATCCGAATGCAATCGGTTATATGGGCATGGGGAGTGCGATCATAGACAATAAAACGAAAGTTAAATCTTTGGATTATGCCAGAAAGGCAAACGATCCGTACGTAACTCCTTCGATCCGAAGTGTATATGATCGGAAGTATCGTCTGGCAAGAGAACTATTCGCGATTTATAAAACCGACCAAGGGGATAAGATAGATGCTTTCATAACTTTTTTAACGAGTGAAAAGGGACAAGAGTCGGTCATTCGTTCTGGTTACTTGCGTGCAAGTATGCCTGAGGTGGAAGTTTCCGCAGATCCTAATCATCTTTAGAATCATTCGGTTCCAAAGATGCCACATACGGTAGGTTGCGGTACATTCCCGCATGATCCAATCCATAACCTACCAGATATTCGTCTCCGATTTCAAATCCGAAATAATCCACATGCAAATGTGGATTTGCTTTTTCCTTTTTCCAGAACAATGCTGCGATCTTAAGGGAAAGAGGCTGATGTTTCATCAGATCATTTACTAAAAATTCCAAAGTTCTTCCGGTATCGACTATATCCTCTACAATCAGAACCGATTTACCTTTGATCGGTCTTTTTAGAAATTTAGTATATTCGATTTTCCCACTGGATTCTTTTCCGTCTCCGTAGGAGGAAGCACCGATAAAATCGATTTCGTGAGGGATGGCAATCGAACGGCATAGGTCTGCGGTAAAGATAAACCCCCCGTTCAGAACTCCGATCAATATGAGTTCTTTGCCAAGGAAATCTCTGGAGATTTCCCGTCCAAGTTCATCTACACGATTGTGAATTCTTTCTTCTGAAAATAATGCCTTCATTCCTTTCCTAAATGCCCCGGTATCCAGAATACCTGCAAGTGACATGTTCCCCAATCCAAATTTTTCCAATCTTCTCCGGAATAACTAAGTCCTAAAAAACTTGCGGTGGGAAATTTGTGAAACCGGCTGGGTGTCGATTGTCCGTAAAGAAGGCTGGATGCCAAGTTTTCCAGTCCGGGATTGTGCCCGACGATCATAACCGACCGGACAGTATTCGGAATTCCATGCAAAAGGAAAAGAAGATCCTCTTCCTCTGCTTCATAAATAGAGTCCCGAATGTCCGGTTTGGGCAGACGCAGGATTTCTTTCCGCAAATTTTGATAGGTTTTGAGGGCGCGTTCTGCGGGAGAAACAAGAACGGAATCCACATTGATTCCAAAATCCAAAAGAAAGGACCGCAATGCTTTCGTTTGTTTTTTGCCCCGTTCGGAAAGTCCTCTTTCTTCGTCCTTTTGAAAGGGTTCGTCCCATTCGGATTTTGCATGTCTCAATAGATATATATGTTTCATAAGACAAATATATCTTAACAGTATCTGAATAAATTACTAGAAAACTATTTTTGTATTTCTTTTTGGTATTTGGAAATAAGTTCGTTATTGTTTTTACATGCGAATTTTGTGCGCATTTGGTTGAGGTGGTATTCTACGGTTTTTCTTGATTTTTGAATTTTTTCAGCCACTTCGTTTTGGGATAGCCCTTGGATGAGTAGATTGATGATCTCGATTTGGAACGGTGAAAACGGTAAGGTCTCTTTACTGACTCCTTCCGAAATATATTTTTCGCCACGCATTACTGCCTGTATAACAGATGGTAGGTGGGAAATTGGATCGGATTTGATCATATACCCGTCGGCTTTCAAACGGATTGCATCTTCAACATAAACTCGGCTGCCATGGAGAGAGAAAATGACTACTTTGGTTTTGGGATACTTTTCCTTTACTTCCTTGAGGATATCGAGTCCGTTGCAGTCGGGTAAATCGATGTCCAGAAGTAAAAAATCCACTTCTCGTTTTTCTAAAAAGCGCAGTAATTCCTCACCTGTACGAAATTCTCCTACAATCGGAAAGAATGGATTGGTTTTTAAAACGGATATGATTCCTTCGGTAACTACGGAATGATCTTCTAAGATAGCAATTTTTATGGATTCCACGTGTATTTTCTAACTCGCCGTATAAGACTCCTAAGTCGATCCCAAGTAGGTTTTACGTCAAAGGAATTTCACACGTACATAAAAGTTTTCTTATTTCTGTCCTTTTCAATTTGTCTGGGATCTTGCAGAGAAGAGGTTTATCATCCTCCCATTGCTCAAAAAGGAGTTTTGGATGCCGGTAATTTTCCTCTGAAAGAAAAAAATTTGGAACTCAGAGGCAATTGGGAATTTTATTGGAATGAACTACTGGAACCTGAGGAAGAAAGGCCTGAAAAGTTACAATACTCTCTGGCAGGCAATCATTGGACCAGTTTAAAAGAAAAGGGGAGATCACTTCCCAGCTTCGGGTATGCGACATATCGTTTGACTTTGGTCTTACCTGATTTAAAAGAACAAATCGCAATTTCCATGCCGGTAATGCATACTTCTTATCGTCTCTTCGTAGATGGAAAACTGATTCACGAAAACGGAATGGTAGGAACCGATGAAGATCATTTTCGTCCTTCCTATAAAATCAAAATCTGTCCTTTGGAGAGGACTGGTAAAACCGTTCGGATTCAGGTTCAAGTTGCCAATTATGTACATACGATTGCAGGTATGAAAGAACTGATTCGGGTCGGAACCATATCGAATATTTACGACTCATATATGGGTTCGGTGGTTTTGAATTGGGTTGTTATCATATTTCTATTTATGTTGAGTGTGTACCACATCTGCATTTATATTATTCGGAAAACCGAGATTGCATCTTTGCACTTGGGGTTATTGTATATATGTATCGTTATTATCACTCTATCTTTGAGTGAGCCGAGGAATCTATACGGTTCTTTGCCGGATTCCTGGTGTATGGTTCTGATCCGAATATCAAAACTGATATTACCGTTCATTTTGTACTTCGGAAGTGCTGTCGTATATTACCTATTTTATTATAAAAGAGAAACGTTTGTTTTCCGGATTGCAACGATATATTGCTCCGTCCATGCGTTAGCCGTTATTATTTCACCAAATAAATATATGGCGAAAGTTTCCGAACCGTTCGAGATGATAATGAGCGCGTACTTATTTATAGGAATTCTCTATATTGTTAGGGCGGTCATCGAAGGTAAAAAGAACAGCCTTTTGTATCTTACGAGTTTTGCACTAACTTCAATTGTAGGGATTCATGACCTACTTTATTTCCAAAATGCAATACCGGGTATCAGGCCGATCGGAGCTTACGGAATATTTTTATTTTTTATTCCGCAATCCATCATACTCACCAGATCGTTTATCGCTATATTCAAAAGAGAAGAAGAAGTTTCCCGTGCGGTTCTCCGCAGTAACGAGGATTTGGAAAAAAAAGTCAAAGAACGGACTTTCGAATTGGAAAAAGCAAACCGTTGGAAGTCGAATTTCATTTCTCTATTATCTCATGATTTGCGTTCTCCTTTAATCGGAGTGAGCCAGATATTGGAAATCATTCAATATAACTTCGATTCAATGGAAAATCAGGAGAAGCAGAAGTTTTTAGATTTATGCCGCTCCGGAATTCAAAATTCCCTCAGGATGATAAAACAATTATTAGATGTGAGTCGTTTTGATTCCGAAGGAATAAGATTACAGCCTACTTTGTTTTATTTGGATGAATTGTTCGATGACGTGATTCGAACGATCGAGTCGGTTGCGACAGTGAAAGAAATCGATATTCGGTTGAAGATGAATCAAAATCCGAAGCTTATCGGCGATAAAATACTTTTGGAAGAAGTGCTAAAGAATATCATCATAAATGCGATTAAGTATTCTTATTCAGGTTCGGCAGTCGATGTTGTCCAAACAATCGATGATCAATGGATTTCAATTCAGGTAATTGATTATGGTATTGGAATGGATTCCGAACAATTGGATCAAATCTCAAGAGATGAAACACCGAAAAGCCAACACGGAACCAAAGGAGAATTAGGAACAGGACTCGGTTTGAAATTATCTCAAACTATTTTGGAAGCCCATTTTGGAAAATTGAAAATATCCAGTGCTCCAGGCAAAGGTAGCAAATTCGAAGTGTTATTATCCAATGTCACTAGATCGATTTTACTTGTGGACGATTCCGATAATTTCAGATCTGATTTGGCTGAAGAATTGAGACGTAAAAAATGGATCGTTTTGGAAGCAAAGAACGGAGAAGAAGCATTGGATCATTTGTCAAGAATCACTCCGAATATGATTGTGACCGACAAACACATGCCGATTATGGATGGAATTTCTTTTGTTCATGAATGGGAAGCCATAAAGGAAGAGAAAAAAATTCCGATCATTATGTTAAGTTCCGATGCACCTTTTTTTAACAGCAGGAAATTCCTGGAAGAAGAAGGTCTCGAAAATGCGATTCTCTTTTATTTATCTAAACTATATAGTAAAAAAGACTTAGTGGAAAAAATATTAGCTTTCACTCATTGGGATCAATAATTGTATTTTCGCACATTAATAAAATTTATTCTTCCGCTTAGTTTGTTATTGGCTTTCGGATCTTGTAGTCCGGTTGTAACTCCTTCCGCCGAGTTAGGTGTTTTGGATTTAAGCCTTTGGGATTTTCAGGAAAGTGTAGATTTAAAAGGCGACTGGGAATTTTATTGGCAGGATTTTTTGGAACCTACCGAAGAAAAACCCGATCGTGTTCGTTATGTTTCTTCTCCCAAATCCTGGACTAGCCTGGAAGAATTCGGTAATCCTCTGCCTAGTTTTGGTTTCGCAACTTACCGCCTAACTGTTATTTTGCCTGAGGAAAAGGAGGATTTGGTTCTTTCTCTTCCGGGCATATATACAAGTTACAAACTTTTTTTAAACGGTGAGTTTGTCCATGAAGGGGGAGTCATGGGGTCCAATCCTGAAAGCAGTTCACCTTCTCTAAAATCAGCATTGATTCCCGTTAAGAATATAAATAAGATTTTAAAGATTCAGATTCAAGTTGCGAATTTTTATGATAGGAACGCAGGCATTCATGATTTAATCAGTATCGGCAGACCCGCATCCATTTATTCCCGCATAATGAGTGAAAGAGTTTTGAATTGGGTTATTTCGGCCATACTGTTCTTTTTAAGTTTATATCATATACTGATTTACTTTGCCCGCAAAACGGAACTTGCTTCTTTATGCCTTGCGATTGTTTTTTTAGGAGTGATCTATACGCGGATCGGTCTTGCGGAACAAAAAATTCTATTCGATCTTTTTTCCGACTCTTGGTGTCTTACCTTCATTCGGGCAGGGCGCGTCAGTTTTGCATTGATTGTTGCAGGATGCAGCGGAGTGATCTATTATCTGTTCGGAACTAAAAACGACAAATGGGCATTATGGACAGGGCTTATTTACGGCTTTGTTGCGAGTGCAGTTGCCATCTTTTTACCGATTCGAACCTTTTGGGGTATAAATAAGTATTTTTCTTTTTTCAGTTTGGGTTTGATATTCACTGCGGTCATTTTTGTATTTCGCTCCGTCATACAAGGCAAGAAGAATAGTATCCCTTTTCTATTCAGTTTGATCCTTCCCTCCGTTACAATTACCTTGGAAGTGTTAGGGACATTTAATTTTATCAATCCTATTCCCTATATCGGACTTTATACTCTTTTCTTTTTCTTCACTCCTCAGACGTACATTCTGACCCGTTCCTTCATTCAGGTATTTAAACGGGAAGAAGAAATTTCACGAACCCTATTTCGAAGTAATGAAGATTTGGAGCATAAGGTTAAAGAAAGAACTTCCGAATTGGAAAAAGCAAACCGTTGGAAAGCAAATTTCATTTCATTACTATCGCATGACTTGCGTTCACCTCTGGTGGGAGTGAGTCAGATATTGGATCTGATGAAACATAATATCGACTCTATGGAAAAGGTGGAAAAACATAGGATTGTTGATTTATGCAAAGACGGGATTCAAAATTCGCTTAGGATGATCAAGCAATTACTCGATGTTAGTCGATTCGATTCCGACGGGATTCGATTGCATCCGATTGTTTTTTCCGTAAAAGATCTCCTGGAAGATATCATCAAAACTTTGCAGCCGATCACTTCTCTCAAGGACGTAAATATTGAGCTCAATCTGACAAAGGATAATTTTATCATCGGGGATCGTATCTTATTGGAAGAGGTGTTTAAAAATATCATTACCAATTCCATCAAGTTTTCCTTTAAGGGTTCGAAAATCGAAATCTTTGAGAAGTCATATAACGGGTGGATTTCCATTGAAGTTGTTGATCACGGAATGGGAATGGATGCCGACCAAATATATCAGATTACTGCGGAAGGTCAGCCGAAAAGTAGAGCAGGCACAGAGGGGGAGTTGGGTACAGGGCTCGGTTTAAAATTATCTCAAACCATTTTGGAAGCCCATTTTGGAAAACTGAAAATCAAGAGTGAAATAGGAAAAGGTTCCAAATTCGAAATTTTATTATCGGACACCTTAAAATCAATACTTCTTGTAGATGATTCGGATCAGTTTAGAAACGAACTTGCGGAAGAGTTAAGGCGTAAAAAGTGGATCGTCATCGAAGCAAAAAACGGAGAAGATGCCCTCGATCATTTAACTAGAATTACACCCAATGTCATCGTAACGGATAAACATATGCCGATTATGGACGGGATTTCTTTTGTCCATGAATGGGAGGCTGTCAAGGAAGATAGGGATATACCTATCATTCTGATCAGCTCCGATGCTCCTTTATCAGGAGGGAAAAAATTTTTGCAAGAAGAAGGTTTGGAAGAAATTGTGCCTTATTATTTTTCCAAATTGCTCCGACGGGAAGAGCTTGTGGAAACGATCTTATCTGTTTTGAAATAAATTATAGCAAATTTTCATTTTGAACTTAAATCGGTTTATTTAATGCCTCCCGTATTTCCTCCCGGCCCTCCTCGGTTTCCTATCCCGGTGATTTCACTTACGATCACTATTTTTTCGATCCTGATTCTTTGTTTGAAAAGGCCGCGGTTTTCTTTCGATCGATGGTTTGCTTTATTTTTGATTTCCTTGAGTTGCTTGCACATAGCACATCTGCTAAGGAGGCATTTTGGGCAGGATTACTTTGATTTTTTCCACATTTCGCAACTTCTTTTCGGACCTTTATTCTTTCTTTATCTAAAAGATATTTTCGGAGTTCGGATACAAAAGACGGATACAGTCCATTTTATTCCTTATCTCCTTTCCGTGGTTTTCTTTTTCTCTCTGTATATTTTCGAAGATACATTTCGTACTGAAGAATATTATGACCTCTTCTTCGGCCGGGAGAATCTTGTTTTAAAGAGACTCACTTTTTTCTCATTTCTTTTTTATTCGATCTTGAGTTTGCACAAGATCAACAAAGTAGAGAGTGAAATGTCAAATCCTATCATTGAATCGATACAATTCAATTGGTTAAAAGCAATCATCTGTCTTGCCATATTGATTGTTTTATACCATGCGATCTCAGGTTTCATAAACGGACAATCTGAACGGTTTTCCGGTTTGTTTTTACCTCCCATTCGTGGCTATGATATACTGGTATTTACGATTCTTTTTTCCGTGTTCGGAGTGCGCCAAAGCATGATCCATTCCGCTTGGCTTCTCGGGCAAAGTTTTTCGTTTCCTGCAGCTGTTAAAAAAAGGAAATACGAAAAGTCCGGATTGGAAATTGAAAAGCTGAAAAACTATGTCCATGCAGTGAAAGATTGTATGGATGTAAGAAAACCCTATCTAGCCAGCGAGTTTTCTTTGGATGAGTTGGCGGATCAGTTGAATCTTCCCAGAGCACATATCACCCAGGCATTGAACGAAGTTCTGGGAACGAACTTTTATTATTTTGTAAATGAATACAGGATTCGTGAATTCATCGTGTTATTGGAGTCTTCGGGAGAAGAAAAACCGAACTTTCTGAACTTGGCTTTTCAGGTTGGTTTTAATTCGAAATCCACTTTTAATGATTCCTTTAAGAGGATCACCGGAAGCACTCCTTCCCTTTATTTTTCAGAAAAAAACAAAAAAAATGAGTCTTAGCCGATTGGTTCGGGCGAAATAAACTACAATATTGTGGTATTGTGAAATAAATTGTTGAGAATGAAATAATTTCCGATCGTCCTATATAGGATACGGAAAAGGAGAAAATATGAATCGTACGATCATTATAATGTTACTTGTTGGTTTGGCATTCGGAACCTGTAAAAAAAAGGAAAAAGAAGATAATTCTTCGCTCCTTGCTCTAGCTTATGTAGCAAATAGTTCGGGTACTTGCAACGGCTCGGCTGCGACAACTGGTGTGACCGTTTCTAATAGCACTGCCACTTTGGATGCTTCGACCGGTTGCGTGACAGGTGTAACAACCTGTATGGATGCTGCACTTCCTTCCTGGATCAAAGATAATTTCAAATGTGCCACCGGTTATGTTTCCGGTTCCAATTATGTTTTTAAATCTCAAAACGTCCCCAATACAAAGAGTTCGTATTACGGTACATCTTCTCCATTGTACGAAGCAAGAACGACTACAGGCCCAAACCCGAACACAACTTCTTCGCAAAAACTCGTATATACAATTCCATCTGCTCCTTCGAAAGGAACCGGTACAGTTAGTACACAAGGTGGTTTGGTTTCCATCGGTATTACTGTGAACGGACTTGCCATTTTTAATAATGCTGCGGCTCCGCCGGATACTTTGGCTGTAGAAGCATTGACTTTCGACAACTACGGTGGCCATCCTCAGAATACCGGTCTTTATCATCACCACGCCGGAGCTTCCAAGATTACAAATAATGATGCGAATCTAGTGGGAATCATTTTGGACGGATATGCTATCTACGGTAAAAAATGTGATAATGCTACAACTACGACAACAGACGATTTTACTCCGAGTGATTTGGATTCTTTACACGGTCATACTACGAAAACAACTCACTTTACAACAGCCACTTACCATTACCATTTAACATATGATAGTACGGCAACCATAGATACTCTTATGGGTTCATTCTTTTATGGAAATAAAGGATCCGTATCCAATTAGATCGTTCTTAACTCTAATCGGTGTTTTGGCAGTATTGCATTTGTTATACTGCCGAGACAACCTGTCTATTGATTCAAAAGATCCGAACATTACCTTATTCCAGGGTAGAATTTTTTATAAAGCGCAACCTTTTGACGGAGTGATCAGACAGGATCTCCCCGCTTTGGACGAAATTCAAACCACTCATTTCAAACTCGGGCTGGAAGACGGAGAGTTTATTTCTAAGAATAATGCCGGACAACTCTTGGAGCAAAGATATTTCAAAGAGGGCCAAAAACAAGGGATTCATCGATCTTGGTTTCCCAATGGGAATAATAAACAATATTCCGAGTTCAAAGACGGAAACTATATCAATGATCGTTGGGAATGGTATGATAATGGAAAACCTTCCCTTTATGAAAAATTCGATCAGAACAGCAAATTGATTGTCACCAAAAAGTGGAATCGCAACGGGCAAATCTATATGAATATAGTTTTTACGGATAACGGTAGTTCTGCGGGGATGCCTGGAAGTAAAATTTGCGAGCCCATAAAAAAACAAGATAAGAGGAATCTCAATTGATCGGGAAGTTTTTTTATCCAACTTCGATATTATTCATATTATTTTTTCTTCTATCCTGCAAAGAGCAAAAACCGAATTTTTATCCCGAACTTACATTTTCATCCGTTCCTCAGGAAGGGATATTGCCATACTTTAAAGGAAGAACAATGGATCCTTATTGGCGGGAAGATGGAAAAGATTTACCGTCGGATTTGAAAAAAATTCCTGAATTTTCACTTCGTTCCCATGAGGGTAAGAATTTCACACTTCATGATCTCAAAAACAAATACACACTTGTCACTTTTTTTTATGCAAAATGCACAGGCATTTGCCCTTTGATCACCAGAAGTATGTTGAATTTTTTACCAAAGATTGATAACCAAACAGACGTTCATGTTGTTTCGATTTCCGTAAATCCAGAGATTGATACGATAGGGGAATTGAAAAAGTTTCGCGGTTTGTATAGGATAACAGGAGATAATTGGACTTTTCTTACTGGTTCGAAGGATACGATTTACGATATGGCGAGAAATCAATTCAGTGCGGACGTGAAAGTCATCCAAGGGCAAAACAATCTGAATGATTTCGTACATACGGAAAATGTATACTTACTAGATAAAGATCAGTATCTAAGAGGAATGTACAGAGCCAAAGGATCAGGTGATTTGGAAAGATTGCTGATTGAATTGAAGACGTTGAAAGAAGAAGAGAACATCAAAAAAAGCAAAGGATGATTCCGGCAAAAAGGCGAACTTATTTGTAAAAAATTCAAAGATTTGGCAAATAAAGTCGGCAAAACGATCGTTTTGTGTTAGGTGGATGTTTGCAGCCCACGACCCTCACCCCCCAACCCTACACAGGGCGGGGGATTTCACCACCCGCGTGAAATAATTATGTCTCTAAACATAATTTATACAAATCCAAAAGTATCAAATTTTAGTTGCTTTTGGCTACCTTTTTGATTACCCTCTTTTGATAGAGGAGTGGATCTCTTATGCAAACATACGTCGACAAGGTTCGGGAATTCAACAGGTATTACACAAATGCTTTGGGACTTCTAAATGCTCATTTTCTTAATAGTAAATATTCTTTAACGGAAGCACGCATCTTGTATGAGATCGGTAGTACGGATTTATGCACTGCAAGTAGTTTGGTTCAACTTTTCAGTATTGATAAAGGGTATCTGAGCAGAACCTTAAAACAATTGGAAAGAAACGGGATGATCATCCGTAAAAAAAGCAAAGAGGACACACGAGTTTTAATGCTTACCTTGAGCAAAAAAGGAAAACAAGAACTTGCCGAATTAAATAATGTATCGAATGCACAAATTGCAAACCTTATGAAACGGGCGTCGGCTTTTGAAATAAGCGAGTTGGTTTCGGCAATGGATACGATACGGCAAACTTTATCGGGAAAGGAAGCATCATTTTCAATACGGGAAAGCAAAGCGGGTGATTTGGGATATATCATTCATAGACACGCATTATTGTATGAAGCGGAATATGAATTTAATGATACATTCGAACATTATGTAATCAATGGGATTTCCGATTTTTTGAAAAATCGATCCGACTTGGATAAAGTTTGGGTAGCAGAAAGCAATGATCGGATTATAGGAGCAATCGGTATCATACATTCGGAAAATAAATCAGCACAATTGCGTTGGTTTTATTCGGAACCATCCTATCGAAACTTAGGTGTGGGTAAAAAACTACTTACTACCGCTATCGAATACAGTCGGCAGCACTTTTCCCAATTGTCTTTGTGGACTCTCAGTCACTTGGAGGCGGCACGCAATTTATATGATCGTTTTAATTTTATCCTCACGGATTCGAAACAGAATGATATATGGAAACCGGGACTCATAGAAGAAAGGTGGGAACTCAAATTATAAAGATAAAAGAGTTCCCTGATGTATCGAATTTTATTGTTAGGTTGTAATTCCTGAGATTTAGCTGATCTTCTTTACTATTTTCTCAAAATGATTTTTGATGTGAAGAGTATGTGCCAGATCGAATTCTTCTTTATCCAACTCTCCGTAAGCAAAATGAGGTTTCAATTGGGAAGATTCCAGTTTCTGAAAGAGATCGATACTTTGCAATAACCGGTTCAGTCCCAGCTTGTACTCGATTGTGTTTTCCAAATCGGCAGCGCCAGGGATGGGATCTTCCAACCCATGACTCATCTTTTCCCTCAGGGAAAAAATAGAAAAAGCGAGTTTGCCGACAGTTCCGCGGAACACTGCGGGTTTCATTTCGGGAAAACCATTCATAGAATATTCGATACTTTGAGCACAATGGGAAAACACCTTTCCCAAAGACCATCCACCTGAAATAACCAATAAAGGTTCGGAAGGAATCAATGTAGTCAAAAACTCTTTTGTTTCCTTCAATGATTTCAGTGAATTTGCTTTTTCCATAAAATCAGTATCAGTCATAACGACGGACTCCGAACGCACGTAAGCCGGTAACAGCAGAATGGAAGTAGTACCGGCAAGATTTTTTAAAAACTTGGATCGTTTCAATCGAATTTACCTTTTAATACCACCGGCTTTTCGTCCGGCTTACGAAGTTTCATATTTAAAAGTTCTACAATGACGGAAAAAGCCATAGCGAAATAAATATACCCTTTCGGAATGTGCAATTCCCAACCTTCGCCGAATAATGCCAAGCCGATCAAAATTAAAAAACTTAAAGCAAGGATCTTGATGGTAGGATGGCTATCCACAAAATCGGAAATGCTTCCACTGGACATCAACATAAACCCGACGGATAAAACTACGGCTGCGATCATCACTCCTAATTGGTCCGTCATTCCTACGGCAGTGATCACAGAATCCAAAGAAAATACAATGTCCAAAATCATAATTTGAACGATTACCTTTGTGAAAGTGGTTTTTTTGGAATTTCCTTCCATGGATTCAGGATCACCTTCCAGTTTGTGGTGAATCTCCGTGACGGATTTCGCCATCAGAAAGAGTCCGCCCACAATCAAAATCAGATCTCTTCCGCTGATTTCGTGACTAAATATGGTAAATAACGGTGAGGTTAATTTCATAATCAATGACAGCGAAAATAACAACAAGATTCGTGTAACCATTGCTAGGAGAAGTCCGATTTGTCTGGCTTTCTTTTGTTTTTGCTTTGGCAAACGGGAAGATAGGATCGAAATAAAAATAATATTGTCGATTCCTAAAACGATTTCAAGTGCCGTTAGGGTGAGAAGGGCCGCCCAAAGGGAAGGGTCAGTTAATGTTTCTATCATGAGTGCCTATATCGCAAAATTAATTGGGAATTTCTAAAAATCCAATCAAAAATTTATTGGGATAAATCAAAGCGGATGAGCTGCCAGTTTTCGCAAGATTCAAATTCCACTCCCTTTCGATTCCAGATTTCCTTCTTTTCGCCTTCTGTGATTGCCCAATCAAAAGAGTTCGTATCGCCTAAGTCGGCAATCCCCTTATCCCAATTTCGGTTGTGGATCCAAGGATAATATTCTCCCGACTCTGTTAGTGGAATCAAATGGATGGATTCTTTGCTCATCACTTTCAGATATTTTACCGGCCAATAATCAGCAGCACCGATCGGCTTTCCCCATTTTCTCCAAGTTTGGACAGTACATTCGATTCTATGGCTTTGTTTGGTTTTACCGGAAAGAATCTGTTCTTCTAACTTTGGATCCGGAGCAAAACGATTGGAACCTACTAGAGTAAATGCTAGGAAAGTAGACAGGAAAACTCTTAGTAAGATCCTTCTTTTTTTCAAAAAATAGCAAAACAATCCGAAACAGGAGATCGGTAGAATGAATAAATAACGGGCGTTAAATTCGATTCCCGTTAAGGATAAAAATAATAATCCGCAAAAAGGGGATAGAATCAAATAGAGATAAAGAAGCGTGGAATGATAGGTTTCTTTATCTT